>DATHMY010000166.1:0-14882 GCA_035486535.1 Candidatus Acidiferrum sp.
ATCGCTGAGCTCGATGCCGCCGGATACGACGCGCAGGCGATCGGCAACCGCGAATTTCACTACCTCTATCCGCTGCTGCGCGCGCGCGCGCACAAGATGATGCATCCGCTGGTGTGCAGCAATCTGCTCGACACCAAGGGGCGCGAGCTTCCGTTTCTGCGCTCGATGACCATGCGGTTTGAAGAGACGACGGTCCACGTGCTGGGCTTGCTGATCATGCAGTATCCGGTCGGCAGCCCGTGGGAACGGGTCTTCGGCTGGCGCTTTCTCGATCCGTGGGATGCGGTGGCGCCGCACGCCGAACGCGTGCCCGACGGCGATATGCTCATCGTACTCTCGCACGTGGGTCTTTCGCTCGATCGTCAACTCGCGCAGCGCGTGCCGCGCATCGATCTCATCCTGGGCGGCCACAGTCATGACACGCTCTTCGCACCGGAGATATGTAACGGCGTGCCGATCGTCCACGCCGGGCCATACGGGCAATACGTTTCGCGTAGCGAGCTCGACTATGACGCGACGCGTGCGCGATTTACGATGCGCGACTTCACGCTGTTGCCGCTCCTCGGCGCGCCATAAGTGCCGCCGCGCGTGCTCTTCGTGAGCAACGGCAATGGTGAAATTGCGATTGCCGACCGCATCGCGCAAGAGCTGCACGCGCTGCGACCCGACGTGGCGATCGATCATTTTCCGCTGGTGGGTGAGAGCCGGTCGGCGCGTATGCGCGAAGTTGGTCCGCGCCGCGCGATGCCCAGCGGCGGGCTTCTGGCGATGGGCAATGTGCGCAACATCGTGCGTGACGTCGGTAACGGATTGCTAGCGTTGACGTATGCGCAGCGTCGCTTCTTGAAACGCGCGCGTGGCGAGTACGATCGCGTGGTCGCGATCGGCGACGTGTTCGCGCTGCTGATGGCGCTCGCGGTCCGCTCGCCGGTGACCTATGTCGGCACAGCTAAGAGCGTGCGCGTGGCGCCATACGGCTTCTTCGAGCGGCGCGTGTTGCGTCGCGCTGACGGCGTGTTCGTGCGTGACGAAGCAACTGCGGCGCGCTTGCGCGCGCAAGACGTCGCCGCGCTCGCGCCGGGCAACGTGATCGTCGACCTGTTCGACGGTGCGGACGACGCGCGGGCCGATGCTGCCGCGACCGGTTTCGCGCCGATGCTGGCGGTGTTTCCCGGGAGCCGTGCGAGCTCGTATCGCGACGCGCGCTTCCTGCTCGAGGTCGTGCGCCGCCTCGCAGCCGATCGTCCCGAACTCGGCGCCGTGATGTCGGTCGCGCCGTTGCTGGACGCCGCGAGGTTTGCCGAAGGCTTTCGTGAGGACGGCTGGCGAGTCGACGCGCGCGACGATGCGCGCATTCCATTCGACCTGCGTGACGGAGATCGGGTAATCGCGCGGGCGTGGACCGGTGCAATTGGACCGCTGCTGTCGCGCACGCAGCTTGTCGTCGGCCAAGCCGGCACCGCTAACGAAGCCGCGGCGGCAGCCGGTGTACCGGTGGTCGCGTTCGAACTCGAGCGCGATCGCAAGACGACCTGGTATCGCATGCGTCAGCATGGCCTGCTCGGCGATGCGCTGGCCGTGTTGCCCGGTGAGCCCGCGCAAGCCGCTGCCGAATTGCGCGCATTGCTCGACAACGCGTCACGTCGCGCCGCGATGGGTGCGCAGGGGCGCGAGCGCATGGGCGGCCCGGGCGGCGCACTTGCGATCGCACGCGCGATCGACGAGCGCCTGCGATGACCGCACTCAATCGCGCGCAGCTCGTCGCGACCGCGATCGCGTTTGCGAGCGTGCCATTTTTCCCCAGCTTCATCACGCTGACCAACGTGGCGTTTCCCGGCGTGTCGGTCGTGCCGTTGCCGATCGCGATTGGGTTGTTGTGCGCGATGCTGGTGCTGGCGGTCGTCGCCACCGTGGCGCTTGCGAAGCCGCCGCGCACGATGCCGGTGCTGGTGCCGCCGTTGCTGGTGTGGCTGGCGGCATGCCTTCTCTCGCTGCTGCTGGGCTTCAACCTGCGCGACGGCGCCGTCTTCTTCGGCATCTTTGTGCTGAGCATTTTGTGGCACGCGCACAACGCGCGCTTTTACGACCTCGTGCCGGGCTTGGCGAAAACGGTCTGGTGGGCGTATCTCCTCTCCGGCCTCTTTGCATGCACGGTGGCAATCGCGATGGTCGTGACGCGCACACCGGCGGTGCAATATACGATCGCGAACGGTCGCGCGGTGGGCACATTCGTACTGCCGGGTGAACTTGCGGGCTATCTGCTCTTCCTCTTGCCGATCGCCTATGCGCTGGCGCGTTGCGCGCGCAGCGCGGCATTGCGCACGATTGCGTGGATCACGCTCGCAATCGGTGCAGTCACGATGGTGATGACGTTCTCGCGCACCGGTTGGGTTGGACTGGCAGCCGGTCTGGCGTTCCTGATCGTGATGCAGGCGCGTTCAGGGCGCGCGCGTTTTGCGCAGGGTGCGGCCATCGTCGTCGTCGGCGTGGCGATCGTGCTTCTGCTCTTCAACGAGCACCACAATCCGAGTGAGAATTTCACCCGGCTCTCGATCTGGCAAGCGGCACTCGGTGTGATCGATCGTTTTCCGCTGACCGGCGTCGGACCGTTCGGATTCTCGAAAATCTATCCGTTCGTGCGTCTCCCCGACGGCGATGCGACCGCATTTCACGCGCATAGCATGTATTTGACCTTTTTGGCCGAGCTGGGCATCGTAGGGTTCCTGGCGTTTTGCTGGGTGATTTGGCGCTTCGCGCGCGAGTGGTATCGCCGCGTCCATGCGTCGTCACACACCGCGTTGCTCGCAACCGGGATCGCGGCGGGAGTCGTGGGCGCGCTCGTGCAAGGCCTCATCGATACTGTGAGCGTGGTGATATTCGGTTTGCTGGTCCCGATGCTTGCGCTCGCGCTAGCCGCCGCCCAGCACGGCGCGGGTGATGCATGATCGCGCGCATTACCGCTATGCTGCTCGTGATTGCGGCTCTGTGCGGCTGCAATCCAAGCGCGCAAGTCACTGCCACGCCGACGCCGAATCCCAGGCCCACCTCAAGCGCGCTCTCACTCAAAATTACCGGGCGGGGAACCTCGCAGCAACCGGTGCGTTTCGTGGAGCAGGCGAACGGCAACCGCGTCCAATACGACTTGCTAGCCAGTTCGTTCGAAAGCATCGGTGGTCAAGGCAACGCCCGCAGCAGCTTCAAAGACGTGCGAGTGACGTTTCACGGCAAAGACGGCTCGACGCTGATGGCCACCGCGCCGCAAGCTATCGTCGATCAGGTGACGAATACGATCCAGATGCTCGGGGGCGTGCGCGCGAGAAATAACCTCGGCACGACCTTGAGCTGCGATTCGCTGACCTACGACCATCTCACCGAGATGCTCTACGGCACGGGACACGTGGCGTTTACCAGCGCCACGGGCTTTCGCGCGACGGGCAATCGCTTTGAATCGGATATCTCCTTGACGCACACACGGATGCAATGAACAACAACGACAGCTGGATCAAGATTCGCGGGCTGGTGAAGAACTACGGCGAGCGCACCGTTGTCAACGGGGTGAGCGCCGAAGTGCACCAGAGCGAGGTCGTGGGGCTGCTCGGGCCAAACGGCGCGGGCAAAACGACGACATTTTACATGGTCGTCGGCTTGGTCAAGCCCGATGGCGGCAGCGTCGTGTTGGATCGCAATGGTGTCGAGGTCGAGCTTTCGGGTAAGCCGATGTATCAGCGCGCGCGTAACGGCATCGGCTATCTCGCGCAAGAGAATTCGATCTTTCGCAAGCTCTCGGTCGGCGATAACGTCCGGCTGATTTGGGAGCAGAACGGCATGCCCCGTTCCGAACAAAATCGCCGGCTTCCGGTTTTGCTCGAAGAGTTCGGCTTGCGCAAACTGGCCAACGCTCGCGGCGACAGTCTTTCGGGCGGCGAGCGCCGGCGCGTTGAAATCGCGCGCGCGATTGCGATGGAGCCCGCGTTTCTGTTGCTCGACGAGCCGTTCACCGGCATCGATCCGATTGCGGTCGCCGACATTCAAGCGATGATCCGGCAACTGCGCGACCGCGGCATCGGCATCTTGATTACCGATCACCAAGTGCGCGAGACGCTGGCGATCGTCGATCGTGCGTACATCATGAACAACGGACGAATCGAAGTCTCGGGCACGGCGCACGAAGTGCTCGAATCGCCGATCGCACGCACGTTCTACCTGGGTGAGGGTTTCCGGCTCTAGTGTCGGTTGCACTCTCTTTGCGCCGCGCACAGCGCTATTGGCGTCTCTCGATTCTCGATCGCTACATGCTCACCGAGTTAAGCGGTCCGTTCTTGTTTGGGCTTTCGGCCTTTACGCTGATCTTCGCCGCGACCCAACTGCTCACGATCGGCCGTCTGGTCTCCAGCGAACACGTGCCGCTGTGGGCGGCAATCGAAATCTTCCTGTGGGCATTGCCGGGCTACATGGGTCTGGTCATTCCGATGGCGCTCTTGCTCGGCACGCTGCTTGCCATTCAGCGCCTCTCGGGTGAGAGCGAGATCACCGCACTAAAAGCCGGCGGCATCAGCTTTACCCGCATGACGATCCCGCTGCTGGCGGCGGGGCTGGTCATGTCGCTGGCGACGTTCATTATTCAGGAATATATCGCGCCGTTTGCCGCCGATCAGGTGGCGCAGGTTGAGGACCAGGTGCTCAACCGCGTCAGTGCATTCAATCGCGATCTGACCGTGTCGGCCCCGTTGCCCGGGGGCGGCAAGCAGATCACGATCGCGACCTCCTACGAACAGCATTCGCAGGCACTTTTGCACGTCACGCTGATTCAGTACGACCGCAATAATATCCCGACACAGATCATCTTCGCCGACCGTGCCGACTTCGCGGCCGATCAGTGGCAGCTCGAGAATGCGAGCCTGTACCGGTTCAATCCGGACGGCACGCTGATCTCCGAACCGCGCGTGCCCGAACAGGAGGTCGAACTCGGCGAGAAGCCAACGGACATCGTCAAACGCTTGAGTCAAAACGATCCTGAGAATTTGAGCCGTGCAGAGATCGCCGACATCGTACGCTCGGGTCAGCTCACGCAATCCGAGTTTCGCAAGTACGTTACGACTTACCAGGAGAAGCTCGCGCAACCGTTTGCGTGCTTCGTGTTCGTGTTGATCGCGATTCCGTACGGCATGCGCGCGGCGCGTAGCGGCGGCGGCACCGGCGTTGGCTTCGGCCTCGCGGTCCTCATCGTGTTCATCTACTACATCGTACTCACGGTCTTCTCGTTCGTCTCGCAGGGCTTTATCGTGCTCGCACCGTTGTGGGCGTGGGTACCGAACATCATCTTCACCGTCATCGGCTTGGTGCGGCTGCGCCAGGCAGCGTCGGTATGAACTGGGTCGATTTCGTCCGCGGCAGCGGCAGCGTGTTGCTGATCATGATCGTCGCGGGCGCTATCGCGTACGTTGGCGATCGCGTCGGCCATCAGGTCGGCCGGCGACGCCTCACACTTTTCGGCATTCGCCCGCGTTACACGTCGACGATCGTTGCGATCGGCACCGGCATGCTGATCGCACTCACTGTCACGCTCGTAGCGTTGCTGGTGTCGCGCGAAGTGCGCACGGCGTTCTTTCGCATGAATCAGATCACGACGCGGATCGGACAACTCGAAGCGCAGCAGCGCGACTTGGAAGCAAAGGTCAACACCGGAGAACTCGTCGTGCCGGTCAATGCGCTAATGGTGCCGTCGTTCTTGCCGATCAAACAGGGGACTTCGGTCGACCAGCGGCTCGGCGAGATCGAACAATTCTATCGCGCGTCGGTCGCCTATATCAATCAGAATCAGGGCGCGCGCGGCGGACTCAAACACTATACGCCGCCGCCGAACATCAACAAGACGCTCACCGATGAGTTCGGCGGCCCGCAGGTGACCGAAGCGAACCTTGCAAGCAACCTCATCATGTTCGTCACCGCGCCGCAAAATTTGTACCGCAACGACCCGGTGCATTTCGAATTGAATCTGATACCCGATGTGTTGCTGGTGAAAAAGGGCGGCGAGATCGCCTCGATTCAGATCCCGGGGAACGCGCACGCCGATCCGCGCCTCGCGATCGGCGAGCTACAGCAGTACGTCGCGAGCACGATTCGCACGCAGCTCAAGCTGCCGCCATTCCTGGCGGGCAATGTCCAAGTGCTCGAGCAGTATCCCTCGGTCGACGTAATGCAGCGCGAGCTTGCGAGCGGTAAGGGAAATTACGTGATGACCGCCTTCGCCTACGAGGACATCTATCCGCACGTGGGTGGTATTCCGCTCGTCGTGACGCTTACGCAGGCCAAGTGACAATTCTCGGCGTCGATCCAGGCACGCGCAAGGTTGGTTTTGCGGTGGTCGACGATGAGGGCCGGCCGCACGACCTCGGAATCGAGCCGATCGACGATTTCGGCGCGCGGGTTCGCCAGTTGATGGAGCGTTGGACGATCGCGGCGATTGCGGTCGGGACCGGGACCAATGCTCGGACACTCGGCGGGGTGCTCTCGGGCCTGGGCGTTCCGGTGACCTATGTCGACGAACGGGAAACGACGCTGCGCGCTCGCTCGCTCTACTTTGCAGATCATCCGCCGCGAGGGTGGCGCCGGCTCATTCCCTTGGGGATGCAGTTGCCGCCGCGTCCGATCGATGATTATGCCGCGGTCCTCATCGCGCGCCGCTATTTAGCCGACGGAGGCAACCGAGGGGGCGGGGTCTAACTGAAACCTCCGCCCTTTTAGGACGATACTAGAAGTCGCCTGCGGTCCACGGGTGGTTAGCCGCAGATGACGGAGGGATCATGCGTCGGTGGCTCTGCGCGTTGCAGATTGGGGTACTCACCTTAGTACTCTGGCCCGGCATTGCCCTCGCATCATTCACCGATTCGTTCGCACCGCAACCGGTCGATCTCTCGACCCAACTTTTCACGCGGCTCTTCGGAGAAGCGAGCGATCGCGATGCCGCGGAGACGCCGTTACGCGAACTTGCGTTCCGATTTGATGAGAGCTCGGTTGCGACGGTGAACGCGCGCGCGGTCGTGGCGCAGCTTCCCGCACCGAACGCGCCGCTGGCGGATGCATCGTTCGCGCCCCCCACGCGCTCGATAACATTGCGGCCGAACTCGAACTCGATCGCGGATCTGAGCGCGCAGCTGCGCGTTCCGGCGGTCGAATATTACGAGAGTGCCGTGCCCGTGCCGACCGACGCGCCGGCTTCGCACCGCTTCGATCTTTCCGGTCTGCAGGTGACGCCGGTGCCATCGGCCGCGTTTGCGCCGGGCTTGGGCGTGAACGCTCCGGGCGAGCAGAGCGCGGGCGTGAAGCTGCCGGTGCAACTCGGCAAGCTGCACTTCTCGCCGCACGCCGAAGCCGCCCTCACGCCGACCCTGCCAACGAACTTCAACAGCAGTGCACTGGCTGCCGGCGCTACGCTCAACGTGCGCGCGGGCGCGCGCAACGTCGGCGTCGATCTCTCGAGCCAACTCGAGCACGCGACCTTGAGTGCGCCGCAATTCACGACGACCGGCGCGACACCAACGCTCAACCTTGCCGGCGACAATCTGCCGGTATTCGTGCCGGCGTACGCTGACGTGAGCGGCCGTACGCTTGCGACCGGCGTGACCGTCCCGGTCACGCGTTCGCTGACCGCGAACCTGCAATTCGACACGCAACATCTGCTGGGCACGTACAGTCAGCCGGGCACGTCGAATCTGGATGCGAATAACACTGTTTACGGCGCCAAACTGACGTATAGCATTCCGCGCAGTGCAAGCGCGATTTCGTTCTCGGCCAGTCAGTATCACTTCCAAGATAACCTCGTGCCGTCGAACGCGTTGACGCAGACCAACGCCAACGTCAATTTCACTATCAAGTTCTAGCGCTCGCCTCCCGCGCGCGATCGTCGCTGTCGTTGTGGCATGCGCGGTCATTGCACTCGCGCTCGTGCAATTCGCGTCGGATGCGCTCTATGCGCGCGCCGCACCGCAAGCGTTGGTATCGCACATTCCGTTGGCCTTTGGCGTGCGGGTGTACCAAGCGATCGACGCGATTGCTCCCGCGGCGTACGTCAACGATGCGCTCGCCGATGCGATGCTACAGCAAGGTGACCCCGCCACCGCATTGTCGTACGCGGTGCGCATGCCGCCGGGTTCGCGCCGCGACGCGCTGCTGGCGCGTATCGCGCAGGCGCAAGGCGACGACGTGCTCGCCGGCGAGTATGCCTTCGCTGCCGATGACGTCGATGCGGTGCAGCGCGACGTCGCACGGGTCGCGCGCTACAATTTACCCCAGGCGCTTCAGCTAGAAGCGCGCTTTCGCGAGCGGCTGATTGCCGCCGGCACGCACCCCGACGCGGTGGCCGAATCGTATGCGATCAGCGCGAACTACGAAGCGTGGCTGCATCGCTATCCAACGGCGCTCGCGCTGGACGCGCAAGCGCTTGCACTTGCGCCGCTGAATATGGGCTACGTGCTCTCGGCGGCGAACAACGCGTATCTTTCGGGCGATCTTGCCGATGCACAGCGGCTGTTTGAAGATGGCGTGTCGATCGATCCGGCCGGCGGCGACGCCTATGCCGGACTGGGCTTGATTGCGCTGCGCGAAGGGCGGCGCGATCGCGCGCAGGCGTATCTGCAGCGCGCACGCGTGGTCGATCCGCACGCGCAGATGATCCCCGCGCTCGAGGCGGCGCTGCGGTGAAAGTCGCGGTCGACGCGCAGCTTGCCGTCGGCACCGCGACCGGAATCGGGGAATACGTCCGCGGCCTGATCGATGCTTTGCGAACGCTCGACGTTGAGGTCGAAGCCCTCGCCGATGAGAAACTGGATCCGTGGCGCTTCGATCGCCGTGTCTTCTGGGATCAAGTGGTGTTTCCACAACGCGTGCGCCAGGCTGCACCCGACGTGGTGCACTGCGCATCGGGCACGGTCCCGCTCGGTCTTGCGATTCCCTATGTCGTCACTGTGCACGACGTGGCGTGGCTACGCGTGCAGGCGCATGCGCGGCCGTACGCGCGCTACTATTTCGGGCGCTTTTCGATCGATCGATACCGGAAGGCCGCGGCGATTGCGGTCGATTCCGCCTTCTCGCGTGAAGAGTTGCTCGCGGTGATGCCCGAGTTGGATCCCGCGATCGTACGCGTGGTATATCCCGGCGTCGCGAGCGACTATTGCGCGCTCGAGCGGCGCGACGGCGACAACCGGACGATCCTTGCTATTGGAACGGTTGAGCGGCGCAAGAATCTCGAGGCGCTGATCGAGGCGCTGCCGTTTCTCGATCGTGCGCGCTTGGTGTCGGTGGGTCCGTACACGACGTATCAGGATGAGTGTTTGCTTCTCGCGCAAACGCTTGGAGTGGAGAACCGCGTCGAGTTTCGCGGTTACGTGCCGCGTGCCGAATTGTTGGAACTGTGCTCGACTGCGGCGGTCATCGCGGTGCCGTCGCTGTATGAGGGCTTCGGCTACGCGGCGGCGCAGGCGATGTGCGCCGGTGTGCCGGCGGTCGTCTCGGACCAAGCCTCGCTGCCCGAGATCGTCGGCGACGGCGCGCGCATCGTGCCGGCAACCGACGAACAACAGTGGATCGAGGCGCTGCGTGCCGCGCTACGCGGCGACGACGATGCGCGTGCGCGAGCGGCCAGGACCGCCGCCATCGAACGCTTTGCGTGGGGTAACAGCGCACGCGAAATGCTCGCAGCGTATGAGATGGCACTCGAGTCGAAGGGTTAGGCGGCGCTCCCGGATTCGAGGAACAACCGCACGAGTTGGGATCGATTCTCGACGTTGAGAATCTTGTTCATGTGCTTGATGTGTACGCGCACCGTTCCCTCGGCCATGCCCAGCGTCTCGCCGATTTGGCGCGCTGTCATGTTGCTGGAAACGAGCAATTCGGCGACTTCTCTCATGCGACCGCGGACGCGGGCGACCGGCGTGGTCATGCGCTCGTACTGACGCGCTGCTAGTGAACGCGGGTAAGCGGCGACCAGACGTTCTACGCGCTCGCGCCAACGCGCGCCGCCGCCGAGCTCGACTGCACGGAGAGCGCAGCTTGTCGCACGATGGCTGTACTTTAGCTCTTTGAAAATCTTGTACGCATTCTGCGCGTGTTGGAGCGCCTCCGCACCGTCACTGAGATGCGAAAGCGCGAACGTTTTGAACCCCTCAAGGCGACGACCGTGCGCCATACCTATTAGTTTCGAGACGACCTCACTCGCCGCGGACGAGAATAACCGAAGAGCAACTTCGCGATTTGCGCGAAGAACGTCCATTGCGCCAAAAACTATCGTCGCTTCTTCCCGTGACAGACCAACCCAATTTATCTCGGAAAAGCAATCAAGGGCATTTGCACATGAGGACGCGGCGGAAATCTGCTCGCCCGCCGCAAGGCTAATTCGGGATCGGTCGGCAAATATGAGGCCTCTCCGTGTAGCATCCGGTGCAATCGTGAGCGCAGCATCAAGCAAATGCATCGCGGGAACCCAGTCACCGCGAAGGGCTTTTCGCCATGCAAGGGCGCGGTGGGTATAGAAGCGCGCCGTCGCGGTTTCACTAGTCCACGCGACTCCCTCGAGCAGTTCTTCGGCGCGCACCCCTAGTTCGCCGAGGTCCACTTCGCGCACAAGAGGCGCGAGGGACTCGGCGATGCGAACGATGAGAACGCGGTCCACATTTTCTTTGAGCGCCAGGGATAGCGCGCTCAGCAGATGCGTCGCTTGCCGCTCAAAGTCATCGACTAGCCCGTAAATCCACGCGCGTAGCTGCGCGTAGCGAACGCGCTGCTCGGGAATCTGCGGGAGCGCAGACGCAAGATGCCTGCGGACCTCTCCGGGCGCGCCGTCGATAAAGGCGATAACCGCGCGCGAAAACGCGACTTCTGCTTCAGCCCACTTCGAAGTAGCCCGCAGCCATTCTTTGCGTGGAAGGTTGAGCGCCGCTAACGCGACATTTTCATGCGCCCGCCCCACGGCGGCAAGTTTATCGCCGCCATGCTCCGCAAGCCATGCACCAAGGCGCCGCTTGGATTCGTTGTCCCCGCGGCGATTCGCTATCCAGAGTCTGAGGCGCTCGGTTTCAGCGTCCTTGGGGATGGTCGAAAGAAAAGACTCGACCTCGGCAAAAGCGCCGAGGTGGAAGAGATCCCACGCCCGAGTGACCTCAACCCTCGAATCCATACCCCTCGGATTTTCCGGACCGCGAGCGCCACCCCTCTGGCATTCGCGCTCCATGGGCCGAAACGACTGTTAGGTTTAGGTTGTGGGGCCTCCGCTCGTGTCCATCTTGTGAACGTGATGTCCGGGCGACGAGACTGGCGTCTGAACCACCGCGCGATCAACTGGCCCACCCCCAGCGATGGCTGCGACGCCGCTGTGCCCAATAAAATGTATAAAGAGTGCGAGGAAAATCGACAGCATTAGAGCTCCTTCCGGAAGGGGGGAGACGCGGAGATACCCGCTACCGGGTAGTCTTTCTGCAGTTTTTGACGATCACTCCTGATCCTACCGGAAAAAGGACTTTTGGGCTACTTAAATCCCACGATGGCCTGGACCGCTTTACCCAGCTACGCTCTCACCATGGACTGTGAACTGTCGCTCCACGAACTGACCCGCCTTGAGGCGGAGCGCAAGCTGCGGAGCCTCCCAGAGGCCGCCCTCGAGACCGGCTGGGTCCGCGAGGCTCAGGTGGAGGCCGTCATTGACGCGGTGCTGGCCGTAGCCCTCGGCGGCGACGCGCAGGCCCTGGCGGGGGCCCGCCACGCCGGCGAGTGGTCGGCGCGGATCGCCACCGCCCTACCTGGTGGGCCGGATCCGTCGTTGGCGCGTCGGGTGGGCGTGTTGAGCCAGATCGACGCCGCCGTCTTGGAGCGAATCGCAGAGCTCCGCCACATCGCCAGCGTGAGCAGTCAATTGCGGCTAATCGCAAGCGTCGCCGGCGAGTTCGACAAGAGAATTTCCCCCGACGAAAACAATCGCTGCGCATCGCCGAACATCGTTTTACGTGCAATGCTTGCAAACGCCGATGATGCCGCGCGACCGATTGTGAAAGCGCTCGAGACCGCGTTGCAGCCGGCACGCCATGCGCGAGTCGCTTGATCGCCGGCCCGCGCCTGAGCTAACCGCGTTACGAACGCAGCTCGGCGCGATTGTAAAGAACGTCTCCGCCTACGCGCGTTCCGCGCGCCAACTTGGCATTACCGATAAAGCCGGCCTTGAAGAATCACTCGATCGGCTCGATGCATATCTGCTCGCGCCCGATGTCTACGGTGTGCTCAAAGACTTTCAGGCCGAAGCGCTCTACGATGCGAACGTAATTCTGCATGCGGCATACAGGATTGCAACGCACGACCGCGATCCGAACGGCGAAATTACCAAAGAGGCATTCGGGCGCGCGTGCGAGGCGTTGCGCAAGTTCTGGACGAGCATGGGCGAGGTCTCCACCTCGGACTAATCGGGCACTGCTCCGTGCATGCGCGCACGCGAAGCCGGATTCACGTTGCTCGAACTGGTCGTCGCCGTCGGCATCACCGTAATCTTGCTCGCAGCCGGCGGTTACTGGATGCTCTCGATGCGACCGGCCGCTCTGCGCGGCGCGCTCGACGACTTCGATGCCAATCTCGCGACCGCAAAAGCAATTGCGGCCAGCAGTGGCAACGGGGCAACGCTCGTCTTTGCACCGCAGGCACACGGTGCGCAGGGATTCACTCTCCGCGTTTATTCTGGCCGCCCCAATACTGCCAACGCGGTAATCGCAACGAGCGCGATGATCGCGAGCAGTCCGGCAGCCGTGAGCGAGGCGCATTTCGGGAAACCGCCGTTTGCAATCTTTTTGAACAGTGCCGGCTATCCGACCGGCAGCGCAAATTATCCGACGCTCGACGCGCAAGAAAATCCAACCTTTGGTGCGATCGCGCAGCAACCGCCGTGCCCGTCCGGCGGGATCGAGCTGACCTTCACGAGCCCGCAAGGCGTAACGGCGACACGGACGCTGCCGTGTGACGAGCCGGTGCCTATTGTTGCTGGGACCGATCCAACCCCAACCCCGAATGCACCGCATATCTCGCCGACGTATTTGCTGGCGCACTATACGACCGACAGCGGTCCGCTCAAATTCAAAGCGGCCGAGTACGGCTACTATCACTGGTATGCCTCGACGCAGAACGGTGCACCGTGTCAAACGCAGGCATCAGATACTGGCGCTCCCCCGGCAACGTTCGCAAGTCCGTGGCCGTACGCGCAACCGAGCCCCGCGAGCCAAGGCGGCATTGCGCCGGCACCGCCCGAGTTCGCGCCGTACACGTGGCCGCTCGGCGATCCGAATGATCCGCCCGCGTGGTTTCAGCTTTCGCCGGTCTTGCACAACGGCGGCATGTGTAGCGTGACTGTCGCGGACGATTTCAATCAGTCGGGCACGGTAACCGTGCAAGTGATGGGCGATCTTACACCGTCGGTCACGTCGCTTTCGCTTACGGCGGGAAATCCCGCGAGCGCGGTAGGCTTCTCGAAAACATTCGATACGCAGCAGCTCTTGCTCTCGGCTGGCGGCCCCTGCGCGGGGATCGTGGATGCACAGCCGGAGCTGGGCTTTACGCCGACGGGCGCGCCGTCGACCACACGCGCAACGGCGAGTGTCGCGATCGCGCCACTAGCTCAAGGCGCGTGCACGCTTATCGTGCAAGACCAATACGGCGAACAGGTGCAGGTTGCAATCAATGTCGCTTCGGCGCGCCAACCGTTCGCGACGTGGCCGGCATCGCTTGTCGTCGGCGTGAACGGCGCCGCGGTTGCGCAAAGCACCACGGGCATTCTCCAGATCGCCGATCGCGAGCGATCGTTCGCACTCGCGCTCGGGCCGGTCATTAACGCGCTGTTGGGCGGCGGAGTCGCGCGAGCGGCAAGCTATACCGGGCCTTGCTACGCACAGGCGTTTCAATCGGGAACGAGCGGTGCACCGGATACATCACTGCCTCCGTCGATTGCGCAAGCGCTGAATCTCAATGTCGCGAGCGACGGCTGCATCTTGTCATACAACGGTGGCTCTTCGGCTTCAGGTGTGATTGCCGCATACGAGCCGACAAGCGGAAGCCAGACGGGAAATTTCGCTGTGCAAGGGAGCACCTGTCAGAATGCCACATTTGGCTCCTGGAATCCCAACCTTGGACGCGAGGATGCGCAGGCGCTGTTACCAACGGTCGGAGCGACGCCGGGCGCGTGCACGGTCGATGTCTCCGACGGAACATCGACGCAAGCATCGGCGCCGGATTCCGGAGCGGTCAGTGTGACGGTGGCGTGTGCGGCGGGAGATCAATTCCTAGACGGAGCGTGCTACTATCTCGTCGCCGCTGTAGGATTTTGCGAAACGAAGAACACGCTCGGAGTAATTGCTTATAACTGTTCTCCGCCGATACCCACTGCGTGCGAAACCGGCTCTGACGGATGCGCTGATTATCCATACGAGGTGTTGGACTTCTACGCGGTTCTGGCGAGTGCGCTCGGATCGTCTGACGGTGGAGCGCAACCGCAAATTCAGGCGGCTCTGTGCACGCTAGTCTTGCAAGAAATTGCTGGAGGTCCATCGTGGGGAACGGAGTGGGCAATCAACTACCAATACACGGTGAGCGATAGTCCATCAGAATATGCGGGCGCTAACTGGAACGATTCGGTAGAAAATGCTCTCGGTCTAAGTCTTGCCAACGAAACTGAAGTGGCGGGGTACAGTGCGGGCGCAATGAACAGCGCGTACATTTTCAACCCGGCTGATTGTGGTGCGACGCCAGGTCCCTCTGGTCGGCCCAGCCCCACGCCGCCGAACCCTCTGTAGTTTTCGATTTACGGCCACGTCGGATGATTGGGATCCGTATATGAGCGTGGATCGATCGGAAACTCAGCG
>DATHMY010000167.1:0-5329 GCA_035486535.1 Candidatus Acidiferrum sp.
GCGGCGAACTGCTGGTGCGCGGCTATGCAGTCACGACCCAGTACTACAACAACGAGAGTGCCAGCGCAATCGCGTTCACGCCGGATGGCTGGTTCCACACCGGCGACGTCTGCACGGTAGACGAGTACGGCTATCTCGATATCGTCGATCGCGTCAAAGACTTCATCAAATCCGGTGGTGAGTGGATCTCGTCAGTCGAGGTCGAGAACACGATCATGGGTCACCCCGCCGTGCGTGAGGCCTGTGTCTTCGGACTGCCGCATCCAAAATGGCAGGAGCGTCCCGTCGCAGCGGTGGTCGTGCGCGAAGGGCAAACGCTAAACGAAGACGAGCTGCGCGGGTGGCTCAAGGAAGTGCTCGCGACCTGGCAGATTCCCGATCGCGTCGTCTTCGTCGATGCGATTCCACGCACCGGCGTCGGCAAGTTTCTCAAACGCGAGCTGCGTGCGAGTTACGCGACGCTGCTGACCGGCGAGAACCCCGGGTGAAGCAGACGATTACCGCGCTCGATCAGCTCGAAGCATTGCGCGGTACGACCGTAGAGAGTGATTGGCTTACGATCGATCAAGCGACGATTGCCGCGTTTGCCGACGTAACCAACGATCATCAGTGGATTCATCTAGATACCGCGCGCGCGGCGGCCGAGTCACCCTATGGCACGACCGTCGCGCACGGCTTTCTCACCTTGAGCCTGCTGCCTTCGTTGCTCTCGCAATGCGCGCCGTTCCGCTGTGCCATGATCCTCAACTACGGATTCGATCGCATCCGCTTCATCGGACCGGTTCCCTCGGGATCGCGCATTCGCGGTTCGTTCGCCCTCGTCGATGTGCAACGCAGCGACGATGCGAGCGCCACGCTGACCTGGCAGGTCGAGGTGACCGTCGAAGGCGCCAAACGCCCCGCGCTGGCGGCGACCTGGCTGCAACGTGCGTACGTCTGATACCTCGGTCACCCAGATTCTCCCGCTCAGCGTCGATCCGGGCCTACGCCGGAGCTTTCGTTTTGGCTTGATGCTCGAGGTGCTCGATCGTCTGGCGGAGCAAACGGCGGTGGCCTATGCAGCGCCGAGCCGGCCCGGCATCGCCTTCGTCACGGCAGCGATCGATGCAATTCGCCTGCGCGGCGCGCTCGACGTTTCGCGCGATATGATCATGCTTTCGCGCGTCAACTACGTTGGAACCAGCTCGCTCGAAGTCGGCATTCGCGTCGAACAGCCCGCCGCCGCGCCCGCGCACTTCGGCTCGTGCTACTTTACGATGGTCGCGCAACCGCGCGGAACGACGCTGCCGCTGCTCGCGTACGAAGACGATGACGATCTTCGCCGGAAAGCTGCGGCACTCGCGCGCCGAGCCGCCGCACGCGACGAGGGCCCGGCAATCGCGCCGCCTTCGCCGGACGAGGAAGCGCTGCTTGCCGAACTCCACATGGCGCAAGAGGGGCGCGGCTTCGCGGGACTGCTGGTCTGCAATTTACACGCGCATAGCTACGATCCGCCCGACGTCGGGCGAGATAATGCGCCCGCGCGCGTTTCGGGCGGCTACGTGACGCATCGCGCCTATCTGCTTGCGGCGACATGCGCCGAAATGGTCGCGCCCGATCGTGCGCTCCTCGTCGCTGTCAACCGTATCAACTTCCACGCTCCGGTCCGCGCCGGCGACACGCTGCACTACAATGCACGCGTGACCTACACCGGAGCGACGTCGATCTGCGTTGAGGTCGACATCCTGCGTGAGAGCGACGATCGCCAAACGGCGGCACTGTGCAACACCGGTACATTTACCTTTCGAAATGTCGAGCCGGCGACGCTTGCGGCGCGTCCGGTGCCGCGCGTCCATCCAACCACCTACGCCGAGGACCTGCGCTATCTCGCCGCGCACCGCCGCCGGTCCGAACGCTTCGTGCCACTATGACGTCGCGTCGCGCGTGAAGGTTTCGAGCGTGGCGCTGCTCGGGAAAACATGCGCCGTCTTGGCCCATTTCATTGGTTCGCCGCGAATGAGCGATCCGAAAAATGTACGCAATGCGCGGATCGTCGCTCTGCCGTTGATGTAGGCGGCGACGGGCGCGCGCAGGGTCGAGAGCAAGCCGGCTTGCCGTCCGTAGATCCAGGTGGTGAAGCACGCCGCCTGTACCAGTTCGAGGAGCGTCGAAAACAGCACGAAGAGCAGCAGCACCCAGACCCAACGATCGTTCGGCACGATCGGCGTGAAAACGCGGCGGTCAAAAGCGTGCCACACGACGAGCCCGACCGACGCGGCGAACACGACGTATCCAACGAACGCGCCCAAGTTCCCGATCAATCCACGGCGGTCGCGGTAAAGCATGTAACGCGTCGCGAGATTGCCGTGCCACCCAGTGCGCTGCCACGCCTGCAGGCAGATGCCGGCGACCCAGCGCGACTTTTGCCGAATCGCCGCATTGGCTTTATTGGGGAAGTATTCGCGGGTGGCGATGTAGGCTGCTGCCGTCTTCGGGAGACCCAAATGCTGCGGTGATAGGCGCAGCAACGCGAACGAGGTGCGCAAGCCGTGCTGATAGAGGCGCAAGGCGAACTGGTAATCCTCGGTCAGCGCGCCTTCGGGAAAGAGATCGTGCTCGCTCTCGGCTACGCGATCGAGTCCGCCACGCGCAAATGCGGTGCCGACCCCGGCCGAAGGTACGAACGCGCCGAGCCGCTCGCGCAATAGCATGTCCTTGCAGTGGTTCTTCGCAAATTCATCCGCGTAGGTCCATCCGACGAATTCGTACCACGGATATTCCAGCGCGAATACCGGGATCTGCAAGAGCTGCGACTCTGGAACAAAGCGATTGTACAGCCGGAGCGAGAGCGGGTGGATCACGTCCTCGACATCGTGAAGCACGACGATGTCGAAAGGATCGTCGCCCTCGATTGCGAGCATCGCGCGGTAGACGCAGTTGAGGTTTTGCGCCTTGGTCGTCGGTCCGGGCTTATCGTTGACGACCGCATGGACGTTGGGATACCGGCTCGCCAAGGCTTCAACCTTACTTCGAGTCGCATCGTCGTTCGGATAGACCCCAACCAGGATGTCAAAGTGCTCATAGTCGATCGCCGATGTCGCGTACTCGATCATCTGCTCGATGACGTCCTCTTCGTGCCAGCAGGCGACGAAGATCGCGATGCGCTGTTGCGGCAACTCGTGCAACTCTTCGACCGTCGTGTTGCCGCGCCACGTCGCGTGGAGGTGGACGAAAAACGTCCACCAGTACATCGCGTCGAAAATCATGTCGTCGAGACGGAAGACCGCGAAAAGAATCGCGACCGCAACGATCGCAACGCCCACCCCCAACGCGAGATCGTAGCTGAGCGTGATCGGACTCACCGGATGCCGAGCCCCGAAATCAAGAGCACGCGCCATGTCGTGTAGCCGCGTGGGGTTGCAAGCGGTGCCCCGCGGCCGTCGTAGGTTCCCTGCACGCCGAGGCCCTCGAGATAGAGCCCCGGCGTGAACCAGTACAGTGCGCCTTCCTGGACTTCCAGGAAGTTGTTGTAGGTCAGCCGCTGTGCATCGGCATACGCGCGCCACCCGACGACCGGTCGCAAGTGCCCGGTGAGCCTCACATCGTAATGCATCTGCAGATAGCCGATGACGTTACCTGCGTAGCGCGAGTACTGCGCAACGCTGCCGTCGATCAGCGCGTGCGGCTTATCGGCGTTGAGCATCCCGTAGTCGCGCGATCCGGCGAAGCCAATGCGCGTTTCAGCCAGGCTGCGCTGGCCGCCAAGTCCGAAGGCATAGGCGGCCTCGGCATACGCATACCCATAGGAACCTATCCACTGGCGCACACCGAGCCCGGGCGCGATGTAGTTTTCGAAGTAAATCTGCCCAACCGCGGGATTCGACTGTGTGTCGTACGTGTACCGGAGCGACGCATAGAGATTCGTATGCTTCGCGACTGCGAGATTGTAGTAATTAAACCCATCGAAGATGACGTCGTTGAAGCGCGACTCGTACTGCACGGCGTTGTAGGCGTAGCCATGATCCGCACCACCACCTGACATCACCGCGAGCTGCGCCCGCGCCGCGCTGCTGACTTTCGCATCAGTTGATCCGGCCAGGCTGGTAAAGAGGGCCTGGGCCTCGGCATTGTCGCCGGCGCGCAGCTCCGCGTAGGCGAGGTCGAGCGCGAAGGCGTCATCGCTCGGGTGAGCGAGAAGGTAGGCCTTGCCGATCTCGACCGCTTTCTTGTCGTCGCGCGCGTTCACCGCATCATAAAAGGCCGCACGCTGCGCATAGCCGCTGTCCTGCGCGACGATCGCTGCCGTGACGATCACGAGAAGCGCCTCGCTCGGCGCGCGATGAGCGCGGTTGCAATCACGATGACGATGCCGAAGGCAACATAGAGCACGATGCGGATGCGCTGTCGCGTCTGCGTGCGTGTCAACGGCGGCGCGTCCTCGCTTACGACCGCACCGGTCGTCCCAAAGACGAAGCGCGTTGCGTTGGAGCCGGCAAGTTGCGGCGCGAGCTGCACGAGGCGATCGAGCACCGCCGGATCGCCCACATACGACACCAGAATGCGATCGCCCGGCGCGATACGCACCTCACCATAAGACCTTCCGTCATTCGGCGCGATGTCTGGCGGAGCGCCGATCTCGATCACCGAGCCCGGCACCGTTGAGGCCTCAGGCAGCGTCCGCGTGTCGAGCGCCTCGATCGAGCGGTTGATCGAACCCAGCGCGTCGACGACGGCGAATGCGTGCGGGAAGATCGACGGATCGCTCGCAAGCGTGACGCGCCCGGAGAGTTCACCAATTTGCCGCTCAAGGGTCTGCGGAATGTCAGCCCGACCCGCCCACTGCAATGTACTGGAATCGTCGATCGCAAGCGACGGCGCCGCGCTGTCGCAGAAGCGTGCCGGGTGATCGAATGCGGCATCGAGATGCAGCAGATTCGACCCACGCAGCGCGGCCGACGGCAACGGCACACGGATCGCGCGCTCGCCCGGCGCAAAAGAAAATTCGTTGACCTCGCGGCCGTCGAAGAGCACCGTCAACCGTCCAGCCGCCGACGCGCGCATTGCAAGGTGCGCGACGAGCTGCTGTGGCGCGCCGCCCAACTGCGCAAGCGTAAAAGGGATCTGCACGCTGACCCGTTCGCCATGCTGGTCGAGCGACGTTACACCGAGATCAGCCAGAGAGAGTTTTTGTCTTGCCGGAGGCGGCCGCGGCAAAACGATGCTTTGCGGATCGCGCACGCCAAGTGAATCGGGTGCCGTTGCCGACGCAAGCGTCACGCGAATCCGCCGCCAATTTTCGAGCACGTGCAACGCGTATGCTGCGGTCAGCGCGCTCGACTGCCAGGTCGCG
>DATHMY010000168.1:0-2985 GCA_035486535.1 Candidatus Acidiferrum sp.
ATCTAGCGGCCGCAACGAGTCGGCCCCGGAGGGGGTTTACCGAAAGTATGGCGCCGGCACCCACGCGGGCTCTCGATGCGATTGTCATCAAGGGCGCGCGCGAACATAACCTCAAGAACATCGACCTGACGCTGCCGCGCAACCGGCTGATCGTGATCACGGGACTCTCGGGTTCGGGCAAGTCCTCGCTCGCCTTCGACACGATCTACGCCGAGGGACAGCGCCGCTACGTCGAGTCGCTCTCGTCGTACGCGCGGCAATTTCTCGGCCAGATGGAAAAGCCCGACGTCGACTATATCGAAGGGCTCTCGCCGGCGATCTCGATCGATCAGAAGTCGACCTCGCGCAACCCGCGCTCGACAGTCGGCACGGTGACCGAAGTCTACGACTATCTCCGTTTGCTTTATGCGCGCGTGGGAACGCCGCACTGTTACAATTGCGGGCGCGAGATCAGCACGCAGTCGAGCGAGCAGATCGTGGATGCGATCATGGAGTTGCCCGAGGGCACGCGCATTCAAGTCTTGGCACCGCTTGTGCGTGGGCGCAAGGGCGAATACGCGAAACTCTTCGAGGAAGTTGCCAAAGAGGGCTTCGCACGCGTTCGGGTTGACGGCGAGGTCAAGGAGCTGCGCGAGAAGATCACCCTCGACAAGAAGCGCAAGCACACCATCGAAGTTGTGGTTGACCGCCTGGTCATCAAGCCCGACATTCGTAAGCGCCTCACGGACTCGATCGAAACGACGCTTCGGCTCTCGACCGGCATCGTCACCGTCCTGCGTCAGGGTCAGGACGCAAAAACGTGGGACGAGCTCACCTTCAGCGAAGCGTTTGCCTGCGTCTACTGCGGCATATCGTTTGAAGAGCTCGCGCCGCGGCTCTTTTCGTTCAACTCACCCTACGGTGCGTGCCCGTCATGCAGCGGTCTTGGTGAGAAGATCGAAATCGATCCCTGGAAAGTGATTCCGGATCGCAGTAAGTCGATCGCCGACGGTGCGATCGTGCCGTGGAGCAAGAGTCTGGGCGGCGGCCGCTTCCCCTCGATGAACCCGTACTATCTGCAGCAGCTCGAGCGCGTGCTGCGCAAGCATCGCGTGAAGATGACGACGCCGATTGAGAATCTCTCCGACGAGGTGCTCGACGTCATTCTTTACGGGACCGAGAAGGAACAGGATTTCGCCTTTACCTCAAAGTCCGGCAAGACGTGGGAGTATCGTTCGTCGTTTGAGGGCGTGATCAACAACCTGCAGCGCCGCTACAGCGAGACCTCCAGCGACTACGTCAAGGAAGACATCGAGAAGTACATGTCGGCCTCGACCTGTCCGAGCTGCAAGGGCGCGCGTCTGAAACCCGAGGCGTTGGCGGTGACGATCGGCGATGTCAACATCGATGCGGTCACGCGGATGTCGATCGAAAACGCGGAAGCGTTTTTTCGGACGTTGACGCTGACGCCGCGCCAAGAGCAGATCGCGCATCAGATCACCAAGGAGATCCGAGCGCGTCTGGGCTTTCTGACCAACGTCGGATTGAATTACCTCACGCTGGGGCGCTCGGCGACCACGCTCTCGGGCGGCGAGTCGCAGCGCATTCGTTTGGCAACGCAGATCGGCAGTGCGCTGGTCGGCGTGTTGTACATTTTGGACGAGCCGTCGATCGGCTTACATCAGCGCGACAACGACCGGCTGCTGGCGACGCTCAAGACGCTTCGCGATCTCGGAAACACGCTGATCGTGATCGAACACGACGAAGACACGATGCGCGTGGCCGACGTGATCGTGGACATCGGTCCGGGCGCCGGCGCCGAAGGCGGCGAGATTCTCAGCGTCGGCACGCTGGCGCAGATCGTCGCAAATCCGAAATCCGAAACCGGCGCCTATCTCTCGGGACGCAAGTTCATTCCGATTCCCAAGCATCGCCGTAAGCCGCGCGGTTGGCTCGACGTGCGCAAGGCGACCGCCAACAACATCAACGGCGTGGACGTGCGCTTTCCGATCGGCGTCTTTGCCGCGGTGACGGGCGTGAGCGGAAGCGGCAAATCGACCCTGGTGAATCAAGTGCTCGTGCGCGCGCTCAATCAGCATCTGCACGATCAGCCGGCAGGCGGCACCTACGGAACGGTCAAAGGCGCCGACCAACTCGATAAGCTCGTCGTGATCGATCAATCGCCGATCGGACGCACGCCGCGTTCAAACCCTGCGACCTATACCGGCGCGTTCGACATCATTCGCGAGCTGTTTTCGATGGTGCCCGAGGCGAAGATGCGCGGTTACACACCGGGACGGTTCTCGTTCAACGTCAAGGGCGGTCGCTGCGAATCGTGCGAAGGCGACGGCATCATCAAGATCGAGATGCACTTCTTGCCCGACGTGTACGTGCCGTGCGAAGTCTGTAAGGGCAAGCGGTATAACGCGCAGACGCTCGAGGTGAAGTACAAAGGGAAGACGATCGCCGACGTGTTGGAGATGCGCGTCGACGAGGCCAACGAACTGTTCGCCGCAATTCCGCGCATTCACAACAAGCTCAAGACGATCTGCGAGGTCGGGCTCGGATATATCAAGATGGGCCAGCCGGCGACGACGCTCTCGGGCGGCGAAGCTCAGCGCGTCAAGTTGGCGACCGAGCTCTCGCGCCGTTCGACCGGCCGTACGTTCTACGTGCTCGACGAGCCCACGACCGGATTGCACTTTGCCGATATTCACAAGCTGCTCGAGGTATTGCAGAAGCTGGTGCAGACCGGCAACACGGTGCTGGTGATCGAACATAATCTCGACGTGATCAAGACGGCGGACTACTTGATCGATTTGGGACCGGAAGGC
Organism: Candidatus Acidiferrum sp.; assembly: GCA_035486535.1. Lineage (GTDB taxonomy): Bacteria > Vulcanimicrobiota > Vulcanimicrobiia > Vulcanimicrobiales > Vulcanimicrobiaceae > Aquilonibacter. The sequence continues at coordinate 2,814 of DATHMY010000168.1, forward strand.
GGCGATCGCGGCGGAACCGTGGTCGGGACGGGAACGCCGGAGGAGCTGGCGCTGAACCCGGAATCGTATACCGGCTCCTACCTCGTTCCGGTGCTCGAAGACCAGCGAGCGGTCGGCCATCACGTACCGGATGCGTCCGCGCTCGAGCGCCTCGAGCGCGAAAATATGACCG
>DATHMY010000169.1:0-8558 GCA_035486535.1 Candidatus Acidiferrum sp.
CGGGATACCACTGAACGACTTTGTCGAGTTGTTCTTTCATAGCGCGCCGATCGAGCCCAGCGGCCAGATTCCGGCAATGGCCTTCCCGAGCACTTCGCTGTCCGGGACGGGACCGAAAATCCGCGAGTCTTCGCTGACGGCGCGGTTGTCACCGAGCACGTATACGCTCTCAGGCGGCACCGTCATTTCGGGCACGCTGCGGTCGTCGCCGTAGCGCACGTATGGTTCGGCTAGATGCGCGCCGTTGAGGTACACCGTGCCGCGATCGATCCGTACCCGGTCTCCCGGCAACCCGACGACGCGTTTGATATAGACCTCGGGGGTAATCGATTCGTGCCGAAAGGCGACGATGTCACCGCGCTGCGGCGTACCGAAATGAAACGCCAGCGTGTTGACGATCACAAATTCTCCGGAGCTGACATGCGGCGACATCGACGGCCCCGAGACTTGCCAAAATCGGACGAAAAATGCGGCGATCAGCGCGCCAAGGATCGCAAGTTGCAGCACGAGGCTCGCGAGCGAGCGCAATTGCACGAACCGGACCACGGGTGATGATATTCGCGGCTATTTGAGAATTTTCATTTGGTTGAGTGGCCAGAAGATCAGAAACGCGCGACCGGTGAACCCGGCGTGCTCGCCCGTACGAGGGCCAGTTGCGAATGTGCCGCCGTCTTGCGCGAAGCCCCAGACGTGCGAATCTTCCGAGTCGTTGCGGTTGTCGCCGAGCATCAGAAAGCAGTTTGGCGGAATCGTGTCCGGTGCGGTCCACTGCGATTTCGGCGGAATATTGGCTTCCGACGGGTCGAGCGTACGCCATCCGAAGCCGTCGTTGACCGAGATACCGTAGTTCGCGATTTTCAAGTCGTAGTCGGGCTTTTGCGCAATGTACGGTTCACTCAAGGCGACGTCGTTGATGTATACCACGCCTTTGGTGATGTGTAGGCGCTCGCCCGGTAGACCGATCACCCGCTTGATGAAGTCGTCGGGGGTTGGAATCGGTGGAGGAAAGACGACGACGTCGCCTTCACGCGGGGCGTGAAAGCGATACTCGAACTTGTCGACGAGCAGCACGTCATGCACTTCGAGCGTCGGCACCATCGAGGCCGATGGAATGTAGTAGGTGCGAGCGACGAACGTGATCAGCAGCCACGCAGCGAGGCCGGCGTAGATGAACGGATCCAAGTACTCGCGAGCAATTGCGACGCTGCGTCCATTCGATGCGACGGTGACCGGTCGGATCGAGAGAACGATGCGCGAAACCAGAATGATCGCGACCAAGCCGAGAAGATCGTATGGTGTCATAACACTTTCAAGTGAGGCCAGATAATCATAAACGCGCGTCCGCTAAAGGCAGTTTGCCGTGCGAATCCCCATACGTGCGAATCGTCGGAATAATTCCGATTATCGCCCAGTACGAAGAAGAATCCGCGGGGAATTCGATCGGGTGCCTGCCATTTTCCCCGCGAGGGAATGTCGGCCTGCGCCGGGTCCAAAGCGATTCCGTTCACGTAGATCGAGTAGTTTCGGATCGCAAGGTCGTAGTTCGGGGGCTGGTTTTCGTAGGGTTCGACGAGCGCCTTGCCATCGCGATAGATCGTACCGCCGGAAATGCGAATGGTGTCACCCGGGATGCCGACAATGCGCTTGATAAACTCGTCGGTCGGCCCTGGAATCGGCGGGGTAAAGACTGCGATATCGCCGTCCCGGGGCGGATGCAGGCGATAGGCGAGCTGATCGATCAGGAAAACGTCGCCGATCTGGAGCGTCGGAATCATCGAGATCGATGAGATGTAGTAGGTACGGATGACGAAGACCACGAGGAGCAACGCGACCAAACCAGCCACGATGATGATATCGAGATAGCTTCGGAGCGCAGCAACGGCCGACGACTCCTCGTCGCCGGCCGTAAAGGGTTTGGTGTTGAGCACGACGCGGGCGATCACGAATACCGCGACCAGGCCCAACAGTACGAAGGCTGTCAGCGGTCTACTTGACCGCCTTCTTTTCCTTGATGCGCGCGGCTTTACCGATTTTCTCGCTGAGATAGTATAGCCGGCTGCGGCGAACGATGCCCCGCTTGCTGACTTCGATCTTCTCGACGCGCGGGCTGTGTACGAGGAACGTCTTTTCGACGCCGACACCGTGCGCAACGCGGCGCACCGTTACCGACGCGTGGGAACCGCCGCCCTTGCAAACCGTGACGACGCCCTCGAACATCTGCGTGCGTTCCTTGCCACCCTCGATGACTTTGGAATAGACCTTGACCGTGTCGCCCGACCGAAACTCGGGGACCGACTCCTTGAGCTGTTCGCTATTCAGTACGTCGATGACGTTCATGGTACATATTCTCTATACGGCAGATGCAAATACGACAGGGCATGGCCCCGCGACAACCTCGGGATAGTATCACGCCTGAGGGTCGTCCAGCAAGTCCTTACGGCGGGCCGCGGTCCGTGCGCGCGACTGCTCCCGCCGCCACGCAGCGATCTTGGCATGGTCGCCGGAGAGGAGGACCGCTGGTACGTCGACCCCACGGAAGCGGGCCGGCCGGGTATAGCTGGGGTAGTCGAGCAGGCCGTTGGCAAAGGATTCCTGCGCCGCCGAATCCGCGTCGATGACCCCGGGGACGAGCCGGGCGGTCGCATCAAGGATGGCCAACGCCGCGAGCTCCCCGCCGGTGAGCACAAAGTCGCCGACGGTGAACTCTTCGATGGGATAGAGCGCCGCCAGGCGTTCGTCGATGCCTTCGTAGTGACCGCAGATCAAGATCAGGCGTTCGCGCGCGGCAAGCTGCTGTGCCTCGGCGTGGGTGAAGGTGCGTCCGCCGGGCGTCGGCACCGCGATCGTACGCCGTTCGTCCGGAGGTGCCGACGCGATGATTGCATCGAGCGTGCGCGCAATCGGTTCGATGCGCAGTACCATGCCGGCGCCACCGCCGAACGGCACATCGTCCGCGCGTTCGTTGCCCTGCAACGCGTCAAGTAAATGATGGTAGCTGATGGCAATTGTCCCCGCTTCGACGGCGCGGCCAACGATCGAAAGCCCGACGAACGGCGCGAAGACCTCCGGAAACAGCGTGATTACGTCGATGGTTAGCATGGGCGTGCCCGACTGTTCTTGGGTGCGCAGGGGTGACCCCGCTGGGAGCCAAGGGAGGCTCACGTATGGCAGATTCCGAGCAGATCTTCCTTTCAGATGAGGTCTTGGCATTTATGCGCAACGCGGCTCGTCTGGCCGGGCAGCTGCGCGAACCGTTCATCACCGTGCGAACGCTGCTCGTTGCGCTGCTGGAAGAACCCACGCTGGGACCGTCACTTGAAGAAGTGCTGCCGCGCGAGAAGCTTGAGGGTTACGAACTGCCCGAAGATGCCGCCGTTCGGCTCACGGCCTCGCGGGTTCCCGAACCGAACGCGCAGGCCGGAGAGCGACCCGCGCTGCTGCGTTTCAATACGCTAGCCTTCAAGCTACCCGATGGTAGCAAAAGCGTGTGGCTCAGCCGCGAAGCGTTTACCGTCTGGAACGAAGCTGCCAAGCGCGTGCCGGAGGGCGAAAAATTCTTGCCCAAGCACATTGCCTTCGGCATTGCCGCCGACGCGATCCGCTCACCCGGTGTACTTGCCGCGATGCAAGTGTCACCGGGCGATGTCACCGACGTTTTATTAAAGCTTTGACGCTTCGACGGCGGTAAGCTCTTCGAGATATTCGAAGAGTTGCGGCAGCGTGATCTTTTCGAGTGCCGTCATTTCCTTGATACGATCGGCATCTTCGCCTTCGTCACGAATGTAACAGCGCGTTTCCACGCCGTTCTCGCTCTCGCTGATAAAGGAAACGGCAAATCCGCGTCCGGGCATTTCATCGTAGATGCGCATCGTTTGCGGATTGAGAATTTCGATTGAGTGGGCCGCGTGATTCGCGTCGAAGATGAGAATCTTGAGGTGCTCGTAGTTCGTCACTTCGATTGAACCGACGACGAAGACGTTCTTGGCCGAAAAGAATTCATGACCGCGCTTGCTCCGACTCGAGACTTCGTAGAAGACTCGGTGGGCGACGAAGCGGTTGAGGATCTTTCGGAGGGTCGCCAGCGAGGCCAGCGTTTCGGTACGATTGCCCCGCGTGTAGATAATCTTCACGGCGGACTCGCCTGCTTGCACAGGCGTAGGAGGATTCCCTTTAAGGCGCATGCCTATCCCGTTCCCACCTTGCCTGGGCTGACGCTTGGGGTACCCTCGCGAGGTGAGCGTAAACAAAAAAGCGAGCGGAGCGAGGGTACCTCAAGCGAAAAGCCTCAGACGATGTTTTCCGTCCCGGATATTATGGTCGTCTCGGTGCTCGCGTTGCTGCTCTTCGGGCCCGATCAGTTGCCGAAGGTCATGCGCCAAGCGGGCCGGGTCATGCGCGAGGTCCAGAACACGTCGCACTCATTCATCGCGGAGATGGAGCGCGCCGCCGACGTCAGCGATGTGAAGACGCCGCCGCCGATGCCGCCGTCGTCGAGCGAGATTCACCCGCCGGCCGACGGTGTCTAACGGCGTCTAAATGTTGAAGTTTTGACGCAGCTCGGTGATGCGCTGTGCGACCAGCGTGCGAACTTGCGCGTGGAGCTTCTCTTTTTGCTCGTCAGGAAGACGACGATATACCATAAAACCGGCGGCCGAAACCAAGCCCCCGAGCAGGCCGACCAATAGCGCCTTGCCCACTTCGTTTTCGCCCGCTTCCGCGTTGGGCTCGGTGCCAAAGGCACCTTGATAGCCGTTGCCGGCGGAGTTGGTGCCCGACCACTGCTGATCGGGTGGGGTCGTACGAAACGCGTCAGACATAGAAATCTCCTTCGGTACGTTGCCTATCTTACCCGGTTTCGCGACCGCGTGTTACGCGAACGTGCTGCGGATATTGCTTGGCGATCTGGCCGACCGCGATTTCTGCGGTTGCAACGATGGCCGCGACCGCGCGATCGTCGCGCTCGGATTCGGGAATCGTCACGTCGAGGTTTCCTGACGCCATCGTCGCGGCGGTATCGATCTTGGCGTGTTCCTCGAGTCCGGCACGCGCTGCCTGCAGAATCGCGGAAACCGCCGCGCACACAAGCGAATACTCATCGGAACTGCTTTCCGGGATTTCAACGTGCCCGGAAGCAAAAAACCGGGACAGCCGCTCGCGGCCATCCCGGTAAAAGGTCACTTCAACCACGGCTGTTCGTTAAAGCGTGATCTTGGTAATTTTGACTTCGGCGAAGCGTTGGCGATGGCCATTGAGCTTGCGGACGCGCTTCTTTGGTTTATAGCGGAAGACCAGAATCTTCTTGTCCTTGGCCTGGCGTAGCACCGTGCCGGTCACGGTGGCGCCCGAAAGGGTCGGGGCACCGACCTTGATATCGCTGCCGGTGCTCGCGAGCACGACCTGGTCGAACGTGACGTCGGCGCCGGCCTCGAGATCGACGAGGTCGGTACGAATGATATCGCCTTCCGCGACGCGCACTTGCTTGCCGCCGGTCTGAATGATCGCGTACATAACTGACACACACTACCAGGGGGGCACCCCTGGTGTCAACGCCATCGGACCCCCTTATGGGGCCAGGGTCAGCCGATTCACGGCGGCCCTGTCCACGGCCGCATCCGAGTATGGCAAGGGGAGCAGTCGTCCGGCGACCCAGTCGGCGGCCTCATCGGTATAATGTCCGCTGGCGGGGCGTCCCGACTCGCCTTGCGGGATTGTGATGCCGCCGTTGTCCCAATTACCGACGTCCCATACCGCGCGAAAACTCTGCGAGAAGCCATTGTTTTGCACGTGAACGGTGAAGGCGTCGCCGTTGCCGGCGAACTTCGTGCCGTTCAGAAATGACATACCGAGTGGGGCGAGTGGATGTTCGACTTGCACCGCACCGGCGATGCCCCACGGTTGCGGGGACGGATCGCCGACGGCAGCGAGTGCGGTGACGGCTCCCGGCTTCGCGCGAGCGCCGAGCATGGCTTTGGTCATCCCACCGAACTCGCGAACCAGTGCCAGGCGCAGATGATAGGCGGCGGTTGCAGCAGTGGAATCGGGCGTGAACCGGCCGTCCCAGGTAAGGAGCGCCGGAACGTACGACGCGAGTTGACGCTCGCAGACAGAGAGTACGTCCATTTGCATCGAGGCAAAGTAGTCGACGTCGTACGTCGCGCGCGCACGCAGCAACTGCGCGACGCGATAGGCGCGACATGGCGTGGCAAACGCGGCGCTCAGCCGATAGGGATACGACGGGCCGTAGATCTTGTTGTTCGAGGTCCACACGATTGCACCGCGCGATGGCGCGACGTGCGGGAGTTTGTCAAACGGCACGTTTGGATAATGCTTGGCGAGATCGGTGGCTGGATGGATGTCGCGCGACCACAGGGGATCGTTCGGTATCTCACCGCCCAGCTGATAGGCGACGCGACCACTCACGTCGGCGAGCACAAAGTTCTGCGTCGGTCCCGGATAGCGTTGGAGCGCCGCAAGCGCCTCTTCGACACTGCGCGCGCGGCTCAACTCGTCGAATGCGACGAACGGCGAGCGCGGTGTTTGGTACGCATTCCAACGCACCAAGACCAAGCGCGGCTGCCCGCCGACGATCACGTCGGCGCCGAACTCGTGCGCGCCGCGGTAATATTTCTTGGTGACGGGACGTCCTATGCGCATGCGAAACGTCTCGACCTTCCAGTCCGCCGCATCGAGCGACGCCGGCGCATTGAAGAGGCTCAGCGCGGTCACCGCGCCGTTGGTCGCGCCCCACGCGATGCGATCGTTGTGGCCGAGCGTGACACCCGGTGTGCCGGTGAGCGTGGCACCGGCGACGTGAAAGCCCGGCGATTGCAGGTCGACCAGATACCACACGCCGGGAATGCCGAGATGCAGGTGCGGATCGTTCGCGAGTAGCGCACGTTTCGTTTCGGTGTGCGCAGCACCGGCGGCCCAGTTATTACTTCCAAGCGGCGGACGTGTATCGAGCAGACTGCGAATCAGCCCTAAGCGCGCGCTTTGCGCGCTGCAGCGCGCTGGATCGGCGACGCGCGCGAGCCCCTCGGTCACGGGCGCGTCGAAACAGGGGTCCGTCAGCAGGGGTTCGTTCCCGATGCGCGCAGCGATGTCGTTCCAGTTGTCGGTGAGATCGAGCACCGTCGCAAACGCAACGGCGAGCGTGTCTTGCGGTTGCCACGGCTCCATGTCGTAGTCGAGAGCGCGAAACTCGACCGGCGTCGACTCACGCGTGCGCGCGGCATTGACGCCGTCGGTGAAGGCTTGGATCAAACGTTGTTCGCGATCGCTCAAGGTGAGCCACTGCCGTTCAACGATCGCGCGGACCGGCACAATGCGCGCATTTTCGTCGGATCGTAAACCGGCCGAGCCGAGGATCTCGGATAGATCGCCGTAGACGAAGCGGCGCAAGAGGTCGAGTTGAAAGAGCCGGTCCTGCGCCTCGACATAGCCTTCGGCGAAGAAGAGATCGTGATCGTTCGCGGCACGGATGTGTGGTATGCCGCGTGCGTCGCGCAGAATTTGGACCGGCGCGTGCACACCCGTGCCGCCAATCGTGCCGTTGACGGTCGCCGTAGAGTGCATCCCGATGGCGACGTTGCCGGCGTAGAGCGCGACCAGTATGAGTGCGGCCGCCACGAGGATGCCGATTGCGCCAAGAATGGTGCGCAGCATCATAGCTCGAGGTAGAGCGTGCCGTTGCGCTCGACGACGATGTAGGTGACGACCGGCATCACCGCCGGCATCGTGGCAGCGCCGGTGCGCACGTCGAACGTTGCACCATGTCGCGGGCACACTGCGCAGTAGCCCTCGAGCATCCCTTGATCGAGCGGGCCGCCGTCATGCGTGCACACGTCATCGATCGCATAGAATTTGCCGTCGACGTTGCACACGAGAATCTCGTTACCATCGACGGTGAAGGGTCGCGTGCGTCCGGGCGGGATATCGGCAGCTTGGCCGAGCGGTCGTTCCATCACTGGCCGACTTTGTGGCAAGGCGCGAGGTTCCTCGGATCGGGTAGGCCGACGATGTGAAAGACAAGCCCTGGGCCCACGACGACGTTGCGTCCGTGGCGCACATCATCAACCGCAGTGCGCACGATGCCGGGGACGGGAAGATAGCCGCTCGCAGCTTCGGTGATCGTCGCGGCCGGTGCCCAGATCGAGGTGTCGCGCGGATCCGCCATGACCTGAAGGAGACGCTTGCCAAGAACGAGCTCGCGCATCTCGAGCACGATCGACCCGTTGCGATTGTGGCTGCCGGCAGCTGTCGCTTCCCGCACGACTCCGTAACCGATCGTGTTCTCGGGCACGAGCACGTCGTCGATACGTGCGGTGATCGTGATCTTAAAGCGAAAGGGCATCCCAGGGTACGCGGTCGCAGAATCGATCTTATCGACCATAGTCGCGGGGATTGCTGCTTCGCAAATGACGTCGTAGGCGTGTGCCGGGGCGCGCGTCAGAAGAACGCACGCTGCAGCGGCAAGGAGGGCGGCGGCTTTAGCCGACAGCGCCTTCCATTTCCATTTTGACCAGCCGGTTGAGCTCGACGGCATATTCCATCGGCAG
>DATHMY010000170.1:0-2006 GCA_035486535.1 Candidatus Acidiferrum sp.
CAACGAGCATCTCAGGCGCGACGGCTGCGATATCGTCGTCACTGATTATTGGCTCGGCTGGAGCGACGGCTTGTCGGTAATGCAGCGCGTACGCGAGCGATGGCCGCGGGCTCGGGTGATCATGCTGACCGGCAACGGCGGTGAAGAGGTGGTGGCAGGCGCGTTCAAGTACGGGTTGTATCACTACCTGCTTAAGCCGGACGGCTTCGACGAGCTGGCCTCGGTGACGAGTGCGGCGATGGAGAGCAAGCGGCGCGAAGAGTCCTACGAGCTGATGGCGATGATCGTGAACTCGATTCCCGACGGGGTGCATTGCGTGGACGCGGCCGGGACCATCACGGCGATCAACGCGGCCGCCCATCGGATGTACGGTTACGCCGACTTCGAGATTGTCGGGCGCACCATCGCGATTCTGCTGCCTGCCGCTAAGCGCGGCGAAATCCGCCGCCTGCTCGAGCGGGCGCTTGGCGGCGAAGTCGTGCCGCTATTTCCGACTTTGCAGGTGCGCAGCGACGGCGCCGAAATCGCTGTCGCGATGACGATACTGCCGATGCGCGACGGCGACGGCGGCGTATCGGGCGTCGCGTGTATCGCCACTCCAATCGGCAGGCCGCTTCGGCAGGTGGCCAGCACCGTCCCGAATGAGGCCGATGCGCCGCGGCTCGCGATGAGTTTAAACGCTCATTAGCACGCAATCTGACGACTTGCTTGGCTGTCCGAATTGCCCCTTATAATTACCTACCGGACCGTGACTGTCAGTTGTCGTCCGGAGGGGGATTTCATGCGGCGCGTATTTGTTCGTTCGATCGTTCTCTCGTTCCTGTTCGCAACTGCGCTATTCGGTTCCTCGCTTGCGCAAGCCGACGACGCGAACAAGGATTTCGCCGGTTATACCAAGTACGTTTATTACCACGCGCGATACGACGTGAATTCCGACGGCACCCACGTCGAGACCAAGTCGTGGGCGCTGAAGGTGCTGACCGATCAGGGAGTCTCCGACGCGCAGGAGGCTTCGGTAAGCGTCAGCGAACGGCTGCAGACGATGGAGATACTGGACGCCTACACGCTCAAAAAAGACGGCAGCAAGATTAAAGTTCCGCCGACGAATTTCCAGGATGAAACCAACACCGGCAAGGGCACGGCCGCTCCGATGTTCTCCGATATGCGGACCAGGACGATAGCGTTTCCGGACGTCGCGGTGGGCGACACGGTGGTGTTGTCGTACAAGCTGACGGAGAAGGAGGCGGTCTTCCCGGGAAATTTTTCGATGATGCAGACGTTTTCCAAGTTCGAGGTGTACGACGATGTGCAGGTGAACCTGAGCGCGCCGACTACCCTCGCATTGCAGGTTTTCTCGCGCGGCGTCGGCGGAGGAGAGGCTCCGTCGAGCAACGGTCGCCGCAACTGGGCCTGGTCGTACAAAAATCTTCAGATAGCGACGCCCGAGGCCGGTGCGGTCTCCCCGGTCGACTACGGGCCGCTTATTGTCGCGACTACGTTCAAGGATTACGGCGCGCTGGCCGCCGCTTACAACGCGCGCGCAAAGACCAAGGCGACGCAGACCGATCGCATCAAAAAGCTGGCGAACGATCTTACGCAGAACGCGCATACGCCGCGCGAGCAGGCTAAGGCGCTCTACGATTGGGTGGCGCAGAATATCAAGTTCGCCGGGAATTGCGTTGGCGAAGGCTCTGTGGTTCCCCACGACGCCGACGTTGTGCTGGCGAACCGGATGGGCGACTGCAAGGACCACACGACGCTGTTGCAATCGCTGCTCGCGGTCAAAGGGATCGCCAGTACTCCTACACTGATCAATGCCGAAGACGCGTACACGCTGCCCCCGGCGCCGTGTATCGAAGCGTTCAATCACGTGATCACCTACATCCCGTCGCTCGACCTGTATGCCGATTCGACCTCGCCTTACACGGCGTTCGGGGAATTGCCGATGGGGGATGCGGGCAAGCCTGTGGTCCAGACCGTGGACTACAAGGGAATCCAACACACGC
>DATHMY010000171.1:0-11949 GCA_035486535.1 Candidatus Acidiferrum sp.
ACCAAGCGCACCAACTACAGACGCTGATCGTGCTCTTCCAACAAGAGAAAGACGGCGGCGGCGGCGCGCAGATGCGCGCGTTTGCGGGGCAGTCGCTCCCGATCCTCGAGAAGGATCTACAGGCCGTTCAAGGCTCCTAGCAACGGTCACAGATCCTTGCAGTCGCGCGTCGAACCCTAGGCTGAGTTGGAGGGGTTCGACGCATGATGCGACGGATGGTGATGATCGGGCTGGCAGTCGCGCTCTGCGGATTTTCCGTCGGCGCGCCAATCGCGAGCTTTGACGGCGCAACGCAGTGGCTTAACAGCTCCGCGTTGACGCCGGCCGATCTTCACGGTAAGGTCGTGCTGGTCGACTTTTGGGAATACACGTGCCTGAACTGCCTGCGCACGCTCCCGTATTTGCGCGAGTGGTACAAGCGCTACCATGCTGACGGCTTCGTCATTGTCGGCGTGCATACGCCCGAGTTCGGATTCTCGGGTCAAGCGTCGGAAGTCGACAGCAATGCAAAGCGGCTAGACGTAACGTGGCCGATCGCCCTCGATGACAACCGCGCCATCTGGAATCACTACGGCGTCAACGTGTGGCCAACCGAGCTACTCTACGATCAAAGCGGGCGCCTCGTCGAAGCGCAAGTCGGCGAGGGAAACTATCCGTACACCGATTCGAAGATTCAAGCGCTGCTCAAAGCCGCGAATCCGGCGCTTGCGCTTCCGCCATTGATGGCACTTCTTCCGCAGGATAGCTACGACAAGCCGGGCGCCGTGTGCTATCCGCAGACCGGCGAGGTGTTGGTGTCGCATCGAGCGATCGTCGATGCGCCGCGATTTGGCGATCCATCAACCGATCTGGCATATCACGATCCGGGCAGCCACCACGACGGCGCCATCTATCTCGAGGGCTATTGGCATGCGACGCGCGAGGCCGTGGTCTTCGGCGGCGGAGGCGGCTATTTCGCGATGACGTACCACGCGATCGAGGTCACCGCCGTGATGACGCCGAGCAAAGGCGCGACCCGGGTAAACGTAACGCAAGACGGTCAACCGCTCCCCCACGAGGACGCCGGCTCCGACATCCACTACGACGCAAGCGGTGTGTCGTACGTCGACGTCGACGCGTCCCGTTCGTATCACCTCGTCGAGAACAAGACGTTCGGGACGCACGACCTGCATTTGTCCCCGCAAGCCTATGGTCTGGGCGTGTACGACCTGGACTTCGAGTCGTGCGAGGTCCCGGGCGCGCACTAACGCGAACTCCCGCGGGTGCGAAAGTTCTTCCTTGGGCTCATCGCCGGCGCCGGCGCCGGCTACATCGCCGTACGCGCGGTACAAGCCGTGGCCGTGGCGCGGCGCGCGCCAGCGGTACAGTCGAGCGACGCTGCCGCGTACGGGCGCGAGCGGCGAGCGTTGGCCGTCGCCGGCATGCTGCGCTCGACCCTCTCGACCTTCGCCTTCGCGTACGGTCCGCTCGCTCCGCGAATCGAGGAGCGTGTGGAACGGCTACCGCGTTGGCTACAACCCGGCGTGTACTTTACTGCGCTCACGCTCGCATCGAGCGTACTCGAACTGCCGGTCACGTTCGTTGAAGATTACGCTGTCGAGCGCCGCTACGGCTTGAGCGACCAATCGGCATCGGCATTTCTCGCGGATTGGAGTAAGGGTACCGCGATCTCGGCGGTACTCGCCGGCGGTCTTGCGCTCTTGGGCGGCGTTGCGGTTCGACGCTTTCGCACCACCTGGCCATCCGTTGCGGCGCTCGGCATGCTGCCGTTATTCATTCTTGCCAACCTCATCGTCCCGCTCTACATTTTACCGCTCTTCAATCGCTTCGAGCCGCTGCGTGGACCCTTGGAAGTGCGCCTGCGCGCGCTCGCCGGACGCTTTGGGGTCGGTCACGCCGAGATCTTGCGCATGGACATGAGCCGTCAAACCAAGAAGGCCAACGCGTTTGTCGCGGGCATTGGATCGACGCATCGCATCGTGCTCGGCGATACGCTCATTGATGCGTTTGAACCGGATGAGGTCGAGTTTGTCGTCGCGCACGAGCTTGGACACTACCTCTCGCGTGACACGTGGCGCATGATTGCCCTCGCGGAAGTGGTGACTGCGGCACTGCTCGGCCTCGTCGGCATTGGCCTGCGCGGTGATCGCTCGCGCGATAGCATGCTGTTGCTTCGCATCGCCGCGTGGCTGGGCGCCGGCACGATGGCGATCCGTCCAGCGATCAACGCCTATTCACGATCGCGCGAATGGGCCGCGGATCGATTTGCGCTTGCGACGACCGCCGATCCGCGCAGCGGTGCCGCGGCTTTCCGTCGCTTGCGCGATCAGAACCTGGCCGAAGAGGAGCCGCCCGCATGGTACGAGTTCCTCTTCGCGTCGCATCCCAGTTTGGGCAAGCGTATCGAGGCGCTCGAACCTACGTAAGGGGCAACTCCATGAACGTCGGGCAGAGATAGGTCACGGCCTCAACGTACGGGCCGCACTCTACAAAGCCGTATGAACGATAGAATTTATAGGCCGCAGCGAGCCGCTCGCGATCGGTGTCCAACACGATTCGCGTGTAGCCACGCTCGCGCGCCGCTGCGACGAGATCGTCGATCAGCGCGCGCGCAATACCGTGCTGGCGAAAGGCGGGGCGCACGTACAGGCGCTTGACGATAGCGGTCCCCGCGTCGCGTTCATCGAGTGCAACACAACCGCACGGCTGCCCGTCGAGCAATGCCAGGAACGTGACCCGAAACGGCTCGAGCGAGCCGTGACGAAGATCCTCCGGCAGGCTCGTCTCGTACTCGGCAATCAGGTCAAGAAACGCGGGGGAGGCTTCGCGACGAATCTCAAGGTGCGCCATGCAGCGTGCTTCTCCCGGTGGCAAAGTAAACTCCCGCTCCCACTAAGACCATGACCACGGCGAAGGCGATGAACGGCCACCAGGCGCTGCAAAAGATGTAGACCCATCCGATGAGCGCAAGGAGCGCGGGAAGCGGGTAGAGCCACATCCGGTACGGCGCGCGAACGCCGCGGCTGCGCATCACAAACAGCGCGACAATCTGGGCGATCGATTGCACCAGCACCAGAAGCGTCAGGAGCGCGCTGATGACTTGGTCGAGCGTAAAGAAGCACGCGATGAGCGCGATGCCGCCCATAACGAGCAGCGACACGTCGGGGAAGCGGTGGCGCGCGTGCACGTGGGCGAACGGACGGAGAAAGAGCCCGTCGGTTGCAGCCGCGTACGGGATACGCGAAGCCGAGAGCAGCACCCCGTAGACCGATGCAAAGGCGGTGACGAGAATCAAGAGCGTCACGCCGATTGCCGCAGGTGAACCGAAGACGCGCTCGACGATCGCCGACCCAAGGTGCTGCCCAATAGCCGGCGTTTGCCCGTTCGCGAGCGGCACAAACGCTTGCCACGGGATCGCGCCGAGCACCCCGGTCTGCATCGTGATGTAGAGCACGGCAACCAGCGCGATCGCGATGCCGATCGAGCGTGGCAGCGTCCGCTGCGGTTCAATGACTTCGTCTCCGATCGTATTGGCCGCATTGTAGCCGATATAGTCGTACATCGCGATGAGAAGTCCGGATCCCAGACCCGCCCGCAGACCGCCCCACAGCGAATCGTGGGGACCGAGCGAAAACGCAAGGTGCGGCGACCAGCGAACGAACGCCGCGCCGGCAACGCACACGAGTGCAAGGACCGAGACCGCGCCAAGTAGCAGACTTACGCGTTCGATCGTCTTGATGCCGCGATACAGCGCGAACAACGTGACGAGGCCAACCGCGACGGCGAGCAGCTTGAGCGCCATCGGTGACGCGGTCAGCGCCGGCACGAGGTACCCGGTGTAATCCGCGAAGGCGATGTAGCCACTCGCGAGCGTGAGCGGGGTGATGAAGATCGTTCCCCACACGAAGAGAAAGGCGGGAAGCGACCCAATGCCCCGGCGTCCGAAGATCGCGAGCAAATAGCCATAGGTCCCGCCGGAGCGCGGATAGGCCGAACCGAGTTCGGCCCACACCAATCCGTCGCACAACGCTAGCAGCGCGCCGAGCAACCATCCGATCAGGGAGAGTGGGCCGTGCAATGCGCTAAGCACCAGCGGAATCGTGATGAACGGCCCGATGCCGACCATCGAAATCACATTCACGGCCGCCGCGCCTAGCAACCCAACGCCGCGGACCAGGGCCGGACTGTTCGAACTCACTCGCTGACGATTGCCTTGGTGAGCCCGCGCGGATTATCGCTGTTGATGCCGCGCGCCCGCGCGACATAGAGCGCAAGCAATTGCACCGTTACCAGCCAGCCCAGCGTATTGTAGGCATCCTCGACCGCGGGTCCGAGCATCGCGATCCCGTCGACCGTCGTGGAACCGATGACATAGCGCAGCGCGCCGCTCGTGCGCGCTTCACGCAATGGCCGGCCAACGATCTCGAGCGCGTCGCGATCCATGATGCCCAGGACGACACTGGAGGCATCGATCATCGCCGCACTGCCGTGTCGAAACTCACCGGCTTCAAAGCCCTCCGCATGCAGGTAGGTGGCTTCCTTGAACTTCAGCGCGGCCTCGCGAGCAATCGGCGCGCCGTAATCGGTGCCCAGGACCATCACGTCGTGTCGCGCGGCAATCGCGACCGACGCGCGTACGACCGGATCGACGCCCGAGCCGGCGAGCCATGCGCCGATCGTTTGCGCGGTTTGAATCAGCACGTCCGCGTCGCGTGAGTGCTCGCCTGCCACCAGCGACGCGGCCCCGAGCAGAATCGCGATCGTACACGAGACGCTCTTGGTCGCGGGAATCGCTTCTTCGGGACCGGCGCCGATGTCGATGGTCATGTCGGCGCGCGCGGCGAGCGGGGAATCCGTCGTGTTGGTCAGCGCGATCGCGCGCGACGGTTGCAGCGCGTCGAGTGCGCGAAGCACATCGCTCGAACGGCCGCTCTGTGAAATGGCCACGACAACGCGATGCTGATAGGCCTTGGCATCGCCTTGCGCTTCGGTCGCGGCCACCGCATGCGCGGTAACACCGCGCCGACGCAGCGCAATCGCACCGAGTTGTGCGGCAAAGAGCGAGCTCCCGCTTCCCACCAACACGATCTCGCCCTCGAGCGCCGCCGCCAGTCGCGCCGCGGCATCCGAGTGGGCGATACGCACCCACGCTTCGGGCTGCTCGCGAATCTCGCGCTCGAAGTGCATCCCCAATTCCACCCTGCAGGATATCGTTGGCCGGACCGCCGAGGGCCTGCGCATGGCCGGATTTGTCCTTTTAACGACCGCAGGCGATCTCGTTTCTCCCGAACTTTTAGCCTATTATCAAGTTGGAAGAGAGGTTACGCTTAATGGCTGGTTTCGACCACACTCCAAACGCGCTGCTGGTTATCGATATCCAGGATTCGTTCAAGGCGCTGCCGCGCTGGCAGCAGCGCAACAATCCGGACTTTGAAGCGAACGTGCTACATCTGATCGATGGCTTCCGCGCTGCGCAAGCACCGGTATTTTATTTCCTGCACAGCGATACGGACGAGCACTTCTCGGTGATCAGTCCGTATTACCGGCTGATGGACTTCCTTGCGCCGCGCGCGAACGAGCCGCTCATCCATAAAACGTCGCGCAACTGCTTCACGAGCACGAATCTTTTGCAACAGCTGCTCGAGCGACGTGTCGGCCGCGTGACGATCAGCGGGATCCAGACCGAACAATGTTGCGAGACGACAGCACGTGTTGCTGCCGATTTAGGCTTCGACGTCGACTTTGTCACCGAAGCGACGCTGACGTTTCCGATTCCCCGGACCCTCGAGCCGGACAGCGAGGTCTTGCCGGTCGATGCGGTCGTCGAACGCACCGAGTACGCGCTGCGGCGTCGCTTCGCGCGAATCTGCTCGGTCGCAGAGGCCCTAGCGTAGTGCGACGGGTCATCTTCGCGGTGCCGGCGGGCGTCGAAATTCTCGATCTCGCCGGACCGATGCAGGTCTTTTATGAAGCGGCTGCTGCCGGCGCAACGTACCGTGTCAGCCTGGTTGCGGATGCGGAGCGCCTCGAGAGTGAACAGGGGGCCGGACTGTGCGGATTGCAGCCGCTTCCCAAGGACATCGGCCCCGGCGATTTGATCGTCGTACCCGGCAGCACGGCGCTACGTCGCAGCGTGCTTGCACGCGACCGGAACTTCCGAGCGCTGACCGCGTGGCTGCGTGCATCGTACGATGCGGGCGCGGCGGTGACGTCGGTGTGCGTCGGTGCGTTTGCGCTTGCAGCAGCGGGGCTGCTGGACGGCCGCACCGCGACGACGCATTGGAAGCGCGTTGACGAACTCCAGCGCGCGTTTCCGCGCGTACGCGTCGAACCCAATCGGCTGTACGTGATCGACGGGCGGATTGCGACCAGCGCGGGTGTTGCATCGGGCGTTGACCTGGCGCTTGCGCTGGTGGAACGCGATTGCGGACCGCGCATCGCCGCTCTCGCCGCGCGCGAGATGGTGGTCACCGCGCGCCGTCCGGGTACGCATGAACAGCTCAGCCCGTTTTTTGCCCTGCGCGATCACACGTTTGCCGAGGTGCATCGCGTGCAAGATTGGCTGGTCGAACACGCCGGCGAGCCGTTCTCTCTGGCGTCGCTGGCATCACTGGCCGGCGTGAGCGAACGCACGTTGACGCGACAGTTTCGCGCGGCCACCGGCGCCAGTGTCAAAACCTACGCGACCAAACTGCGGTTGGAGCATGCGCGGACGCTCCTGCGCGATCGTACGTTATCGGTGCAGTCGGTCGCGGAGCGTAGCGGCTTTGCCGACGCGCGACAACTGCGCCGTCTATGGCGCAGCCACTTTGCTAACTCCCCCTCAGCCGAGCGTTAGAGGTGGGCTTCGACGAGTTCCGGCGAGCTTACGAGGCGGCCGTCGAGCAATCCGATCGTGCGTTTCGCGTAGGACGAGAAACGGCGGTCGTGCGTCACCATCACGATCGTCGATCCGCTCAGGTGCAAATCGGCTAGCAAGTGCATCACGGCCTCGCCGTGTTCGCTATCGAGGTTGCCGGTGGGCTCGTCAGCGAGCAGCACCGACGGATTCCCCGCAAGCGCGCGGGCGACAGCAACGCGCTGCTGCTGACCGCCGGAGAGCTGCGCGGGGTAGTGGCGTGCTCGATGCCCGACGTTGACGCGCTCCAGTACCTCCGTGACGCGGCGGCGCCGCTCGCCTTTGGACACGCCGCGATAGGTTAGCGGCAGCTCGACGTTTTCTTCGACCGTCAAGTCACCGATGAGATTGAAGTTCTGGAAGATGAAGCCGATCTCGCGATTGCGAATCGCGGCGCGCTCGCCGGCCGAGAGTGACGCGACCGCGCGACCATTGAGCATGTAGGATCCACTGGTCGGCGCATCGAGCAGACCGATGATCGAGAGCAGCGTCGACTTTCCGCATCCTGACGGGCCCTCAATCGAAACGTACTCGCCACGCTCGATGCCAAGATCGACGTCACGCAGTGCGCGCGTCTCAACCTCGTCGGTGTGATAGATCTTACTGATGTCGTTGAGTTCCAGGAGCATGAGGTTCCTTTCTATCGCAACCGCAGAAGCGGTGCACCACCGTAGGCCGAGGTATCCGAAACGATGACGGTCTCGCCGGCAACGAGGCCCGAGAGGACCTCGATGCGGTCGGTCGAGCCCACGCCGAGGCGAACGTGTACGAGCCGCGCCTGCGAGGTACGCGGATCGATCGTGTAGAGGTCAAGGCTCGCATCGTCGGCGGCCCCGGCGGGACGCGCGACCGAGAGTACGTTACGCAACGTTTGTAGATCGATTGTCCCGTCGACGTTGAGATCGGGACGTGCCCCGAGCGGAAGTCCTTCGGTAAACGTCACATCGACCGCGACGCTGCCGTCCTGCGCGGATGGCGCGATGCGCGCAACGCGCCCGGCCACGACGCCGTTCCCCGTGTCGATGCGCACTGCCATCCCGATCGCCACCGAATGCACCTGGCCTTCAGGGACCTGCAGCACGGCCTTGAGCGCGCGCTGGTCGGCGACGCGTGCAAGTTCGGTGCCGACATCGACGCGCGCGCCTGGATCGATGGCAACCGATTGCACGATGCCCGCTGAGCGGGCGCGCACCGTGAGCGCATCGACTTCGGCCTCTTTGGCTGCGAGTTGCGCTTGCGCTTGCGCGAGCTGCGCTTGCGCAGCGGCAACTTTCGCGTTTTGTTCCGCCGCATCGACACCAATTTGTGAATGCGCAACGCCGAGCTGTGATTGCGATTGCGCCGCTTTGATCTGCGCGATTCGATAGGTTTGATCGGCAACGAAGCCTTCACGATGGAGTTCAGCCTCGCCCGAAACATTGGTCGTGTCCATTTCGGCTTGGGCTTGCGCCGAGGTGTAGGCAGATCGCTGCGCCAACGCGGCGGCTTGGGCTTGCTGCTGCGCGCTTATCAAATCCGCGCGCGCGACGTCGACAGCAGAACGCCCGGTAACGACATCGGCATCGAGATCGGGATTGCTCAGACGTGCGATCGGCGCTCCGTCGGCGACCGACGTACCCGGCTTGACGTAGACGCTCTCGACCACGCCGGGCTGGACCGCCGCGACGATGTGCACCTCTTGCGGTGCAAGTGCACCGGCCGCAGAGATCGAGCGCTGCAAGGTTCCGAGTTGCACCGTGTCGGTCACCACGCTCGAGCGGTCAACGGCGATGCCACCGCCGCTGCGCGTGAGTGACATCACGGCAACGACGGCAGCCGCGGCCAGCAGCGCGATCGTGAGGGCGATCGTCGCGCTACGCGGAAGGCCGCGCGGCCGTTCACGCGCGACGTCCATCTCGTTGACAGCTACCGGTCTCATTCGTACCTCAACGCGTCAACCGGTTGAATGCGCGTGGCGCGCAGTGCCGGTTGCAGTGAGGCCAGCGCTGCGCAGACAAAGATCAACGCGACGACGCTACAAAAGATCAGCGGATCGAACGGCGAGACGGAGCCCAGTTGCGACGCGATTGCTCGGGCCGCTGACGCCGCGACGACGACGCCGACGGCGACCCCGGTAGCGGTCGTCGCGATCGTGCGACGCAGGACGTCAGCCAATATCGCACGCGTGGTCGAGCCCAGCGCCATACGTACGCCGAACTCGCGTGAGCGCTGCGTGACCGAGGACGAAACCACGCCGAAGACCCCCGCCAAGGCAATGAGCAATGCGACGAGCGCGAGCATGCCGACGAGCGCTGCCGCCGCGCGCTTTTGCATGGTTTCCTGCACGGCGAGATCGTCGAACGTAAACGTGTCGGGCGCTTGGAGCGTCGGCAACACGCGTGAGAAGACGGTTCGAATTTCACGCCCGATCGTCGCGGGATTCGTACCCGCGGCATACACGATCGCACTGAAGAACGTCGGTGGCGCTTGGGTAAGCGGCACATAGTACTGCGAAGCCGGTGCCTGCGCGAGCGCCAAGCGGGTGTCGGCGACGACGCCAACGACGCTTGCCCAGTGTGCGTTGGTCCCGTTCCAACCAGCGATGCGGATTTTCGCACCGATCGCCCCGCGATCGCTCAATACCGTCCGCGCGAAAGACTGGTTGACGATCACCACCGGCAGCGAGTGTGCCGTGTCGTTGCTGGTGAAGTCTCGGCCGCGCACGAGCGGGATTCCCAGCGAGCGAAAGTATCCGGGCGTCACATCGTTTCCAGCTGCACTTGGCTCCTCGCCTTGCGGATAGTTCTTTCCAAGCACGGAGGTATCGAAGTTCAGCGAGATGCCGCCGAGCGGATAGTTCACGCCTAGCGCCGCCGTCTGGACGCCCGGCAACGAACGGAGCTGTTCGAGCACGCGTTGCTGCGCTGCCGCTCGTGCATCGAGCGACGCGTAGTTGTTCGGGAGGCTTACGAAATCACTAACCACGACGCCGGCTTGCCGAATTCCCAGCGGCGTGCGAATGAGTTCGATGAAACTGCGGACCATCAAGCCCGACACGATGACGAGTGCCAGGGCAAGGGCGATCTCGAAGACGACCAGGGACGTGCGCGAGCGGTGGCGCGCCGACGCGTCGCCGCCGCGACCGGCGGCCTTGAGCACCGAGTTGAGATCGGTAACATTGAGCGAAGCGATGGGTGCGAGCGCTGCGAGGAATGTGGTGACGACCACGATAGCAACCGCATACAGCAGCGCCGGACCGTCAATTGCGACGTCACCGCCGCGTGGCAACGACGAAAGCGCAACACTTCCGACCGCGCGGAGACCCGCATATGCCAAACCGATACCAAGCACGGCTCCTACGACGGCAAGAATGCCGGTTTCGATGAGAAGCATCCGCGCGATACTCGACGAGGATGCGCCGAGTGACCGGCGCAGCGCCAGCTCACGATCGCGCGTCGACCACCGCGCGATCAACATGTTCCCGACGTTGGCGCAGGCAATAAGGAGAATGCCGACAACGGCAGCAAACACAATC
This sequence comes from Candidatus Acidiferrum sp., assembly GCA_035486535.1. GTDB lineage: Bacteria > Vulcanimicrobiota > Vulcanimicrobiia > Vulcanimicrobiales > Vulcanimicrobiaceae > Aquilonibacter. Next base: position 10,413 of record DATHMY010000171.1, read on the forward strand.
CACACGATCGATGCAGCGCTGCCGAGCACCGCCGCGTGCATACTCTGCGCAGAAAACGTGAAGGTCGCGTCGGTCCCCGGATATTGCTTCTGCAGTCGCTGTGACACGAGCGCAAGCTCGGCGTTCACACTTGCGAGCGACGCGGAGGGTGCAATTTGCGCGACCGCGCCGAGATAGCGGGAGCCGCGCTGATTCGGGCGGTCGGTCTCCGGGAGCGCGGTGATGTAATCTTGCGGCCCGATTTTGCGCTCGGCCGGATCCACCAGCAGTTGCCCGGCCGCGAGTACACCGACGATCCGCATAGCTGTTCCGTTGACAACTATCGCGCGCCCGATCACGGCGGGGTCCGCGCCGAAGTCGCCGCGCCACACGGCGTCGGAAATCACGAGGCGTTGCTCGCCGGGACGACTATCGGCCGGAGTCAAGTTGCGTCCCAGCTGCGGGCGGATGCCGAGCAGCTCGAAATACTCGGGCATCACCGCGATACCATTGAGCGCGATGGGTCGCCCATGCGCGGCGATCGTGAGCTGATCGGGCGTGCCGGCCGCAATTTGGCTCAGCGTGTGCGTCTGACTGCGGAGATCGTCGACGTCGAGTATCGAAAGTGCTGGATGCGTCGCACGGCGTGAATCCTTGGCTCCAACCGTCACCAGTCGCGTCGCGTTGAGGTAGGGCAACGGCCGCAGCACAACCGCGTTGAGGACGCTGAATACAGCGATGTTGGCGCCGATGCCAAGCGCGAACGTCAAAGCCACGATGGTGACGAACATGGGCGACTTCATCAGGCGCCGCACGGCATAGGACACGTCGCGGCCAAACTCGTCGGCGCGTAACCGCAGCCCGGTAAGTGCAACATCGACGACGTCACCAAAGCGCACGTTCTGGGCGTCCGCGGCAATTTGCGCACCGTAGTGCGCGCGAAACTCGCGCGGCGCAAGCAGCAAGGCTAGACGCAGAAGGATGTCCATCATGCAAATGCGCTCGCGGAGAGCAGACGCCGGTCCATTGCGGTGCGGACAGCATCGGCCATCCGCAACGCTTCAGCCCGAGCGATCTTTCGGCCCCACGACGTGAGGCGATAGTATCGGCGGCGAGGATCCTCGGAGTCGACGCGATCGACTTCGACGATCCAACCGTCGGTGACCATTTGCTTGATCAGGCGATAGAGCGTGCCGGGACCAAGGTGGACGGCGCCGTCGGTGGCATCTTCGACTTCCTTGGCGATGCTGTAGCCATGCCGCTCTTCGGCCGCAAGCGCAAGCAAAATGTAGAACCCGCTCGGGCTGAGTGGTAAAAAAGCGCGCGGGTCGCCGGCTGCTTCCATCATCGAGTCTCCTATATATCCATAATAGATATATCAAGAGTGGACCGATGTCAAGCGGGCGCTGCCTTTGCTGAGAAGAATTCACCACCGTGCTAGTGCGACGATTTAGGGCCCGTGCCTCACGGGAAAATGCGCCCAAATACTATGCGTTCTTCCGCGATACGCTCACGCCTGAGCTAAAAAAGATCCCTGGCCACCGAGGCGCTTTGGTCT
>DATHMY010000172.1:0-4812 GCA_035486535.1 Candidatus Acidiferrum sp.
ACAACGCTTCGCACACGGAATCGTCGTATTCGACGCCGGCGATACCGGTGTGCGGCTTGAAGTACACTAGCCAAATGCCCGGCGTCGATGCATGATGTTTCTCGAGCCACGTCCGCCAGGCTTTGCGCGTGCGAACCTCGATCGATTTGATTTCCATTATACCGCGAAGGGGAGATTGGGGTCGGCCCAGAGGGTGAGCGGATCGACTTGTGCCGTCGCGCGCTGACGGTAGGCGGCTGCAGCGATCATTGCTGCGTTATCGGTGCAGTATTTCGGCGGCGGAATGAAGGCGGGCACGCCGCGCCGTTCGCTCCAGGCGCGTACCCGGGCTTGCAGTTCGGAATTTGCTGCGACGCCGCCCGAGACCACCAGCGCGCGATAGTCGCCGCTCGCAAAGGCGCTGTCGACGCGCGCCATCAACACGTCGATGACCGCGGCTTGAAACGAGGCGGCGACATCGGCCGGTTTGGCGCGTTTGCCTTCGTCGGATTCGAGAAAGTAGCGCACCGAGGTTTTCAATCCGGAGAACGAGAGATCGAGCATGCCGGCGTCGGGGCGATGACGCGGAAAGCGATGAGCCTTGGGATTACCGCTTTGCGCGAGCGCATCGAGCTGCGGACCGCCGGGATACGAGAGGCCCAGTAAGCGCGCCGTCTTGTCGTAGGCTTCGCCGGCCGCGTCGTCGCGCGTGCGGCCGATGACGCGCATGTCGGTTGCGGAGCGCACGTCGACCAGTTGCGAGTGTCCGCCCGAGACCAGCAGCGCGAGAAACGGATACGGCGGCTCTTCATTGCGGTCGAGAAACGCGGCAAAGATGTGGCCGTGCAAGTGGTTGACCGCGTAGAGCGGCTTATCCAATGCGAAGGCGAGCGCTTTGGCGCTTGCGACGCCGACCACGAGGCTGCCGATCAATCCCGGTCCGCGCGTGACGCCGATTGCATCGACGTCGGCGAACGTCATGCCTGCGCGGCCGAGGGCGTCATCGACCGCGGCCGAGAGCAGCGCAACATGTTGGCGGCTGGCGATTTCCGGAACGATGCCGCCGTACTTGGCGTGAAAGGCGTCTTGGTTGGTCGAGACGCTCGCGAGCACGTCACGACCGTCGCGCACCAGCGCGGTCGCGGTATCGTCACATGAGGTCTCGATCCCAAGGATAAGCATTACGGCGATCCTTCGACAGCGGCTTGGAAACAATCTCCACGGTAGAATAGGGCTATGAGTGCCCAACCCCTCGACATTCGTTTCAATGGGCAGGATCGGAAGACCGACAGTAATTTGCGAACGCTCGTTGGCTGGATGATTGGCCAGACGGCGGTCATCATCGGCGCCATCGCAAGCGTCGCATTCGCGCTACGGCACTAAATTTCGACGGTCCCTCGACTACGCCCGGGATGACAAGGTGCGTGCTTCACGGTGATGCGCTTGCGCTCGCACTTGGTGACGCGCTGGGCGATGCGCTTGCACTTGGCGATCCGCTCGGTGCCGCGCTGGGCGAGCCGCTGGGCGACGTGCTCGGCGATGTGCTTGCCGACGGAAGTTCGTCACCATAGAGCACGATCAACCAGGTCTCGTCTTTCTTGACTTGCAGCGCGGGCGCGTTGAGATCGAACGTCAACGAATTGCCGACGAGTTTCGACTTCGCATACGAACCGAAGAACGTATCGGTGACCTTGTGCTTCTTTGAAACTTCCTCGTGATAGAGCTGCACCGCAAAGCCGCGTCCGCCGAGTTGTTCTTTCGGTAGCGTGAAGTCCGCGGTCACGTCGCCGGCGATCGTGACGTCGGCGTCGGTGTGCAGCCGTAGCGCGACGAGCGCAACCGTGGCGACCGCTTTCGGATCGGGGTTGTTCATCTTCGGTGCATCTTTGGGCAGCGCGGTGATGTGCAGCGTGACGTGCGTTCCGGTTGCCGTCGCGGTTGGTGCCGGCGTCGGTGTGAAGAGCGGCGAGGCAGAACTCGACGGCGTTGGAGTCGGCGTTGGCGTCGGAGTCGGCGTAGGCGACGGCGTCGCTGAACCCGATCCGGTCGGTGCCGGCGACGGCGACGCGACTGCAAACTGCAGCGTGCACGAGAAGCCTTGATCGGCCGGACACTTCACCCCACTCGCTGCGTCGCTCACGAGATAGGTGACTTCGGTGCCCGGCGGTGTGGTCGGCGATCCTGAGGGCTTGGGCGTTGGCGTGTTTGGGCCGACGTTGTTTGGCGATGCAACCGGCGGAGCAACGCCACCGGGCGCCGACGTTCCACCGCTGCCGAAACCACCTTGACAAGAAGCTAACGCAATGGCGAGAGTGGCAAAAACGACAAACTTGGATTTCATGAGCGAGTGTCGACCTTTCGCTTTAGCTCTTCGGCAAATTCGCTCACCGAAATCGTACGTTTCTCTTCCACCGATCGCTCGTTGACGTTAACTGTATTATCGGCAGCTTCTTGCTTCCCCACAACGAGAATGTATGGGACCTTTTGCGTCTTCCAGTGCCGGATCTTATAGCCCAGCTTTTCGTTGCTCTCGTCGACGGACACCCGGAATCCCATTCCCTCGAGACGCGCAGCAACCTCGCGCGCGTATCCCACCTGATTCTCAGATATCGGCGTAACCATGGCTTGCACCGGCGCAAGCCAGGCCGGGAACGCGCCGCCGTAGTGTTCGATCAAGATGCCGAAAAAGCGCTCGAGTGAGCCGGCCAGCGCGCGGTGGATCATCACCGGTTGGTGATCGAAGCCATCGCTGCCGCGATATTTGAGTTCGAAGCGTTGCGGCAGGTTGAAATCGACTTGCACGGTACCGAGCTGCCACTTGCGTCCGATTGCATCGCGCACGTTGATGTCGAGCTTGGGACCGTAGAACGCGCCGCCACCTTCGTCGACCTGATATGGTAGTTCGTACTTTTCGAGCGCACGGCGAATCGCGTCTTCGGCGATCGTATCGGTGTCGCTGCGCAGTGCTTCCTCACGCGTCGAAAGAAAATACTCGAAATCGGAAAAGCCAAAGGCTTTCATCAGGCGCAGCGCTTCGTCGAGCGTCTGCTCGAATTCGCCTTGCAGCTGTTCAGACGTGCAAAAGATGTGAGCATCGTCTTGGGTGAATCCGCGCACGCGCGTGAGGCCGTGCAGCACGCCCGAGCGTTCGAAGCGATAGACCGTACCGAATTCGGAATAGCGGATCGGCAGCTCGCGATAGCTATGCTGCTGCGAGCGGTAGACCAAGATGTGTCCGGGGCAGTTCATCGGTTTGAGCCGGAAGCGCTGGTCCTCGACTTCGAGCGCGCCGAACATGCCGTGGGCGTAGTTTTCGAGATGGCCGGAGATCTCGTAGAGCTTCTCGCTCACCACGTGAGGGGTGACCACCGGCAGGTACCCGCGTTCGCGTAGGCCCTCGCTGATGAACTCCTCGATGATCTTGCGGACGATCGCCCCTTTGGGGTGCCAGAAGACCAGCCCACCGCCCGCGTCTTCCTCTATAGAAAACAGATCCAGCTCAACCCCGAGCTTGCGATGGTCGCGCTTTTGAGCCTCCTCGATCTGGGTGAGATAGGCCTCGAGTTCGGCCGGCGTATGCCAGGCCGTGCCATAGATGCGCTGCAGCATCGGATTATTCTCGTCGCCGCGCCAGTAGGCGCCGGCAACGCTGGTCAGCTTGACCGCCCCGATCTCCCCGGTGCGGTCGGCGTGGCCACCGCGGCACAGGTCGGTGAAGTCGCCGATCGTGTAAAGCGTGACCGGTTCACCCTCGGGAATCGCTTCGGCCAGCTCGACCTTGTAGGGGTTGCCCGCAAAGCGCGCGATCGCCTCATCGCGCGTGACCGTTTTGCCCGTCATCGCGTAATCGGCGGCGATGATCTTGCGCATCCGCTCCTCGATCCGCACCAGATCGTCGGGCGTGAACGGCTCGCCACGATCGAAATCGTAGTAGAACCCGTTCTCGATAGCCGGTCCGATGGTCGGCTTGGCTTCCGGAAAAAGCTCCTGGACGGCGTAGGCGAGGACGTGGGCGGCCGTATGGCGCAGCGCCGGCAGCGAGGCGTCGTCGGAATGGGCATCGGGCATGACTGGGGCCGTTTCGGCAAGCCCCCGCAACGCTCCTTAGATCGTGGGCTTAAGGGACTGATAAGGCGGCTTTAAGGCCACTTTAGTTTGAGCACGACACGATACCAAGTGTTAGGGCGGATTTATCACCGCTTGACTACTCCCACGTGCTTTCTAGGAGCTTTTCTTGATGCGTAAGACCTTGGCGCTGGTACTCGCGGCGCTATTGCTCGTGTCCATGGGCGGACGCGCGCTTGCGGCGACGACCTTGTTGGAGACGGGATCCTCGCTGCTCTATCCGTTGATGAATCTGTGGGTGGCTGCATACCAACAGACGCATGGCGACGTTCAGATCACGACCTCAAGCACTGGTTCCGGTACGGGGATCTCGCAAGCGATCGCGGGCGTCGCGCAAATCGGCGCATCCGATGCGTACGTGGCAGACGCACAAATGAAGAACAGCCCGATGCTCAACATTCCGCTAGCGATCTCCGCGCAGCAGATCAATTACAACGTTCCGGGCTTAAACAACGTCCATCTCAACCTCTCGGGCCCCGTGCTTGCCGGTATCTACTCCGGCGAGATCCAGTTCTGGGACGACGCAAAGATCAAAGATCTCAACAAGCCGGTTGCAGGCAAGTTGCCGCATCAACAGATCGTGCCGGTTCGCCGTGCAGACGGTTCGGGCGACACGTTCATCTTCACTCAGTATCTCTCGAAGTCGACGCCGTCGTGGGCCAATGGTCCGGGGTACGGCACGACGGTGAGCTGGCCGTCGGTCGGCAC
>DATHMY010000173.1:0-12870 GCA_035486535.1 Candidatus Acidiferrum sp.
GCCCAGCATGCCGTGCGCGAGCTCACCGAGGCGCTACGCGCGCGCGGCGTGGACGTGCGGTTCGCGATCCATCCGGTCGCTGGTCGCTTGCCCGGTCACATGAACGTGCTGCTCGCGGAAGCCAACGTGCCGTACGAGCAACTGCTCGATCTCGATGCCGCCAACGCCGAGTTTCCGACCACCGACGTCGCGCTCGTCATCGGTGCGAACGACGTGACCAATCCGGCAGCGCGTAACGTTGCGAGTTCGCCGATCTACGGCATGCCGATTCTCGACGTGGACAAAGCCAAGAACGTCATCGTGCTCAAGCGCTCGATGCGCTCGGGTTTCGCCGGCATCGAGAACCCGCTCTACGAACTGCCGAACACGGCGATGCTCTTCGGCGATGCCAAGGCATCGGTCGATGGGCTCACCGCAGCGGTCAAGGCCTTGTAGTGGCAACGCGCCGCCGCCACATCGAGAGCGGAAGCGTGTGGGAGGGGCGCGTGGGTTACGCGCGGGCGGTGCGCATCGGTGATTTCGTCTTTGTTTCGGGTACGACGAGCGACGGCCCCGATGCCTATATCCAAGCCAAAGGCGCGATTGCGCGGATCGAGCGCGCGCTCGAAGAGGCAGGCGCATCGCTCGATGACGTCGTGCGCACGCGCATGTACGTCATCAATATCGACGACTGGGAACTGGTCGCGAGGGCGCATCGCGAAGCATTCGCCGAAGTGCGCCCGGCGGCAACGATGGTCGAAGTGCGGCGCCTCATCGCTCCGGATCTCTTGGTCGAAATCGAAGTCGACGCGTTCATCGGATGATTCCGCTGCTCGCATCGGTGGTTCTCGCCACCGCACTCGCTCCCGCATCGCTCGTCGACCCGTTCATTGGCACGTCAGGAACCCAAATCGGCGGTCCGATCGATACATTTCCCGGGGCCGACATGCCGTTTGGGATGCTGCAGTGGAGCCCCGATACACCGTCGCAAAATGCCGGCGGCGGATACGAGTACACCGACAAAACGATCACCGGCTTTAGCCTTACGCATCTGAGTGGGCCGGGCTGCAACGTTTTCGGCGATTTTGCGGTGCTGCCGATTGTCGGTGCGAAGCAACTCGACCTTGCAACCCAACAGCCGTTCACGCATAACGGTGAAGTCGCGGTGCCCGGCTACTACGCCGTCAACGTCGGCTCGCCGGCAATTCGCACCGAGTTGAGCGTGACGAATCACACTGGTCTGGGCGTCTTCACCTTTCCGGCGAACGCCGCATCCTACATCATGATCAATGCCGCGTCGAATCAAGCCGGCGTCACCGATGCGTCGGCGCGCATCGTCGGTACAAACGAGATCGCGGGGTCGGCGTCAAGCGGCTTCTTCTGCGGGATGCCCGACCGCTACACGGTCTACTTCATCGCGCGCTTCGATCGGCCGTTTGCGCAGGCCGACGTTTTCAACGGTGGCCGCGGCCCACACGCCGGCGCCTGGGCACGCTTCGACACGACGCACGAGACCGCCGTGCACGTCCAGGTCGCGATCTCGTTCGTCGATGCGCAAGGCGCGGAAAAGAATCTCGCGGCCGAGGCAAAGAGCTGGGACATCGCGACCGTGCGGAATGCAGCGCTGGAGGCATGGTCGGCAATGCTCGAACGCGTGGAGATCAGCGGTGGCACGCGCGATCAAGCGCGCCAGTTCTATACCGCGTTGTATCACGCGATGCTGCACCCGAATCTGATCAGCGATGCCGACGGGCGCTATCGCGGATTCGATGGGAACGTCCATACCGTGCGTGCGGGTCACGCCGAATATGCGAACTATTCCGATTGGGACATCTACCGCACTGAGATCCCCTTGATCGCGTTGCTGGTACCGGATCGCGCGAGCGACATGGAGCAATCGCTCGTCGACGCGTATCGCACGAGCGGCTGGCTGCCGCGTTGGCCGGTGGTCAATCAGCCGAGCAGCGTCATGGGCGGCGACTCAGTCGATCCGGTGATCGCCGGCGGTTACGCGTTCGGCGCGCGCGATTTCGACGTGCAGCGTGCCCTGCAAGGCATGGTGAAGGGCGCAACGGATACGACCAGCGCACCGGGTTACGGCTGGTATCTCGAGCGCCCGCAGTCCGCCGACTATCAGGAGCGTGGCTACATCCCCAATCGCTACACGACCTCGGTGTCGCCGGTTCCAAACGGTGCGTCCGAAACGCTCGAATACGCGCTCGACGACGCTTCGATCGCCGCCTTCGCGCGCGAAATTGGGAACACGGCCGCGTATCAACGTTTCTTGCCGCGCGCGAACAACTGGACGACGATCTTCGATACGCAGACCGGCTGGATCGCACCACGCAGCGACGCGAGCTCCTTCGAACAGACGCCGATCGGCGATTCAGGTCAGAACGGCTTTCAAGAAGGCAACGCGGCACAGTATACCTGGATGGTGCCGCAAGATTTGCCCGATCTCGTTCGCGGCATGGGCGGTCGCGCCGCGACCATCGCCAAGCTCGACACGTTCTTCTCGCAGCTCAATGCCGACGAGACCAAACCGTACGCATGGATGGGGAACGAGCCGAGCCTGGGATCACCGTGGGCCTATCTCGCCGCCGGCGAACCGTGGCGCGAGCAAGCGGTCGTGCGCACCGTGATGACGACGCTGTACATGGATACGCCGGACGGCATCCCGGGCAACGACGACCTAGGCACGATGAGCGCGTGGTACGTGTGGTCGGCAATTGGTTTGTATCCGCAGTTTCCGGCGGTACGCGATCTCGACATCGGCGCGCCGCTCTTTACGCACATCGTCATTCACGCCCCAAACGGCCCAACGATTACGATCGACGCTCCTGCGGCGTCGGCCACGACGCCTTACGTCGCAGCGCTGCGCCTGAATGGCGTGGCGACCCAACACACGTGGCTCGCGCTACCGTTACGCGGCAGCGTGCACCTCGCGTTCGACCTCGCGTCCTCGCCGAATAAAGCCTGGGGTGCTGCCGATGATGACGCAATGCCGGCGTTCGCGCCAAGCGTTGCGGCATTTCCGCCGTCGAGCGCGGTGCGCATCGACGTCCCGCACGATGCCGTGCAAGTGGATCCCGGCGGCAGCAACGGCGTAATGACCATGACCTTTCGCAATACCGGCAACGCCGCAGCGTCGGTGACCTGGTCGATTCCCGACCAACCCGGATTCACGGTGACGCCGGCCGCCGGCGTGCTGCGGCTCGCGCCGAACGGTGCGCAAGCCGTCGCCGTCACCGCTGCGGCCGCGACGAGCAGCCTGTACGACGTGCATGTCACCGCGCTCGACGACAATGGCGCACGCGTCGAGCCGGCGACGGTCCACGTTCGGGCCGCGCACGATGGCGAAGAACTTCCCTTGGCGTGGATCGCGAACCGCTTCGACAACACCGTGATGGCGTATGACCCGCGCACCGGGGCTCTCGGCACGTCGATCGCGGTCAAGGACGAACCGCGCGACGGGGTGCTCTCGCGCGACGCGCATCTGTACTTCGTCGCCGATCGCGGCGCTAAGACGATCAGCGTCATCGATACGGTGCAAAGCAAAGTCGTCGCCGAGATCGGCGTCGGCAACGCGCCCTGCGGTCTTGCGATCGCGCCGGACGGTTCGACCGTTTGGGTCGCAAACTACGACGACGGCACGATTCAACCGATCGACGTGCGGACGCTCAAGGCCGGCAGAGCACTCACGGTCGGTACGGGCGCACGCTATATCACTATCGCCCCCGACGGCTCGCGGCTCTACGTCTCGCTGCAAGGTGCAAACGCGGTCGAGCCGGTGGATCTGCACGGTCCTTCGCCGCTTGCACCGATTCCCGTCGGCGAACGCCCAACCGGAATCGCGCTCTCACCGGACGGCAAGACGCTGTACACCGTGAACAACGGCGGCAATGACGTCAGCATCGTCGATCTTGCCGCCGGCCGGGCGATCAAGACCGTGGACGCCGGCGTGGAACCGAATTACATCTCGGTGGATCCAAGCGGCAAGGTCGCCTACGTGACCAACTATGCAACCACCACCGTGACGCCCATCGACCTCAGCACGAATACCGCTCGTCCCGCCATTACGGTCGGCGGTCAACCCTTTGACGTTGAATGGCTGCACGACGGCTCGGCCGCAATCGTGATCTTGCATCGCGACAACGGGCTGGTGCGCATCGATCGCGAAGGCCATGTATCCGCGCCGCTCTTTCTCGGCAGCGGCGGAGCTTATACGATCGCCATCCCGCACTAAGGATCTGCGTGTCCCTCAAGCTTCATCGCTATCTTCGGCGAATCAAGTACGGCGGGCCGCTCTCACCGACACGGCAGACGCTGCACAACCTCCACCGCGCGCATCTTCTCGCTATTCCATTTGAGAATATCGACGTTCAGCTTGGCGATGTGCCCTCGCTCGAGCTCGATCGAATCTTCGAGAAGCTGGTGGTGCGCGAGCGTGGCGGCTGGTGCTTCGAACAAAATCTGCTCTTCGCATGGGCGATCAAGCAGATCGGCCTGCGAGCGGACCTCATCGGTGCGACGGTCAACCGCAGCCGCCACGTCGAGGGCGCGCCCATCAATCATCTCGCGCTGCTCGTTCATCTCGACGAACCGTACCTTGCCGACGTCGGCTTCGGCAATGGCTTCCTCACACCGGCCCCGCTGCGCGAAGGATCGTTCAACGATGGGCGCTTCGATTTCAAGCTCACCTGCCACGGCAACTTTTGGCGCTTCTATAACCATCGCGAGAACGGCGCGACCTACGACTTCACCGGCGAACCGGTTGATCCGGCAATCCTCGATGCGGCGAATCGCAGCCTTGCCACTACCAGTGAATCGCCGTTCGTGCAGACGTTGGTGTGCGCGCAGCTCACCGAGAACGGGATGGCGACGTTGACGAACGCCGGGCTTCGCCTGTATACGCCGGCCCACATGAACGAGGAATCGGCATCGTCGCACGACTCATTTGCGCGCATATTACGCGAGCACTTTGGTCTAGAGATCGAGCGCAGCGAAGCACTGTGGACGCGCGTCGCCGATCAGCACAAGCGCTGGCTGCGCAAACGCATCCGCGGGTTTTAAATGACGGGCGCGATGATGTCCAGTAGGCCGAGATGCGAACCGTCCTTCGACGACTGCCACACCCACGGATCGTCGAGATAGTCGGAGTGGATGAGCGGATGCAGCAGCGACACATGACGGCTGCCTTGCTCGTTGCGGCAGACGTCCTTGTACGAACGGATCTCGTTACAGATCGGATCCTGAAAGTACCAATAGTTGGCCCAGAAGATGCGTGAGCCGTCCTTTGCGCCCAGCAGCGACTCGTCCTTACCGAAGATCTTCTCGAACGCCTTGCCGCGCCACGCCTCGTACGAGACCGACGGTGTCGTGCCGGCAACATTGAAGAAGTAGCGCGTCTTCTCGACTGAGGAACCGAGCATCGCAAAGGCGCGCACCAACGCAAATTGCTCGACCTCGAGTGCGCCCTGCTCGCACGCCTGCTTGAGCCGGGTGATCGCATCGAGCGCGATCGTTCCGCCCAGACTGTGCGAGAGCACGACCACGCGATCGTAGTCGTACCCGCCGTTGCGAGCCGGAGTCACCGCGCGCATGATCGCGGTTACGGCCGTATCCATGATCTGGTCCCGCAACCCGTAGAATTTGGCGTTGTTTTCGTCACGCGTGGTGTAAATCTGCACATCGCCGAAGAACCCGACGATAAAGCCGATCAGCAATCCGTATCCGATCTGAAACGCCAAGAAGATGCCGATCAATAAGCCGACGCCGGACCAGCCCATCGAGCCCTTGGGGAACTTGGCGACCGCCATCGCATAGATCAACGCGCCACCGATGACGACGAGAATTCCGATCGCAAGCGCACGATGCCAGATCGCGGCCGGATTTTTCTGGAGCGCCTTGCGCTGCACCCAGGTTTTGAGGATCGCTTCGAGGGCTTGGCCGATCAGAAATGCGCCGACGGTCCCCAGCAGCAGCCAGACGACGATTTTGACACGCGCGCCACCGGGCGCCGAAGCGTTCCCGTTTAGCACGGTGATTGCGTCACCGACGCTCGAATGCGCCATCAAGCCAGTGATCGTAAGCACATTTACGCTCGAGAGCCACACCGCCGTCACAGAGATTCCGAAGAGCACGAACGCGATCACAAGCGCACCGCCGATGAAGCCGTAGTCAAAGAACTGTTTCGCGAACGGCGCTTCGACGCGAGCGGTCGTGTTGAACGGTGCAAAGACCGAATTGAGAATCCACACCAACACGGAAAGCCAATTGGTCGCGCCCTTGTCGATCGGACTCCAATAGGCCTCGATCACGTCGTAGAAGGTTTGCTTCGGTTCCATCACATCGTCGCCGATGTGCAGGACACGCGTCGTCGTCGGAAGCGGATCGTCTTGCCCCTCGGGCAAAATCGCGTGCGGGTTGATCACCTCGAGCGTCCACGTTTTCTTACGTTCGCGCTGGTTTAATTGCGCGCATAGATCGCCGGCAACCTGATCTTGAAATTCGTAGCGCGGGTGCGAATCGACTCCGTGCACGGCTACGATTGCCACCCGCTCGTTCTTCGTCATAGTTTCCACGCCCATGCATTCCATGTCGGCAAAAAGGCATTCGGAGCAAAGCCCCGCAGCCGGTCGCGATACGCATAAACATAGCGCGCATCGAATAGATAGAGCAACGGGACCTGCGCGGCCACGCGCCGTGCAATGTCGCCGTAGAGCATGCGGCGCTCCGCCTGCGAGACGCTGGCGAGTGCGCGCTGCTCCAGCGCCTGAACCTGGCCATCGCACCAGTGCATGTAATTCGACGGTGCGTTGCAGCCCAGGATGTCCGAATCATCCGGATCGGCGCCCATCGTGAAGGGCACGTAGGCCAGATCGAAGTTTCCGGTGGCGAGCGTTCCCGTCTGCGGAAGAAACAGCTGCGCGTTGCTAATGCTCTTGACCGTCACCGCGACACCGCGGTCGCGCAGCGCCGCCTGGACCACCGTCGCGATACGCATGCCGCTCACGGTCTCGGGAAACGCCACGTAGACGAGATGCATCAGCACGCCGTTATGCCGGCGCATGCCGTCTGGGCCGCGCCGCCATCCGGCGGCGTCGAATGCCGCATCGGCTCCCCGCGCATCGTACGGCGGCTCACGGATTCCGGGATCGTAGGCCCACGAGAACTGCGGCTGGATCATGTTGGTGACCGGATATTTCCCCAGCGTAATCTTCTTGCTGATCGCTTCGCGATCGATCGACATCGCGATCGCGCGTCGTACCCGAACATCGTCGAGCGGCGCGTGCGAGGTGTTCATGACGAGGCCGGCGACCACTGCAGTGGACGCAGCGACAAAGCGCAGCCGCGCATCGGCGGCGATCATCGGGAGCTGCACCGGAGCAATCAGATTCCAGTCGAGCGTTCCCGTTCGCAACATCAACAGATTCGTGCCCGGGTCGGTCACGATGCGAACGTCGAGCTCCTCGACCGCCGGCTTTCCGCGCCAGTAGCGCGGGTTCGCGCGATAGCTGATTGCGTTTCCGCGCTGCCACGACACGAACGTGTACGGTCCATCACCAACATTCGGCGCGGCGCCGAATGGCGCACGATCGAGTGGCGTCAGCGTTCGCAGTGCGTGCGCGGGCAACACGAATTGCGGCGTGGTGCCGTAAGAGAAGTAGCCGAGCGCAGCCGGCGCCCAGGCGTGTTTGAGATGGAATACGACGGTGCGCGAATCGCGCGCGACCGCGCGGTCAATCAAGTTGTATCCCTGCGTCGATCGCACCGGGTTGTGCGGATCGAGGATCGCGTGCAAGGTGAAGAGCACGTCGTCGCTGGTTACCGGAACACCGTCATTCCAACGTACCGCACGCAAATGGTAGACAATCGTGCGTCCGTCGCGCGAGACGGCCGGCAAACGATCGAGCAGCGCCGGAACCGGGTTCCCCCGGCGGTCGAAGTCGACGAACGGCTCGAAGGCCAGGCGTGCGGCCTGGAGCTCGACCGACGCAGCGTCGGGGTGCATGAAGAGCGGATCGAGCGTCGAGGGGTCGGCCGCCAGGGCGAAGTGCACGACGCCCGCCGGGGGCTGCGCCGGGCCCTTGGAGCAGGACGCCACGAGGGCGAGCAACGCGAGCGCCTTGAATGAACGGATCACGGGTGCTATAGTCAAATCGCCGAACAGCTTGCGGCAAGAAATGCGAATCTGGCGAATATGATTGTCTCCGACGACCTCGATCAGCTCGACCTCGCGCTGCTGGACGCACTTCAGCGCAATGGACGCTCGACCTTTGCCGAACTCGGCGCGCTGGTCGGCCTCAAAGCGCCGGCCGTGCATGATCGCGTGAAGCGCCTCGAAGCACGCGGCCACATCCGCGGCTACAGCGCGCAACTCGACGGCCGCAGCCTCGGACTCGAACTGATTGCCTTCGTGAGTTGTTATACGACACCAGATGCAGCCTATGACCAATTTACTAAAAGCTTGAGCAAGATGCCCGAAGTGTGCGAAGTCCATTCGGTCGCGGGCGAAGAGTCCTTCGTCTGCAAAGTGATGACGCGCTCGACGCAGCATCTCGACGAGCTGCTCTCGCGTTTGAAATCGCTCCCGGGTATGGCGCGGACGAAAACGACGATCGTGCTCTCTACGCCGTTCGAACGCGACGGCATCGTGGTAACCGCGAACACACCCAACTAAGGAAACGCAATGAGCGAGATCATCCACCTCAAGCCGCCGGTCCCGGCGTCGCAGTTCGAGTACAAAGCGCTCAAGCAAGGCGAGTTCTGGCGCCACGTCCCGGCGTATCGCGAGATCGACGAGGCGACATTCCTCGATCATCTCTGGCAGCAAAAGAACGCGGTGAAAACGCCGCAAGAACTGCTCGCGGCCATCAAGGAGCTTTCCTCACCCGACTTCTTGGCCGACGTCGAGGAAGGATTCAAACGCGCCCCGATGGCCGTGCGCGTCTCGCCGTACGCGCTGGCGCTCATCGATTGGAACGATCCGGTCAATGACCCGATCCGCCGCCAATTTGTCCCGCTCGCGTCAGCGCTCTTGCCCGATCACCCGCGGCTGACGCTCGACTCCTTGCACGAACAGGCCGACTCGCCGGTTCCGGGTCTCGTCCATCGTTACGTCGATAAGGCGCTCTTTCTCCCACTCAATACCTGCCCGGTCTATTGCCGCTTCTGCACGCGCAGTTACGCGATCGGCCCCGATACGGAGAACGTCGATAAAGTCGCGCTGGCAAAAACGCCCAAACAGTGGGAAGACGCGTTCCAGTACATCAGCGAACGGCCCGAGCTCGAAGATATCGTCATTTCGGGGGGCGACGCGTATCAGCTACCCTCGAAAAATATTGCGCTCATCGGCAATGCGCTCTTGGATATTCCGCACGTGCGGCGGATGCGCTTTGCGACCAAAGGCCCAGCGATCATGCCGATGAAATTGCTCACCGACGCAGCGTGGCTCGACGCACTGACCTCGGTCGTCGATCGCGGACGCAAGATGGGCAAAGACGTCGTGCTGCACACGCACTTCAACGCCCCCGAAGAGATTACGTGGATCACCGAAAAGGCGATGCGCATCTTGTTCGAGCGCGGCATCTTTGTGCGCAATCAATCGGTGCTTATCCGCGGCGTCAACGATACGCCCGAGCGCATGGCGCTGCTCGTCAAACGCCTCGAGTATGTCAACGTGCATCCGTACTATGTCTACATGCACGACATGGTCAAGGGCGTCGAGGAGCTGCGCACCACCGTGCAGACCTCGATCGACATCGAGAAGTTTGTACGCGGCGCGACCGCCGGCTTCAACACCCCGCTCTTCATCTGCGACGCGCCGGGTGGCGGCGGCAAGCGCGACATCCATTCGTTCGACTTCTACGACCGTGAAAACGGGATCTGCGTCTACACCGCGCCGGCCGTCAAGAAGAACAAAGCTTTCGTCTATTTCGATCCGATCGACACGCTCGCGCCCGACGCGCAGGCGCGCTGGGCGGTCAAGGAAATCCAGGATCAAATGATCCGCGAGGCGCTGCGTAGGGCGGGCGACGCGGCCGACGAACTCGTCCTGGCGTGACGGAGAAGGCCTTTCGCCTCGACTTTTTCATTGCGATTGCCGCGCTGGTCGTCAGTGTGCTTACGTCTGCCACGCTTCTGTATCAGACGCGTATCATCGGCGACCAATACGCCGCAACGATCTGGCCATATTTGAGCATCTCGTCGACCTACAGCACGAACGGCGAGAAGATCGAGCTTTCAAACGAGGGGCTCGGCCCGGCGCTCATTCAATCGGCGCAACTCTCGATCGACGGGAAGAACGTTGCCACCTGGAATACCTACCTCGCCGACCTTCTCACGCAACCCGAGATTCGCGGAGCCTTGGTGCGCGCCGCTCGCGCGAGTGCGCTCAAGGGTACGATCTCGACGGCGTCGATTGGCGCTTCGTCGACCATTCGCCCCGGTGATAGCAAGACGTTACTCTTGATCAGCTGGCCGGATGACGTCCCAATCGCGTCGTTCACCAAACACGCGATTGCGCTCGACTTCTGCTACTGCTCGCTCAACAAGAGCTGCTGGACACTCCACGGTGTAGCCGGCCGGGACAGCCACGACGAGCCGCAGCAGGTCTCGCACTGCGACAGCTCGGCGGGTATCGGGTCGACCCCTATGTCCCCTTCTGTGCACCCGCGTAGAAAATCACCTTAAAGATCGCCTGCGGGACGGTCGAGAGCGTATTCGGGTCGCCGTAAGCGGCGTAGATTTCGTAGCGCAGCATGCGTAAGTGGTAGGCAATCGAGACGTTGCTGCACGTGCCGATGCAGTTCCCGCCGCCGTTTGGTTCCGGCGGGTTGCCGGTGACCTTGCGTATACCGATTGCGAATGACGAGTTGCGATCGATCTGATAGCTGTAGCTGACGCTATCGAACCACTGAATGTTATCCGGTCCGAACTCGCGCAGCCACTGCGCCGTGTTGTCGACGGCGAACGTCAGCGCCCCGCGCTCGCCGACTTTCATCGTGGTTGAACGATACCATGTGTCGAGGCGGCCAAGACCGTAGGCCCCGGTGTAGTACTGAATTTGCGTCGGTGTCGCCGACGATCCGTGCGAGGGGAAATTGCCGACGTTGTTCTGCGTGCCGCTGTGATAGGTGAGGCTGATACCGGCGGCCTGCGAGACCGGCGTCATGATCTGGCCGAAGCGCCAGTAGTTTGAACCGGTGGAAAGCTGCAGATCGATGGTGCTCTTGGTGAGCAGATCGAAGAGGATCTGATTGTCCGTCTGCGCTGCGCCATACTGCACGCCTTGATAGCGATCTATGAAAAAGCTCACGCCGGCCGAGAGGAGCTTGTCGTTGGGTGCAAACGTCCAGATGCGCGCCATGTACGCGCCGTATCCGGCGATTCCGGGATGCGAATCGAATCCGTCGACCGGATTGAACTGGTCGCCGACCTTGCGCACGGAGGCGTAGAGGGCGAACTTTTGATTGCCCCAACCACCGCCGGCATCGAGCCATTGCCCTTGTGACGGATTGGTAACGAGCGTCCCGGTCTCGATTGCATCGTTCGCATAGAAGCTGAGATACTTGCCGTTCCAATACGACAGGCCGCCCATGTTCGATTGATCATTGAGGCCCGGCATGTCGGTGATCACGTGCTGGAACGCTCCGTTCCAATGCGTGTCCGGTGAGGTATAGTTCAGCGCCGCCGCGGCGTCGGTACGATCGTCACCGATCGCGTCAAAAGCGGCGAGGCCGTAATCGCCCTCGCGCCCCTCGAAGGCATAACCTTCACGGGGCGTCGGGATGCCGTAGGTGTAGAGCGTCGTGCGATAGCCGTTGCACACGTTGCAGTTGAAGTTATTGAAATAGCCCGCCGCTTGCGTGAAGAACGGCCGCACTTCGCTGTAGGTCCGCTGAAAGACCGTTGGCGAGATCGAGACTTGATCCAGCTCGACGTTTGAGTAGTCGGGATGCAGCGTACCGAAGAACGATGCGGTCTGCGCGACGGGAATCGAAAAATCCATACCAACGCGTGAGGTGCTGCCGCCGATCGTTTTGCTCGCCGCCTCGGCCAGGGCATACGGCGCGACGCGCGGGCTCGGCAACGGCTGCTTCGCGATCTGGTTGAAGGTCACGGTTCCGGCGCGCGCGGCGTCGTCGGGGTTCTGTTGCGCGGGATCGTACGACCACACGTCGAGATCGCCCGTCGAACGCACGTAGCGCACGAACTGCACGCGCCACGTGCCGGCGTGTGCGCCGTGGATGACGGCATACGGAATCGCCATCGTGACCACGTAGCCGTTCGCCGTACGTTCACCGTGCGTTTCCCAGTGCGGCGAATAGCTCACGTTCTCGGTCGATGCCTCATTGTGGGCGCCGTTGGGATTCGCTTCGAATTGATATTGAAATCCTGCCGGCCCCTTTGGCCACAGGTCGACCCAAACCGCATCGTCGCTCCACGCGATTCCGCCACCGATGTTGCTGCCACCGGTTACCGTATCGTCCGAATGCTGCGATGCGACGATCGGCGCGTGTTGCTCCGCATCAAAGCGCACGTAGAGAAACTTTCCATCGCTCCAGGTCGAGACGGTCGTTTTGTCCTGGGCGGGACGAGCGTGATCGACGTCCCATGCCAACGTCACCGTCGCCGGCGGCGTTGCCGTCGGAATGGCAAAGCTCCCAAGAAGGGCGAGCAACGGCACAATCACGGAAGAATTGCACCATCGAGCGAGTTGTGCGAACGGTCGCGGAGCACGGCGGCATCGACTTTCATGCACGTCCACTGGCGGTCGTGGTTGTGATCGCAGAGCTGCGCGCCGGTGAAGTTGGCACCGCGAACCGACGCGCCGGCAAGTTCGATGCAGACCAGCTCGCGCTGAACCACGACGCCGTCGTAATCATC
>DATHMY010000174.1:0-19655 GCA_035486535.1 Candidatus Acidiferrum sp.
GAATACACCGCGCTGCTCGAAGCGGCGCAACGCGAAGGCCGGACGTTCGACCCGGTTCGTCCGCTGCTGAGCAATCCGCGCACGCGCGGTATCGCAGATACCCCCGGCGCCAACCGAATCACCGATCCGCTTGCGCAAGAACTCGGCGGACTCTTCAACAGCGCGTACGCGCTGATGCTCGCGATGCTCGCGCGATTCTTCGCGCATGTGGATGAGACCGAAGAAGAGCTGCGGATGCTGGCGCGCGGGACGCTGCGAATCATGGCATCGGGATTGCGTCCGCTGGGCGAAGCGCTCGCGAAGACACCGGCCGGGCACGAGTATCCGGGCAAGAATGCCGGGCCAGGGTTTGGGTTTACGCGAAGCATCCATTTGCTCGCGCACAAACAGGCAGCCTGGATTTACTTTTCCGAGCGGCTCTACGATCTCTCGACCCGCCTGACGCGGCTCGCTGATGAAGCCGGCCTTCCCGAGGAAGTCCAAGAGGCCGCGGCGGGATTCGAATCGGTGGCGGACCATCTGGCGCCATACATTCCGCCGCAATTCGCGCTCTCGATTCGCTCCGAAGCCCAGGAGCGTAACGCGCGCACGACAATTCGACCGGAGATCGACGGTCCGTACATCGTGCGCAATCTGCGCAAGCTCACCAATTCCAAAGGCGAGACGCTCGCGACGCGACCGATCGTTGCGTTATGCCGCTGCGGTGGCTCGAACCTCAAGCCCTACTGCGACGGCACGCACGCACGGATTGGCTTCAATAGTGCGAAAGACCCGGCGCGCACGCCGGATCGTCTCGATACCTACGAAACCGTCGACATCACCGTCCTCGATAATCGCGGCACGTGCTGTCATTTCGGGAACTGCACCGATCATTTGCCCAGCGTCTTTCACGCCAGCGGCGAACCCTTCGTCACGCCGCAAGGCGCAAGTGCCGATGAGATCGTTGCGATCGTGCGCGCCTGTCCGTCGGGCGCGCTTGGCTTCATTCGCGACGGCGTCGCCTACACGGGCGAGGAACGCGACGCGGAAATCTACGTCGCGCAGAATGCCAGTTACTACGTGCGCGGGGGCATCGAACTCGAGGGCGAGCCGATGGACCAAGGCGCCAGCCGCGAACACTACACGCTCTGCCGTTGCGGCTATTCCAAGAACAAACCATTCTGCGACGGCACGCACTGGTGGATCAAGTTCGAGGATCCGGAGAACTAGCATGTTGTTACTCCCGCTACTTCCCTATGTACTGCCCAGTAATGGCATCACGACACTCACGCTTCGCGCGGAGGCGAATAACGGACGCGCGGCATTGTCGTATCTCGGCGCGTTCGTGCCGCCGACGATCCGGGTCGTTCCCGGCGGCGAGTTGCGCGTAACCTACGTAAATGCCCTACCCGCCCATACCACCGAACAATGCGCGCTCGGTCCGTGCACGGACATGACCAATCTCCATTTTCATGGCATGGAGGTTTCGCCGGACTACGGGCAAGACGACGTCATCACGATGGTGGCAAAGCCCGGCGAGACGCTCCATTACGACGTGCACATTCCAACCGATGTGCCGCCCGGACTCTATTGGTTTCATACCCACCCGATGGGTGAAAGCGACGAGCAAGCTCTCGACGGCATGTCGGGCGCGATCGTCGTCGAGGGCATCGACCGCTACGTCCCCCTACTGCGTACGATGCCCGAACGCGTGCTGGTGTTGCGCACGACCCCATTTGCACCAACCAGCCCGGCGCTTGGGCCGCTCATGCGCACGCTGGACGTCGACAGCGGCAGCGAGTGTCACTCGGAGAATCAGACGCCCAACCAACTCTTCACCGTCAACGGCGTCTTTCGCCCGTCGATTGCAATCGCACCGGGCGAGCAGCAGTTTTGGCGCATCGTCAACGCTTCGGCCGATGACTATGCGGATGTCCGCGTCGACGGATCGTCCCTGCGAGTCGTAGCGCTCGACGGTGAACCGCTCGCGTTGCACGACCCGCAGCATCCGATGCGCACCTTCACGCACTTCGTGATTCCGCCTGCGGGACGAGTCGAAGCGATTGTCACCGGACCGCCGTCCGGGATGCATGCGGCGCTGCGCACGCATTGTGTTGATACGGGTCCGCAGGGTGATCCGATGCACGGTCAGGTGCTAGCGGATGTCGCATCCAACGACACCGGCCCGCGACCGCCACCGGTGCGCGCGTTCCCAGGTCCAGCTACCTACCGAACCGTTGACGTTTCCAAGGTCGAGCAGTCACCGCCAAGTTTCGTCGCGATTTTTACCGAGGGCAATCATCGGTTCTACATCAACGGTCAGCTATATTCGGATGCGGCCGCTCCGATGGCAACCGTCAAGGTCGGCTCGTACGTTCACTGGCGCATCGTCAACCGGACGCACGAGATCCACCCCTTTCACATTCACCAGGTCCACTTCCTGACGTACGCCGTCAATGGAAAGCCGGTGACGAATCCGATTTGGGCCGATACGATGAACGTTCCACTCCAGCAAAGCATCGACGTCATCCTCGACGCGAGTTACGTGCACATCCGCGGCATGTCGGTCTTTCACTGCCACATCCTCAGTCACGAGGACAAGGGCATGATGGCTAAGGTGCTCTTTAACTAGGACGCGAGACGAGGTTGTTGATCGCCAGCGCAGTGATGGTCAGCGCGGCGCCGAGGTACTCGATGACGGCGAAATGTTGTCCCGAGAAGATGCCGATGATAAACGCGACGACCGGCACGGCGTTCATGAAGAGACCGGTGTTTTCCGCGCCGATTTTCGAGATCGCAAACGTCCAGAAAAGAAACGCGAGGATCGCGGGAAAGATGATCATGTAGGCCATCCCAACGATCACCGAGGAATCGATGGTGGTCGGCGCGTGCGCCACGCCGGCGAGCTGCGCCACGATGCTGACGATGACTGTCGCGATGGTTCCGTAGGTGATGCTCAGCGTTGCAAAGCGCAACCGCGAATAATCGCTGAAGGCCGGCGCGTATGCGGTATAGATCGCGAAGCCCGCCACGCCGAGCGCAACCAGCGCATCGCCAAGCGCCGATCCGCCGGCAAGGGACGCGAGCGACCCCTTGGTGATGACGAGCATGACGCCGACGAACGCAAGCGCCAACATTGCGAAGGTAAGACGCGATGGCATCGCGCCGTTGCGCGCCCAGAGCAACAACGCAACCATGGCCGGCCCGGTCGCAACCACCAGCGCACCGTGCTCGGCGCTGCTGCGCTCGAGTCCGCTCAAGACGAAGATATTGAACGCGGCGATGCCCACGGTTCCCAGCACGAAGAGCTGCCAGCTGCGCCGATCGAGCGCGAAGGCTCGCGGGCCCTCG
The DNA here is from genome assembly GCA_035486535.1 of Candidatus Acidiferrum sp. Taxonomy (GTDB): domain Bacteria; phylum Vulcanimicrobiota; class Vulcanimicrobiia; order Vulcanimicrobiales; family Vulcanimicrobiaceae; genus Aquilonibacter. The sequence continues at coordinate 3,331 of DATHMY010000174.1, forward strand.
ACGAGGAGCAACACGACTGCGAGGATCGCGCTCGCCGCGAGATAGCGTATCGAGGTTAGCCAGTACGGATCGAGGGTGCGCAGCAGCTGCTTGAGGATTGGAAACATGATGCCCCAGGAGCTTGCAGCGGCGAGGGCAGCCAGTAGGCCGAGGCGGAAGGCGCGCACGACTGCGCTATGCGTGTTTGGAGACGCGCTTTCCCGGTTTCTTCATCGCAGCGCTTGCACGTTTCGATGCCCACGCAACCAGGCGTTGTGTCGTCATCGACGTTAGAGTTCGATAAATGCCCTAATGCTGACACTGACAAACGTCGATGACTGAAGTGTGAAAGCACTGGGGCTTTTGCGCGGGCTCGTCGTTCTTGCGGCGGCGGTTTTAGTTATATCGTCGCCAACCGCACTCGATGCGCGCCGCGCCTCTGCACTCAACGTCGGCACGACGATGATCGATGGCCGCGTGGTTCAGTATGTCATTGCCCGGCTCGATCGTGTGCAAGTGCGCGCGGCGCTCGGGGGTCCCGACGTCGGGGACACGGCATGGCTCTCCGACATCGCCAAGCACGGAAACGCGATAGCCGCCATCAATGGTGGCTATTTTGAAGCTTATGCCAAGCACGTGCTCCGCAAGAACCTCGATCAGACGACGGTGATCGACGGCTCGATGGTGTTCAAGGGCGACGTCGGCAGTGTGCTCTATTTCGATCGCGGCAATCACGCGACGATCGAGCGCATTCCGCTGCGCATCGACGGGTCGCTCGACGGCAGCTCGACCTATCCCAACAACTGGTATGCGTACTGGTTCAATCGCCTTCCCGGACCAACCGGCGAGACGATCACGATCTTCACGCCGGCCTGGGGTCGCGCAACCGGATTACACGGTGGCCCGCAGATCCAAGTGACCGACGGCGTGGTGTCGCAGATCAACTACGGATCGACGCGCATTCCGAGCGACGGGTATGTGATTTATTTCCACGGCGAGTGGCCGGTCGCGTCGCGCTTTTGGGTCGGCCGGCGCGCGAGCTACACGGTGCGGGCCGAAGACGGCTCCGCGCCGGGCATCGCCAACGCATGGGAAGCGATCGGCGGGGGCCCGCAATTGCTCGTCGAGGGCATGGAGTTCGCGAATCCCGCAGCCGAGGGATTCCACGATCCGAAGGTCTTTCGCTCGGGTCGACGCGCGATGGTCGGCGTGAGTCAGGACCAATCCGAACTCATCTTCGCCGTGGCCGATGGTTCGCTCGACCAATGCGCGCACATCATGAAAAAACTTGGCGCCTATGACGCGATGAATCTCGACGGCGGCGCATCAACCGGCTTGTGGGCGAACGGGAAATACCTCGTCTCCCCCGGCCGCCAAATCAATAACGCGCTGATACTGACGCGATAACGCGCCTCGCGGCCCCTTTGTTGTGCTAGAATGGGCCTCACAGTCGCCCCACTTTCGAGGCGCCGGAGGTTCCAATATGCACGTTCAGCCGGTACATCCGACCCATTCGAACGAAGCTACCACCGTCGTGTCTCCGCCGACGCCAACGCGCGTGGCCGACGAGGCTTCGGTCCACACCGACGCGGTCGCGCCTACCGCAAGTAATGCGTTGTTCCAAAACGCACACACGCCAACCGGCACCCGCGTCGACGCCCACAAATAGCGAGAAGAAAAGCACAAAGAAAAGGCCCCGCGTTCGCGGGGCCTTTGCCATGTGAGTGGCTTGCGGCACATGCACGTAAGTGCCGCAAACGCTCTACATCATGTCGTAGCCGCCCATGCCGCCACCGCCCGGCATTGCCGGAGCAGCTGACTTGGGTTCGGGCTTGTCGGCGATCAGCGTTTCCGTCGTGAGGATCAGCGCGCCGATCGAGGCTGCGTTTTGCAGCGCAGAACGCGTGACCTTGAACGGCTCCACGATGCCGGCCTTGAACATGTCGACGATGTCGCCCGTCATTGCATCGAACCCGAACGGCGAGTTCTTCTGCTTGACGTTGTTGACTTCGACGGAACCTTCGTAGCCCGCGTTGTACGCGATCTGACGAAGCGGCTCTTCGAGCGCCTTCTTCACGATCTCGATGCCGATCTTCTCATCGGCCCAGGTCGAGGCGTGACCGTTGCTCTTCGGCGCCTTTTCGATGTACTTATCGATCGCCTTGACCGCATGCACCAGCGACGCACCGCCACCGGGGATCATGCCTTCCTGAACGGCAGCACGCGTGGCCGAGAGCGCATCTTCGATACGATGCTTCTTCTCTTTGAGTTCAGTCTCGGTCGCAGCACCGACTTGGATCACTGCAACGCCGCCCGACAGCTTGGCCAGACGCTCTTGCAGCTTCTCGCGATCGAAGTCCGAATCGGTGTCCTCGATCTGCTTTTTGATCATCTCGATGCGGCCCTTGATGTCGGCCGGCTTGCCCGCGCCATCGACAATGGTGGTTTCTTCCTTCGTCACGGTCACGCGCTTGGCTTGACCGAGCTGATCCGGGGTCACCTTGTCGAGCTTGAGGCCCAGCTCTTCAGAAATCACCGTGGCGCCGGTGAGCGTCGCGATATCCTTGAGCATCTCTTTGCGGCGGTCGCCGAAGCCCGGCGCCTTGACCGCAACCGAGGTGAACGTGCCGCGCAGTTTGTTCACCACGAGCGTCGCAAGGGCTTCGCCTTCAACGTCTTCAGAGATGATGAGCAGCGGACGCTGCACCTGAACGACCTTCTCGAGCAGCGGCAGAATATCGGCAATTGCCGAGATCTTGCGCTCCGTCACGAGAATGTACGGGTTGTCGAGCACGGCTTCCATGCGCTCGCTGTCGGTCACCATGTACGGCGAAATGTAGCCCTTGTCGAACTGCATGCCGTCTTTGGTCTCGACTTCGGTCTTGAGCGTACGCGATTCCTCAACGGTGATCACGCCGTCTTTGCCGACCTTCTCCATCGCCTCGGCGATGAAATCGCCGATCTCTTTGTCGTTCGCCGAGATCGACGCGACTTGCGCGATCTTCTCTTTGGTGTCGACTTTTTGAAGGTTGTTGCCCGAGCCCATCTCATCGACCGCGACTTGCACGGCCTTCTCGATGCCGCGCTTGATCAGCAGCGGGTTCGACCCAGCGGTAACGTTGCGCAGACCTTCGCGGATGATCGCTTGCGCGAGCACCGTCGCGGTGGTCGTGCCGTCGCCGGCAATGTCGTTGGTCTTCGAGGCGACTTCTTTCACGAGCTGTGCGCCCATGTTTTCGAACGTGTCGGAGAGTTCGATCTCCTTGGCGATCGTCACGCCGTCATTGGTAATGGTGGGTGAACCAAACTTCTTGTCGAGTACGACGTTGCGGCCCTTGGGTCCAAGGGTCACTTTCACCGCATCGGCAAGCAGATTGGCGCCACGCTCTAATGCGCGACGCGCATTTTCGTCAAATACGATTTGCTTTGCAGCCATGATTTAGTTCAAATGCTCCTTAAACGTGTGCCGGAACTTTGTCGACAACAGCGAGAACGTCTTTTTCAGATACGATGAGGTATTCTTTGCCGTCGATCTTTACTTCGGAGCCGGAGTACTTCGAATAGATGACGCGATCGCCGACTTTCACGGCCATCGGAAGCGTCTTGCCATCGTCGGTCACGCGGCCGGTTCCGACCGCACGGACGATGCCCTCTTGCGGCTTTTCTTTAGCGGTGTCGGGCAAGAAGATGCCACCGGTGCTCTTCTCGTTTTGCTCGACGTGCTCAATGACCACGCGATCGGCCAAAGGCTTGAGATTCACGGAGACCTCCAAAAATTTGTGGGTTCTTTACATATTGGCACTCGCAGCAAAGGAGTGCCAGCCCCGAAATTCTAGCAGACGGGCTGCCAGAGTGCAAGCCTGTTTCGGCTTAGGAGCTTAGGGCCGAGAAGGCGCCGGACCCGGCAAAAAAAGCCAGGGCGAGGGTGGCGGCGGCCAGCCAGAGGAAGGCCCGGGTGCCCACGGACTGCATCGCGAGGCCGATCAGGGCCAGGCCCAGGCAGAGCGCCGCGACCCCCATCGCCAGGAGCTGGGGTTCGGCCGAGTGCTGGAGCTGCGACCAAAAAGCAAACGCGACGCCTACCCCGGTAAGGATAGCAAGCGCAGCAAACGACACGCGAATGACGACATCAGCGATCGCGTGCGGGTGACGGTCGTGTCCCAACATCATATAGCGCATGCTACCCAGCTAAGCTGATAAGACTCTCGGCTTTTGTTGGGACTCGCAAAATTTAATCTCCCTCGCTGCAGTCAAGCGCATCGCATTGATGCACGTTCTGTAACACGCCTGCGAAATCGGGAGTGTTTATGACAAATATCGCTGCCCCAAATGTGGCATACGCCAGCTTCTTTCCTTGCCAAGCAGCCACACGCCCGCGAAGCGGCACCCGTACCGCGTGCCCAAAATCGCTCGCAATTGCGCGGCCATAGACGCGAGCAATGACCGCGCGCACGAACGCAAGATGCTGTTCGAAGTGCCATGCGTCGGGCGTATCTTCGAACGAAACATATTCGATGCGCACGATGCCGCGTTTCGGTCTGGCATGGAATTGGCCGTGATAGCCGTCAACATTCAACCGCGCGATGTAGTCGGTTCCGCCGCCGTCGAGATCGGTGAGCGTTGCCTTGAAGCCGACGAGCCCGGGATTGTGCACGCCCCACGTCATGAGTTGCGTGGGGGTTTGACCCGGCATCGCAAGCAGAAGCGCGCAGAGGACAGCGAGATGCATGGGCTGCGACCTTTCCGCCAAGGCTCGCTTGCCACCTCGCCGAATGGTGCGCGCATGGCCGCTACCGTTCGTCTCAATTGGGGCCGCGTCGTCGTGCAAGCGATTGTCGCCGGCATCGTTGGTGTCGTTATCCTCGATGCGTACCTGTACGCAACCGCGATCCTCCCCGAGCACAGCAGCTTGGTGCAAATGTGGCAGTGGGTCGCCTCGGTGGCCATCGGGCCGGTAGCGCTGACCAGTACTTCGTATGTGTGGGTCGGCGTCGTGGTCGATTTGGTCGTGTCGATCGGCTGGGCCGGCGGCTACGCCTACTTCGCGCAAGTGCAAAACTTCGTCAATACACAATGGCTGATTTCGGGCCTGATGTACGGGCTCGTCGTGTACTTCTTCATGCAAGCGCTGTTGCTCGGTGCCCATGCATTCGTGTGGCCGCCGTCGCCGGCGCAATTCGCCAATCAAATCTTTGCGCGCATGCTCTTCTTCGGCGTGCCCGTTGCCTTTACGGTCGCGCGCTTGAACCGCGCGTGATCGGCACGCTTCGCATCTCCACCGCGGCGCTGCGCCACAATGCGCAAGCGCTGCGCGAATTGGTCGGACCGCAGCACGCGGGGTTTGTGGTCAAAGGCAACGCCTACGGTCACGGCATGATCGAGACCGCGCTCGCGATCGAGGGCCTCGCCTTCAAGCTGTGCGTCTATTCGATCGATGAAGCGCTCGAATTGCGCGACGGCGGCATCACCGCGCCGATTCTGATTCTCGGTCCCGTGGCGCCCGCGCTACTCGACGAAGCGATGACGTGCGACGCCGAAATTGCTTTGTGGGACACCGGGAGCTTTTTGCGCGACCTGTCGCAAGCGGCGCTGCGCGCGCAAAAACGCGCCCGCGTGCACGTCGCGGTCAACACCGGCCTCAACCGCCTCGGCCTGCAGCCTGGCGATCTGCCCGACGCCGTCGAGGCTTACGGCCGCGTCAACGGCCTGGAGATCGTGGGGATCTTTTCGCATCTCGCGTCGGCAGAAGAACTCGACTCGCCCTACACGATGCTGCAGCTCGAGCGTTTCAATGACGCGTATCAACTTGCCGAGCCACTCTTCGTCGCGCGCGGCTTCACGCCGATCCGCCATATTGCCGCGTCAGCAGCGGCGATGCTCTGGCCGCAGACGCGTCTCGATCTCTCGCGCTTCGGCATTGCGCTTTACGGGCTATGGCCGTCGGCCGCGACACGCGAAGCAATGGACGGGGGCAAGTTACCGCTGCAACCAGCGTTGTCATATGAAACCGAGCTGGTCGTGGTGCGCACGATCGAGGCCGGCGAGCCGGTGGGCTACGGCACGACGTTCCACGCGCCACGGCAGATGCCGATCGGCGTCATCCCGCTGGGCTATGCCGATGGCATTCCACGCGCGCTTTCGAACAAGGGTCAGGTGTTGGTCGACGGTGTGCGCGCGCCGATCATCGGGCGCATCGCGATGAACATGTGCTTCGTCGATCTGAGTCACGTACCCAGCGCGCACGTCGGCTCGAAGGTGACGCTGATCGGCCGCGACGGCGATGAGGAGCTCACCGCGGACGATTGGGCCACGTGGGCCGACACGATCAACTACGAAATCGTCACACGGCTGCCGGTCACGCTTTTACGTACATATGACGAATAAGCAGATTCTTCAGGACGCCTTCACCGCGCTCGAAGCGGGTGACGGCAAACCGTTTTTCGACTGCATGGACGACGAGTTTTCCTGGACGATCATCGGTACGACGCCATGGTCGCGAACGTACTTGGGCAAAGCGGAGGTCCAGCGTGAATTGTTCCGGCCACTCTTTGCGCAGTTCGCCGATCGCTACACCAACCGCGCCCTACGCTTTATCGCCGAGGACGACTACGTGGTGATCGAGTGCCGCGGGCAATCGACCACCAAATCGGGACACGCCTATAACAACAGCTATTGCTACGTTTGCCGTTTTGCCGACGGCAAGATGGTTGAGCTAACGGAATACCTCGACACCGCGCTGGTCGAGAAGGCACTCCTACCACCGTAACCGAGGTGACACGATGACGCGACAGCTTGTAATGGTCACGGCGGCCTCGCGCTTACGGCCTGTGGCGGCAGTATTACGCCGGCGCCAACGTGGCGTTGCCACCGCTGATGGCCCACACGACCTACACCGTGATCGCGATGTTCGCGGTTGCGACGAACAACGGCGCCTGCGACGTGCTGCCGGTTAACGAAGGCGAATTTACGACGCAATAACCTGAAAAGGAGCTTCTCAGAAACTCAGGTTGGCGGTGCCTCACTTGCTGATCGGGCTTGTCCGCACCTATATTTAAGGCAGGGAGGTGTCAATCGTGAAACGACTGCTCATTTCCGTCGCCGCATTCGTCACTCTCTCCGCGTGTGGCGCCGCCGGCTCTTCGACGGGGCCCGGCGTGTCCACCGATGCATGCAACGGCGAACCGCCAATTCCTGAATTCACGCTCGTTTCTCCGGCCTCTGGTGCAACCAACGTGCCCGTTTCGACAGCGGCGCTCGTTTTCAACGGGACGCTGTTTACGCGGGTCGGACAGCCTTCGATAACGCTTAGCACGGCGACAGGTATCACGCAGACGCTTTCGACGTTTAACCCTACGTCGAATGGTTACAGCGTTCAACTGTCCGCGCTCTCGCCAGGCACGACGTATACCGTAACCTACGTTGTTCCGGTTCTTCCGGCTGGCTCGCAGTCATCACCATGTAGTTCGACGGAATCTATCGGCGAAGGCGAATTTACGACGCAATAACTTGCGCCGCTACAACTAGCCGACGGCGGCGATGGCGTCGACGAGCTTGATCGTGCCCTTGTAGATCGCGCTGCCGACGATACACGAATCGACGCTGGGCGGCGCCTGCGCTTTGAGCGCGCGAAGATCGTCGATCGTGCGCGCGCCACCGTTGGCGGTGATCGGCACCTCAGCTACGCTCGCGACTTCGGTCAACGCTGCAATGTCGTAGCCTTCGCCCATGCCGTCGCGGCGAATCTCGGTGAAGATGATGCGCTTGATGCCCCACATCACCACGCGCTTGATTAGCGCATCGCGATCGATCGGCGTGTTCTCTTGCCAGCCGTGCGTCGAGACATGTTTGCCGCGTACGTCGATGCCCGCGACCACGCGGTCGGGAAAGCGGCCGATGATCGCGCGGGTTGTCCGCTCTTCGGCAACGAGCATTGTGCCAAGCACGATCTGCGCGGCGCCCGCGTCGATGCGCTGCTGCGCTTTGTCGAGCCCGCGAATGCCGCCGCCGACCGTCACTGGTACGTCAACCGCGCGACAGATCTCGGCGACGAGATGCATATTGTCGCCGTGACCCAAGGCCGCGTCAAGATCGATCACGTGCAGCTGTCGCGCGCCCTGCGCGACGAACTCTTTAGCCTGCGCGACCGGGTTTTCGGCGTAGACGGTCGAGGTCGCGATATCACCGCGCTCCATGCGAACCACTTTGCCTGCGCGCAGATCGAGCGCTGGAATGACGATCATGCGCGCGAAGCGATCGGCACGAACGGTCCCGGTGCCGGTCCACTGTAGGTCGCTTGCGGACGGATCAACCGGTTGTCGTGAAGTTGTTCGAGGATGTGCGCGGTCCAGCCGGCGATACGGCCGCACGCAAAGAGACAGGTGAACTCGTCGCCCGGAATGCCGAGGTCGGCCAGCACCGGCGCGGTGTAGAAATCCACGTTGGCGTAAATCTTGCGATCTGGTTTCTCTTCGGCGAGAATGCGCTGGCTCTGATTTTCGAGCTCGCGCGCGATCGGATACCACTTGCTGTTGCCCAAGTGTGCGGACAGATCTTTGGCAATTTGCTCGAGATGTTTGGCGCGGGGATCGCGGACGCGATACTCGCGGTGGCCCATGCCCATGATGCGGTTGCCCTTGGTCAACTCGTCGTGCACGAACTTCTCGGCCTTCTCGGGCGAACCGATCGCGACGAGGTTGGTGTAGGTGGCGCTTGCGGCGCCGCCGTGCAGGTCCCCGGTGAGGGTGGCCAGCGCCGAGGTGACGCTTGCGTAGATGTCAGCGCGCGTCGACGCGGTCACGCGTGCCGAGAACGTCGAAGCGTTGTACGAGTGATCGGCCAGCAACACGAGGTACGTATCGATCGCGTCTTCCTCGATCGCCGAGGGCACTTTACCGCTACGCATATAAAGGAAGTTCGCCGCATGCGACAGATCGGTGCGCGGCTCGATCGGCTCGAGGCCGCGGCGAATGCGATCCCACGCGGCAAGAATCGTGGTCATCTTGGCGATCAGTTCGATCGCGCTGTGCGTGTCGGAAACGTGCTCGCCGTGATTGTTGACCGGCACGAAGAGCGCAAGCCCGCTCGTGATCGTGCGCATCACATCCATCGGCCACGCGGTCTTGGGCACCGATTGCATCGCCGCAATGAGCGGCGCGGGCAGCGAACGTCGCGAGGCGAGTTCGGCTTTGAACGCTTTGAGTTCGGTTGCGTTCGGCAGATGGCCGAACAGCAAGAGATGTGCGACCTCTTCGAAGCTCGCGTTGGGCGCGAGATCGTCGATATCATAGCCCCGGTAGGTCAGACGCCCGATCTGGCCTTCAACATTACTTAGAACCGTCGAACCGACGACGACACCCTCAAGCCCGCGGTCGACAACCGTACCAGTAGACACGTAACCCCTCCAGGAACGCCCGTCGCGGCTCGGCGAGGGCTTAGGAGAGTTATGCGGGGTTGACCCTCTTGCCTCCCAATAAAATCAGGGCTGGCGGCTTCTCAATCAGAGAAATGTCGTGGCTGAGATCGCCGTTGAAGGCAACCACGTCAGCCCGCTTTCCGGCCGCAAGCGTGCCGCGATCGTTCACGCCGATCAGTTCCGCCGCAGTGAGCGTGGCCGAGCGCATAACGTCGGTCGGGCGCATACCCATGTGCACGAGCAATGCAAAGTCTTTGTTATTTTGGCTGTGCGGGAAGACGCCGGCATCGGTACCGTAGGCGATGATGACGGTGGTCCCCAGCGCGCGCTGCATGCCTTCGTTACGAATCGTTGCCGCGTATTCGGCCTTCTGCACCGATCCGGGCGGAATGTGATTGGGGTTGCCCGGCTGCAGAATCGAGTCGAGCGCCCAAATCGTCGGCACTAATGCTGTGCCCCGTTGCTGCATGTTTTTCAGCGTCGCTTCGCTCGCGCCGGTGCAATGTTCGACCGAGTGCACGCCGCCTTCGACGGCAATCGAGATGCCCTTGTCACCGTGACAGTGCGCGGCAACTTTGCGATTGAATTTCGTCGATTCATCGACAACGGCTTGAATTTCGTCGAGATTCATCTGCGGAATATCCCACACGTCGCCGTAACTCAACACGCCGCCGGTCGCGAGAATCTTGACCAGATCGGTATGACGCTTGACGTGCTCGCGCACGACTTCGCGGAATCCGTAGGGACCGTACGACACGCCGCTTTCGATCACTTCATCTTCGTGCACGAAGTCGGGGAGATCGTTGGAATCGCCGTGACCGCCGGTGATAGAAAGTGCCGGACCCGCTGCGAAGATCTGCGGCCCCAGATACACACCTTCGGCGATCGCGTCACGTACGGCAAGGTCGACGCCCCAGCCGCCGCCGACGTCGCGCACGGTCGTGAAGCCATTGTGCAACATGGTCTGCGCATTCTTGAGACCGTAGATCGCGGCTTCGCCGATGTTGTCGGCGCTGTGTCCGGGCTGCACGAGGTAGTGCGAGTCGACGATGAACGGTGCAACGTGCGTGTGACAGTCGATCAAGCCGGGCATCAGGGTCGCATCGCCGAGCTCGATCACGTGCGCATCGGCACCCGCGTCGCCGGCGTTCATCGAGACGATGCGATCGCCTTTGATCACCAGCACGCCCGGCGTATGCATCGTCGTGCCGTCGAACAGCCGCGCCGACTTGAGCACCGTTACTTCGTTTGCTGCGGCCCGCGCGCGCCACGGAATCAATGCACTTGCGGTCGCGGCGGCGGCGCCGGCGATAAACGCGCGGCGACCCAGCATCAGCTTTGCGGCGTCGAACGCGCGCTGTGAGAATCCGCTATGCGGGCAACGGCAATCAAAAGTGTCCATCAAGCAACGTCCCTTACATCGCGGCGGGCGAGAGCGTAGCCTACCAGCCGATCGACAAGCGCTTCATAGGAAATACCAACGGCCGCACATGCATCGGGCACGAGGCTCGTTGCGGTGAGACCCGGTAGCGTGTTTATCTCTAAAATCTGCGGACGTCCCTCTTTGGTCACGATGAAGTCGGTGCGCGAGTAATCGCGCAGCCCAAGCAGACGGTGCACCGACAACGCAATCATCTGCAGTCGCGCGGCGAGATCTTCGTCGATCTGCGCCGGCACGATGTGCGTGCTCCCGCCGGCTGCATACTTTGCGTTGAACGTGTAGAATTCGTCGGCGTTCGGAATGATTTCGATGACCGGCAGCGCTTCTTCGCCAAGGACGGCGATCGTAAACTCGCGGCCGTCGAGAAATTCCTCGGCCATGATTTGCGAATAGGTCTTCGCGGCCGCGAGCATGGCACTCGTCCACTGTTCGTGAGTGCGCACAACCACCACACCTTGCGAGCTGCCTTCGAAGCGCGGCTTGATCACGAGCGGCAGATCGAGCGAGCCGGGTAAGAGCGGTAGCGTACCGCCGGAGAGATCGAAGATATCCCACGCGGCGGTCGGCAGACCCTCAGCGGCAAGCAACTTTTTGGTGAGGTGCTTGTCCATCGCAAGCGCGGCCGCTTCGACGCCGCTCCCGGTGTAGGGAATGCCGAGAAAATCGAGCAGCGCCTGCACGTGCCCATCTTCGCCGCCCGGCCCGTGCAATGCGTTGAAGACCACGTCGGGCGCGACCTCGCGAACGTTATCGATAAACCGCGCGTCGTAATCCAACGACTGCGTGTCGTATCCGAGCGACTGCAGCGCGCGCATCACGCCGGACCCGGTTTGAATCGAGATCTCGCGCTCCGCGCTCGATCCGCCCATGACCACCGCAACTCTGGCTTTTTTCTGCATGTCTCGCTTACGTTTCGTCGACGAATACACCGACTAAGTGGACTTCCAATTGCAATTCCACGCCGAATTTCTCGAATACGGTTCGGCGAATGCGGGCCAGGAGCGTCGCGACGTCCTTGGCGCTCGCCCCTCCGACATTATTGATGAAGTTGGCGTGGAGCGTGGAGACTTCCGCACCACCGACCCGCCATCCCTTAGCCCCGGCCGCTTCGATCAGGCGCGCTGCCTTGTCGCCGTCAGGATTGCGGAAACAGGAACCGGCGTTGGGTAGCGCGACCGGCTGCGTGCTCTTGCGGCGCACCAAGCGCGCCTGCATCTCCTCACGCACCGCCTTGGGATCGCCGCGCTCGAAGCGCAAGTGCACGCGCGCCACGATCGCGTCGCGCGCAAGCGAAGTGTGCCGGTAGAAATATTGGACCGCGATCGCGTGCGGCTTCGGCTTGGCCGGGCTTTGCACCAGAATCTCGCTCACGAAGTCGCCGATCTCACGATCGGTCCCGGCATTCATTCGAAGCGATCCACCGACGGTTCCCGGAATGCCGGCCAGCGATCCAACGCCGATCCCGCCGAGCGAGGCCGCGCGCGCGGTGACCGTTTCCATCTTAGCCGACGCACCCGCATCGACCAGCACGCAGTCGTCTTCAACACGCGCGTCGACCGTGGTGAAGTCACCGCCCAGGCGCAGTACGATGCCACGAACTCCGCCGTCGCCGATCAGCATATTGCTGCCGCTGCCGATCACCAACCACGGGAGCTTGCGCTTGAAACAGAGCGCCATCGTTTGCGCGACTTCATCTTCGCGTTCGGCGACGGCCAAAGCGTCGGCGGGTCCGCCGACCTTCCACGAGGTGTAGGGCGCGAGCGGCTCGTCGAATCGCACGCGATCGCCGAATGTCTCGAGCAGCGCTGCGCGATCCTCATCCGAGAGCAGCGACGCGGTCGCGAGCTCGTTGGTGAGGCTCACGAAACTTTGACGTCGGCCGCGTTGGCACGCGTGGCAAGGCGCGCCGCGACCTCGGTGATGTTGCCCGCGCCGAGCATGAGCACCAGCGATCCGCGCGGCGCTTCCTCTAATAGGCGCTCTTCTAGCTCGTCGACGCGCGTCACATAAGTCACCCGCGTGCCAAGCGCGGTCAGCGGTTCACCGATCGAGCGTTCGGAGACGCCGGGAATCGGCGGCTCGGACGCCGCGTAGATCGGCGCGAGGTAGACGCGATCCGCGTTCTTGAGTGCGTCGGCAAAATCGCGCGCGAGGTAGGCGGTGCGCGAATAGCGGTGCGGCTGGAAGGCCACGATCACCGGCCCGCGATGATACTGCCGCGCCGCCGCGATCGTCGCACGCACGGCGGTTGGATGATGCGCGTAATCGTCGACAAGCACCATGCGATCGGTGCGCACCAGAATATCGAAGCGGCGGCGCACGCCGCGGAAGGCGTTGAGTCCCTCGGCGATGCGAACGAACGGCACTTCGATTTCGCGCGCGGCGGCGATCGCGGCGAGCGCATTCGCGACGTTGATTGCACCGGGGACGTTGAGTTCGACCGTGCCCAGACACACGTCGCCGGCAATCGCATCGAACGACGTGCCCAGGCCTTGCGCGCGGACATTGCTGGCGCGCACGTCGGCGCGCGGTCCAAAGCCAAAGGTAATCGTGCGCGCACGACGCGGCCGCTCGACCAGCGATGCGGCGAGCGGATCATCGACCCCGATGATCGCGCAGCCGTCTTCGGGCAGCTTGCCGAGAAATTCTTCGAAGGCGCGCACCAACTGCGGCAACTCGTCGTCGCTTTGCAGATGATCGTTCTCGATGTTGGTAACGATTGCGATCTTGGGATCGAGCAGCGAGAACGACCCGTCGGATTCGTCGGCCTCGGTAACAAAGTATGGCGAACGGCCATCATACGCGTTCGTGCCGAGTGCGCCGTCGATCCCGCCGAGCACGAGGCTCGCATCGACGCCGCCTGCGCGCAGCACCGCGCCAATCATCGCCGTGCTGGTGGTTTTTCCGTGCGTGCCGCAGATCGCGATGCCGCTGCGGCTGCGCAGCAGTTCGGCCAGCATTTCGCCGCGGTGCAAAAGCGGAATGTTGCGGCGTTGTGCGGCGATGTATTCGGGATTGTTGCGATCGATCGCCGAGCTGACGATCACCGTGTGCGCGCGATCGACGTTGCCGGCGTCGTGACCGACCGTGACCTGCGCACCCTCATCGCGCAAGCGCGCGATCAACGGTGTTTCTTTTACGTCGGAGCCCGAGACGCACTGGCCGCGCGCAAGCAAAATCCGCGCGATCGCGCTCATGCCGATCCCACCGATGCCTACGAAGTGCCAGGTCTTTGCGCCTTGCTCGCTCCCCGACGTCACGCTCGATTCTTCCGCATAGTAAGGGCATCGACCCGGGCGAGAATTGTCGTAATTGGATCGGTCGCGCGCTCGCGCTCGGCGCCGGCACGCAGTTCGGCGAGGCGGCTCGGCCGCGTGACGTCGGCCAAAATGCCACGTAGCTTGCCGGCGATCAGTTCGCGGTCGTCCACCACGACTGCCGCGCCCGCCTGTGCGACCATCGCGGCGTTCGCGCGCTGATGATCGTCGGCCGCGTGCGGATAGGGCACCAGAATCGCCGGGCGGCCGGTCGCTGCCAACTCCCCGAGCGTCGAAGCGCCCGCCCGTGCGAGCACCAGATCCGCCGCGGCGTACGCATCACCCACGTCATCGAGGTAGGCGCGCAGCGCGCCATGCGTCTTGCCCAGTGCTGCGCGCACTCGGTCGTACTCTTTTTCGCCGGTCACGTGAATGAGCTGCCATCCCTCCGGTAAGCCGTCGCTTCGGAGCAGCGAGGTGAGCGCGTCGTTGATCGAGCGTGCGCCTTGGCTTCCGCCCATCGCGAGCAGGGTCGAGCGTTTAGCCGAGAGGCCGAGCCGCTCGAGCGCCGCTTCGCGCGACGGCAGCGAGCGCAGCGATGCGCGCACCGGAATGCCGGTGTGCACGTACTTGCGGCCAAAGCGCGGATCGCCGGCGGGAAAGGCGCCCCACACTTCATCGACCAGCGGCGCGAGCATGCGATTGGTCAGGCCCGGATGCGCGTTGGGCTCGAGCAGCGCAATCGTCTTTCCCAACATGCGGGCGGCAAGCGCAACCGGAAACGCCACGTATCCGCCGGTCGCGATCACGATGTCGGGTTTCAGACGGCGCAGAGCATTGAGCGCTTGGAAGACGCCGGCAAGATTGACGTACGCGCGCTTGGCCGGCGCGCTCATGACCGTGACCAGCGGATAGCCGGCGTTCGGAACGATCGTGGCTTCAAGCCGATCGGCCGCGCCGATGAACGCAACGCTGGCGCGCTCGCCGAGCGCTTGCGCGATCGCAATCGCAGGATAGAGATGGCCGCCGGTTCCGCCGCCGGTGAAGACGACGTTCAGACGATCCATTCGATCCCTTGTGCGTGACCGTCACTACGTGCGATCAGCCGCGAGTGCGCGCCGGGCCACAGCGTCACGCGCGTTTCGTACAGGCGCGACTCCAGCCCGAACTCCATGGTCACCGTTGCGAAGGGCGCATCGGCGGTGGCCGCTGCACCGATGCCGGCGATAACCGCGGCCAACCGCGCGCGATCGTCCTTGCTGAGATGCTCGGTCATCACCGAATGCATAACCACCGTCGCAGTGCCGGGTTTGGGTGCAACCCGATCGATCAGCCACGAAAACATATCTGCGCGTTCGACGGCGAGCGGCACGGTTTGCGCGACCTCGAAGGCGGCGCGCAAGCGCGCGAAGCGCTCGGCTTGATCCGACCACACGAACGAGAGCAGACGCGTGCGATCTTGCGCCGACCGCACGTCAAGCGGGTGCAGGTCGCAGGCGGCGCGCTCGGCGATCGGCAGTTTTTCGATGAGCGCCGGCGCGCCCGCGCGGGTGCGATTGCGCAACACCAGCGTCGATGCCGCATCACCCCATGACCAGCCGTCGCCTTCGTAGCGGTAACGGTCGAGCCGTGAATTCAAGCCCGCGCTCGCACCGATTTCAAACAGACGAATCGGGAGCTGCGTCTCACCCGCGACCGCGCAGAGTCCGGCAAGCAGGACCGTCGCACGCGCTACTTCGTTGGTCTGCGGCGTCTGCACGAAGAGCGCGCCGATACGCGCTTCGCGCTCGGGCAGTAGTTCTTGCACGCTCTCCCAGATCGCCTCCGCGTCGCCGTCGCCGCCGCACGACGGCAGATGCGCGGCAAGTTGTGGTGCTTCGCCGCTCAGCGCGAGGTAGTGCAGTGCGCCCAAGAGTCGCACGCCGGGCGTCGACAGGCCCGCGCGTTCCGGTGCATTGGTGAAGAAATCGTAGGTGACGCCGCGCGCCCGATAGTCGCCCAACAGGCGCATGGTGACGCGTGCATAGAGCGACGATCCCATCGCCGCGAACGCTTCGACTTGCTGTTCGAGACGCCGGACGACCGGGTCGGCAATCACGATTCGGGAATGCGCTGCCCGCGTCCGACGTTGGCAATCAGGGCGACCGCGACCAGATTGACGATCAGCGAGCTGCCACCAAATGAGATGAAGGGCAGCGGCACACCGGTCACCGGCCACGACGACGTTACGACGCCG
>DATHMY010000175.1:0-2800 GCA_035486535.1 Candidatus Acidiferrum sp.
CCCGGACCTTAAACTTCGGGAGAAATACCCCGTGCACGCGCGAGCTCGACCATTTCGCGCATGCGCGGGTGCGTGCCGGGAATCGTGGTCACCCACGGCTCGAAGCGCGGGACTGGTTCGCTGCAGCGGAAGAGCACATACCACACATTCATGTCGCCGAGAAAAGCAAAGCGTTTCTTCATGTCTTTGACTAACGACATGTAGGCGGAGAACGACGTAACGTACGCATGAAAGCTACGATACTCGCGCTCGATCGCGAGCAGCGCTTGGGCATTGACGATCGTTGCTTGCACCTTGCGGGGGACGCGCAAAATCCCGGGCTGGGCGAGGATGCGTTCGGCGTCGATGCTGTCGAATGCCGCAACCGTGGGCGGATCGAAATTCGCAAAGGCTTCGTGGTACGCATCCCAGTGTTGCGCGATCTGCGACCATTTCACGCCCGCCTGAAAGACCGCTCGGGTGACGATCTCGAGGACTTGCGCGAGCGATGGGTTCTCGATAACTTCAGGAATCACGACGCTGGCGGCGGAGCCGTCTATGGCGCGTTGCGCGCAGCGTCGAGGGCCAACGCGGTCATCATCGCGACGCCATTCGGCAGTGCGCGTTCGTCGATATCGAAGAGGCTCGAGTGATGCGGATGGCTCGTTTCCGGTCCGCCGCTGCAGCCCAGTGTGTAGAAACACGACGGAATGCGCTGTGCGAAAAACGAGAAGTCCTCAGCGCCCATCAATTGCGCTACGTCGATGACAAGCTGCTCGCCGACGGTAGCGACGGCCAGCGAGCGCGCGTATTGCGTTTGCGCCGGGTCGTTCGCGGTCACGGGGTAGCGCCAGATGTACTCATAGTCGTACGTCGCACCCGAGGCATCGCAGCAGGCGCGCAGCACACGCTCGATCCGCTCGGGCATTTTGCTGCGCACGTCGTCGTTAAACGCGCGCACCGTCCCGAGCAACTTGCATATGCGCGGAATCACGTTGTGGGTCGTGCCGCCGTGAATGGCGCCGATCGTCACGACCGCTGGTTCGAGCGGATCGACCATGCGTGACACGACCTGTTGCACGCTGGTGACAAAACTCGCGGCGGTGAGGATTGGGTCGACGGCGTAGTGCGGCGCGGCGCCGTGGCCGCCGACGCCGATGACGTCGATTTCAATCGAATCGCTCGACGCGTACATCGGTCCTTCCCGAAAGCCCAGCACGCCGGTCGGATATAAGGTGTTGAGATGGAGGCCGTATGCGCGTTCGATGCCAAAGCGCTCGATCACGCCGTCGTCGATCATCGCTTTTGCGCCGCCCAGGCCCTCCTCGGCGGGTTGAAAGAGCAGCGCAACGGTGCCGGCGAGTTCGTCGCGGCGGTCGGCGATCAGTGAGGCGGCACCGAGCAGAATCGCGACGTGGCCGTCGTGTCCGCACGCGTGCATGGTACCGTCGGCTTGCGATCGATAGGTGTGATCGCCCTCCTCGAGTATCGGGAGTGCGTCCATGTCGGCACGCAGCATGATGGTACGGCCCGGTCGCGTCCCACGGATGAGGCCGACTACCCCAGTCGTGCCGATGCCTTCGTGCACCTCGTAGCCGAGCGCCCGCAAGCGATCCGCTACGATCCCCGCCGTGCGGTGTTCGCGGAAACCCAGCTCGGGGTGCATGTGCAAGTCGCGGCGGATCAGGACGACATCGTCGGAGAGCCGCTGCGGAACCGTGATCGTCGCTGCCATCGTGCGAGGGTTCTGCGGCCGCGCGAGCATCCCCGGTCGGCAGGGACTCCGGCGGCAGGAGTCGCAGAACGCCGCACGCGCAAAGGGGCGCGCCGCTCATGACCAAGACCGAACTCTTTACCGAGTATGCTGCCTACCACGCCGACGCGCGCAACCGCGTCTGTCATGCGGTCGGCATTCCGCTGATCTTGCTCGGTACGATGGGGCTCTTGCATCTGCTTGCGTGGGGGCCAATCGATCTTGCGATCCTGGCCAGCGTCGCGACACTGCTGTACTACGCCTCGATCGATCCGCGCGGCGCGCTCATCTCGACGGTCCTCTTCGCGATCATCTACGAGGTCGCGATCCGATTGCCGTGGGAGATCTCCCTCGCAGCACTCGTCATTGGATGGATCTTCCAATTGGTCGGACACCGGTTCGAGGGAACCAAACCGAAGTTCATGGAGAATCTCGTCTATCTGTTGATCGGGCCGCTGTATTTTTTTGAAGAGACGTTCGATTCTGTTCTCGGAGTGACTAAAAGGAGTTAGATCCTCGTGTACGACGATGAGATGCTGAACTGCGTAGATTGTGGAGGTCAGTTTGTCTTCAGCGCCGGCGAACAGCGCTTTTACGAGCAAAAAGGATTTTCCAACAAACCGAATCGATGCCCTGACTGTCGTTCAGCGCGCAAAGCCATGCGTTCGCAAAACGGCGGCGGGATGAGCGGCGGCGATCGCGCCTCGCGTCCCCGCGAAATGTTTCAAGCAACCTGCAGCAACTGCGGACAAGTAGCCGAGGTGCCGTTCAATCCGCGCGGCGACAAGCCGGTGTTTTGCCGCGACTGCTTTGCGAGCCGTCCAAGTTATCGATAAAGCAAGAGAGAACCGAACGGGGGTCGACTCTCAGGCGCGACCGAACGTTCATCGCACGCTGGTGTGAACCACCGAAAATCGCCGAATGCAAAGGCACCATCCAGCTAAAATACCTGTGGACACGCCTTCATGAGTCGATTGCTGGCCGAAGCAGTATCTATTGGGTGTGCACGGACCAAGGCACGCGAAGCACTCAGCGACATTGCACATCGTCTGATCGAACGTAAGTTCG
>DATHMY010000176.1:0-7538 GCA_035486535.1 Candidatus Acidiferrum sp.
GTTTGCGGCTAACGAGGACTACGGCCGTTACCCGCGCGATGCCGAGGGGGATCGATCGAAACTCGCTCAAGCGGGTGTCGACGTGTTGTTTGCGCCGAGTGCCGCGGCGATGTATCCGCCGAATTTCACCACATCGGTCGACACCGGGACGATCGGCGAGGTCTTCGAAGGCTCGATTCGGCCGGATCACTTTCGCGGCGTCGCGACGGTCGTCAACAAGCTGCTCAACATCGTCCGGCCGGATGCGCTGTACCTCGGTCAAAAGGACGCGCAACAGACCGCGGTGGTGCGCCGCATGATTGCGGACCTCGAAATCCCCACCAGCGTGGTAATCGTGCCAACCGAGCGCGAAGCAGACGGTCTCGCGATGTCTAGCCGCAACGCCTACCTCTCGCCGGAAGAGCGCGAAGCCGCGCCCTCGCTGCACCACGCCCTGCAAGCGGTGCGACTGGCGATGGCGAGCGGACGGTCGAAAGTCGATGCGATTGCGTCTGCGCGAACGCGCCTGCATCCGCTTGCGCAGCTCGACTACCTCGATGTCGTCGACGCAAATACGTTCAGTCCGATCGAAACACTCTCGCCGCCGGCATTCGTCATCGGCGCCGCGCGCTTCGGAACCACGCGCCTCTTGGATAATCTATGGATCGAATGAACGACGCGCGGATTCTCATCGCCGTGTGCGGCGGCATCGCAGCGTACAAGATTGCCGGATTGACCAGTACGCTGGTGCAGCGTGGCGCTACCGTGGATGTCATGATGACCGCCGAGGCCGAACGCTTCGTCGGCGCGCTGACCTTCGCGTCGCTTACCGCGCGTCCGGTCTACACCTCGCTCTGGGACGCGCCTGACCGTATCCCGCACATTCGTCTGGTGCGCGAAGCGCAGGTGATGCTCATCGCTCCCGCTACCGCGAACACGATCGCCAAGCTCGCTCAAGGCTTTGCCGACGATCTGGTCACGACGGCAGCGCTCGCGGCGCGCATTCCCTTGATCCTCGCGCCGGCTATGAACGCGGCCATGTACGAGCACGAGACGACGCAAGCGCACCTGCGCGCGCTGCGCGAGCGCGGTTGCGAGATCATTGATCCCGAGAGCGGCTTTCTCGCCGAGCGCGAGAGCGGCGTAGGGCGTTTAGCAAGTGAAGAGGTGCTGCTAGAGACGCTGGATCGGGTGCTTGCGCGAAGCCGCCGTTTGGCCGGTACGCGCGTCTTGGTGACCGCCGGCCCAACGCGCGAAGCGTTCGATCCGATTCGCTTCGTGAGTAATGCTTCAACCGGTGCGACGGGCATCGCGATTGCTCGCGAAGCGGCGCTGCGCGGTGCGGAGGTGACACTCTTGCTCGGTCCGACATTGCTCGAGCCGCCGCCCGGCGTCGCCACGCACCGGTTTACGACCGCGGTGGAATTGCTCGAGCTCGCGCTCACCCACGGGGCGCGCGCCGACCTGGTGATCGCGACCGCGGCGGTCGCGGACTGGCGGCCAGCGCAGCGTGCCGCATCAAAGCTGAAGAAGGGCGACGACGACTTGAGGGTAGAGATGGTGCGCAATCCCGACGTGTTAGCGGCCCTCGCGGAGCGCAACGACGAAGCGTTCCTGGTGGGATTTGCCGCCGAGACCGACGATCACGAAGTCAACGCGCGAGCGAAGCTCGAGCGCAAGGGCCTGAGCGCCATCGTCGTCAACGACGTGCGCAGCGAACGCGGCTTCGGCGTCGGCGAAAATACGCTCACCGTCCTCTGGAAGAACGGACGTAAGGAGCTGGGCACCGGGAGCAAGCCGGCGCTGGCGGCCCGTCTGCTCGATACCATTGAGGAGCTTCGCTAATGTTGCTGGCGATCGACGTCGGCAATACCGAAACGAAGCTCGGGTGCTTTAAAGACGGCTCGGAAGAATTGTCCCATCATTGGCGGGTCACGACCGAGTCGCGCCGCACTGCCGATGAGTACGGCGTTTTCTTCACGCAGCTCTTTGCAACGGCAGGCGTGCGTTCACACGACATCACCAAGGTCGCCGTTGCGAGCGTCGTGCCGCGCCTTGACCACACGCTGGCCGACGTGTCGCGCAAGTTCTTTGGCGTCGAGCCGCTGGTGTTGGAAGCCGATCGGCAGCAGCTCATTCCGGTGAAGACCGATCGGCCCGCCGAGGTGGGCGCCGACTTGGTTGCATGCGCCATCGGCGGCAAGCAGCGGTACGGCGTGCCGTTGATTCTCGTGAGTTACGGCACCGCCACCGTGTTCACGGCGCTTTCAGCGGCAGGCGACTATCTCGGCGTTGCAATTGCGCCCGGGATCAACATCTCGATTGACGCATTGATCGGGCGAACGGCGAAGCTGCCGCAGATTGCGCTCGACGCGCCGGCACACGCGATCGGTCGCAATACCATCGAGGCGCTACAGGCGGGGATCATCTTCGGATTCGTCGGGCAGACCGAAGCGCTCATCGCGCGTTTACGCGATGAAATGGGCGTGGACGCGCGGGTGGTCGCGACCGGCGGCTTGGCCCACGTCATGGCGAAGCATACAAGCGTTATCGAAGCGGTCGATCCGCATCTGAGCCTGTACGGTTTGCGCGCGTTCGCGTTGTCCTAGCCAACGTTTATCGCAGCTTAACTTCGAGACGGTAGAGTAGAGCGTATTCCCACTCTTACTCACTTGGAGGAGCGTTTTGCACAAGCGTTTATTTGCGGCGGGTGCGCTCGTTGCGCTTGCGGTTTCTGCCTGTACTGGTAGTGGCGCTACCAGTGTTACGCCTGGCATGTCAAACACCGCACAAGACACGGCGAAGTCTGTTGTTCATGTGGCAGCAACCACTGCACCGAGCAACGTGGTCGTCAATCCCGGATTCGAAACCGGTTCACTCTCACCGTGGACCTCGTGCGGAAGCGTCAGCGACGTTTCAGTGACGACCGCACAGGCGCACAGCGGCTCATACAGCGTGCTGATCGGCACGACCTCGAAACCCGAGGTCAACGGCACCGCCGGTGTCTGCCAAACCGTCACCGTTCCCGCGGGCGGGACCTTGACGTTCTGGGTCTACGAAGCCACGACCGATTCGATCGAATACGTCGATCAAGAAGCGGATATCTTGAGCACGAGCGGGACGCAGCTCGCGCAGCTCTACTCTGAAGCGGATACGACCAACGGTTGGGAACAAAAGTCGTTTAGCCTGAGCAGCTACGCCGGGCAAACCGTGCAGCTCTATTTCGGCGTCAAAGGCAACGGCTATTCGAAAGACGACGTTTACGAATATCTCGATGATGTTTCGCTGACCGGTACGGCCACGGCGTCGCCGTCGCCCACGGCGAGCGCGTCGGCGTCGCCAACGTCGTCACCGACCGCATCGCCAACGGCAAAACCAACCGAGACGCCGACCGTGGCTCCGACGGCAACTCCGACGCCGGCATACGCCTGTAACAACCCGGGATTCGTGACCGATCAAGCGGAATTCGGAAGCGGCAAAATCTCCTCCGATCAGCTGGTCGACATCTGCGGCCAAGTCACGCAAGTACTGGCGAAAAAAACCACCTCGAGCGGTACGCACGGCTACTTCTACGTCTCGGTCCCTGGAGCGGCCAGCCCGGGAACGATTGAAATCGTCTCTAACCTCAACGCGATGGGCGAGGATCCCAATCCGCCGCCCACCACCTGGCCGTGGGTTGCCGTCGGCGACTACGTCTACGTGCAGGGGCGCTACTATTACGACAGTTCCAGTAGCCAAGGCATCGACTGGACCGAGGACGACACCGACAGCAACTGGGAGCATACCGGTTACGTCGTCGTCTGCAATTCGGCCGGCACGAGCTGTAACTTGTACGAGTAGTCCGCTGTGGTATAGTAGGGGGCGCCATGCCCCCTACCGTGCCCGCGCTGCGGATCGGCAGCCATCAGATCTGGCCTCCCTTGGTGCTCGCACCTATGTCCGGCGTCACCAACCGGACGATGCGCGCGCTCTACAAGCCGTTTGGCCTCGGCCTGACCGTGACCGAGTTCGTTTCGTCGAACGCGCTGAAATACACGAACAAGCGCACGATGGAGATGATCGATCAACACGGGCTCGAGAAGCCGGTTTCGACGCAGCTCTGGGGTGACGATCCCGCGACGATGGCTGCCGCCGCAAAAGTGGTGCGCGAATGCGGCGCCGATATCGTCGACATCAATTTCGGTTGTCCCGCGCCAAAGGTAACGAAGACCAACGGCGGCTCGGCATGTTTGCGCGACGTCGATCGCTGCGAGGCGATCATGCGCGCCGTCGTCGACGCGGTCGACTGTCCGGTAACGATGAAGATGCGACTGGGCTGGAGCGAGAGCGATCTGGTCTATATCGACGTTGCCAAGCGCGCACAAGCCGCCGGCGTACAGGCCGTAACGCTGCACGCGCGCACCGCGCGCCAGTTCTATAAAGGCAATGCCGACTGGGAGCACATCGCGCGCTTAAAAGAAGCGATCGACATTCCGGTCATCGGAAACGGCGATCTCGATGATCCGCAGGTGGCAATGGAGCGCATGCGTCAAAGCGGCGTCGACGGCATCATGCTTGGACGCGGCACGCTCGGCAATCCGTGGCTGATCGCACAGATCGCCGACCTGATGGAAGGCCGCGAGATGCGGCCTGTCCCGTCGGCTGCCGATCGCCTGCGCTACTGTATCGTGCATTACCGTGCGATGATCGATGAGTGGGGCGAGGCGCGCGCGGTTCCGCAAATGCGCAAACACGTCGCTCTGTATCTCAAAGGCATTCCGGGCGCAGCGGTGTTGCGCGAACGGATGATGCGCATCGATCCCGCCGAAGAAGCGATCGCCACAATCGAAGCGACGATCGCGCGGCTTGAAGCGTCGCCGATGGTTGCGGCGTGAGATGGTTACCGTCGAGCTCGTTCCGTTCTTAGCGAAGCTACGCAACCTCTACACTCAGCCGCGCGGCTTCACGCGCTTTCAAGAGTATCTCGAGATCCTACGCAACGAGGCCGGCGAGATGGAATTGCCGATCTCAAACATCAACCCCATGGCAAAACCACATGTGCTGCAGCGGGTTGAACAACTGATTGCAATCGATGCCGAAGCAGTGGCGCTGAAGGCGGCGCGCGAGAGTGTGCTGCGCCTCGACGACGTCGATGACACCCTGCGTTTGATCGTGATCGTGGGCGACGACGCAGCAGGCGGCTGGACGAATCGTGCATTCGCCGAATTCGCGCATCGATACGAGAGCAAGCATCAAGTCCAGCGCGGCTGGGTCGTGGTGATGCTCTGGAGCAGCGAAGAGCCGGCCGCGCAAGCCGTTCGCGCGGAGACGCTCGCAACGCTCTATCGGACGGTTGACGAACGTAGGCACGGCCCCGTGCGCAAACTGCGCGAGGTCATGGATCGCGAAGGACGCGCGATGCGTTTCGCCGGTCACAGAAGCACGTATGGTGATGCGACGTTGCGTGCGATTCGCGACACGATCAATCCGCATCTCGATTCGCAGGATGCGCCGATCATCTTTGCGGCACTCTATGGCGACGCGATTGCGGCGTCGCTCGGGTATCCGCCGCTTGGCGTTCCCGATCGCGGCGGCTATGAATTGGCGATTGTGAACGCCGTGGTAAGCGAAAGGGAACCGCTTGCGCGATCCCCTCTCTCGTAGCTCATGGATATGAGTACGGTCCTGACTAAGCACCTCGACTGTAGCGCGGCCGACCAAACCGCGTCAAGGCGCATAGCCAGGGGGGTGGCGCCCGGTGGGATTCGAACCCACTTCTTCGGCTTAGTCAGAACCGCGCTTTATCTAGTTAAGCTACAGGCGCTGTCGTACGATCACGCTGAGGTCCGCTCGTGACAAGAGGAACCGTGGAAGATCTCGCTGCCGAAGCCTTCGAGAACTACAAGAGCTTCATCAATCCGCCGTTGGCGCGCGTGATGAAGCTTTCGGGTTCGCCGGTTGAAGTTCGCGCGGCAGGTTCGACCATCTGGGATCAGCACGGAAAAGCGTATCTCGATTTCGCCGGCGGGTACGGCGTGTTCACCCTCGGACACTCGCATCCGCGCGTGCTCGCCGCGGTGCGCGAACAGATGGAACGCATGTCGCTCTCGGGTAAAACGATGTTCAACGTCGTGCTCGGACGTGCAGCGAAACGTTTGGCTGAACTCACGCCAGGTGACTTGCAACTTTCGTTCTGGTGCAACAGCGGGACCGAAGCGCTCGAAGGCGCGATCAAGCTCGCGCGTGCCGCGACCGGGCGCGGAAAGATCGTTGCCACACACAACGCGTATCACGGTAAGACACTGGGTGCGCTCTCGATCAGCGGGCGTAAAACCTTTCAAGAACCATTCCGGCCGTTGCTAGCCGATGTCGCGCACGTGCCGTTCGCTGACGCAGCCGCACTCGACGAGGCGTTACGCGATGCGGCCGCGTTTGTGGTTGAGCCGGTGCAAGGTGAAGGCGGCGTCAACGTGCCGCCGGCCGGGTACCTACGCGCGGTGCGCGCGGCGTGCGATCGTGCCGGCGCGCTCTTTATCGCCGATGAAGTCCAAACGGGGCTCGGCCGTTGCGGTTATCTGTTTGCGTGCGAGCGCGACGACGTCGTCCCCGACGTGATGACGCTCGCCAAAGGGCTCTCGGGCGGCGTGATCCCGGCCGGCGCCTTCATTGCCCGGCCCGATGCCTGGAATCGCGCCTATGCAAAAGCGCCGCTGGTGCACACCTCGACCTTCGGCGGGAGCGAGATCGCCTGCGCCGCGGCACTGGCGGCGATGGACGTGTTGGTCGAAGATGATTTGGTTGCCAATGCACGCGCGCGCGGCGAGCAGCTGCTCGACGGCTGTCGCGCGATCGCGCTCGAGTATCCGCAGGTGATTCGCGAAGCGCGCGGCCTCGGGTTGCTCGTGGGCGTTGAACTGACGAACGAAGGCTACGGCGGCTGGATCATTCCCGAGATGCTCAAGGCGGGCGTCACCGCTGCCTGGACGCTCAATCAGCAGCGGGTCATTCGCCTCGAGCCGCCCCTGATCGTGAGCGAAGGCGAGGTCGATATTGCACTCGCAGCGTTCTCCGCAGGGGTCGCGGCTGCCGCCCAGAAGCTCGGGCGCTTGTAAAAATGCCCTACGTCGAATCACGGATCGCGGTCGCCGCTTCGGCGCGCGCGGTCTACGAGCTTGCCAAAGACCAAGAGCGTTTCCCCGAGTTCATGCCTGATGTCGAAACCGTCAAGGTGCTCGAGCGTCATCCCGACCGGGTCATTTCGCGTTGGAAGACGCTGGTGGAAGAGGCTCCGATCGAGTGGACCGAGGAGGACCGCTTCGATGACGGCGCGCTGCGCATCGACTATGCGTTACTCGAAGGCGATCTGGATACGTTTCAGGGCGCTTGGACCTTCGAGGAGCGCGACGGCTTGACGCACGTACTGCTGACCGTGGAGTATGATTTCGGGGTGCCGACGCTCGCCGAGCTCATCGGCCCGACGCTGCAGAAGAAAGTACTCGAGAACAGCGAGATGATGCTCGAAGCGCTCAAGATGCAAGCCGAACAGGGATGCGCTCGTCCGTGAAGTTCTGTTTCGTCAT
>DATHMY010000177.1:0-2815 GCA_035486535.1 Candidatus Acidiferrum sp.
CGAGAAAGGCCAGCGCAGTCGCAAACGCGGTGACGATGATCCCAGCGGCGATCGTCGCGTTGCCGCGCTTGTCGAGCAACCGGCCCAGCAGCGGCGCGCAGATAGCTGCAACGAACATCGCGACCGCATACCATACTGAGATCGATGCCGCGCTGCCGACGTGATCGCGCTGGAAACGAAACGAGATCAGTGCGAAGTCGACGTACCCCGCGGCGAGCAGCGCGCCGCCGATCGCGTAGCGCCAAAATGCGCGCGAGTCGCGCAGCGTGGGGCCTTGCGCGTTCGGATTGTGCGGCATGATCCTGGCTCCCGCGCGCGACGCCGGGCCCAGCGCGACAAGCGTGAGCACGGCGGGCACGAGTAGCACGGCGAAACCGGCGGCAAAGTTGCCGGTCCGCGCGATCGCGACCGCGACGATCAGCGGTCCGGTCGTTGCTCCGATTTGGTCCATCAATTCGTTGAGCCCGAACGCACGGCCGTGGCCGATCTCGCGCCCGGCTTGTGCGATGACCGACGAAATCACCGGCTTGCGGATGCCGCGTCCGACGCGCTCGCCAATCACGAGTCCCGCGGCCGCCGGCCACGAACCTGCGAGTGCTAGCGCCGGAACGCAGAACATGTTGATGATGTAGCCGACCCAGGCTTCGATCCAATAGCGGCCGGTGCGATCGGCGATCGTGCCCGCAAGCGAGCGAATCGCGTAACCGGCCAGCTCGCCGCCGCCGGCCACGATGCCGACCACGGTCGCGCTTGCACCCAAATGACCCATGAACGCGCCGACTTCGCCGCGTGCGCCCTCGTAGGCCATGTCGGCAAAGAGATTGACGACGCCCATGAGGACGACGAAGCGCGTGGCGAGCGAGCGAATCCGCGGACCGTTCATGCACGTTTACCTAAGGGAGATGGTAACGAATATTGGCGAAAGAGCGCGTTGGTGGATGAGGCAGGCCTGCTCATGGAGCGAGTACGTGCTCGCGATCCCGAAGCCTTCGAGGCGATCTACGATCGTTTCAGCCGGCTCGTCTACGGCGTTGCGTTGCGCGTGCTCGGCGACCAAACGGCTGCCGAGGATGTGACCCAAGCCGTGTATTTGAAACTTTGGAATGCTCCGCAAGCCTATCGTGAGGGTAATCTTGCGGCGTGGCTGGTCCGGGTCACGCGTAACCGCGCGCTTGACGTCGTACGCGCGCAGGCAGCACATCCGCAGGTTGAGCTTTCCGAAGCGTTGCCCGAGAACGACGTGCTCGAAGAGTCCGTGTTTGCGCGCCTGGATGGTGTTGCGGTGCGCCGCGCGCTGGGGGACCTTTCCGAGAATGAACGCTCGTTGATTGAGCTGGCGTTCTTCGCCGGCCTCACGCACCAAGAACTTGCGCACCGCACCGGCACGCCGCTGGGCACGGTCAAGACGCGGATTCGCACGGCGTTGCGCAAGTTGCGCGCCGCACTCGAAGGGATGACAGCATGAGCGCGCACGACGACATGCTCGATAACGTCGCCGCCTTCGCGCTGGGCTCACTCGATGCCCACGACGTGCGCGTCGTGGAACTACATATGCAGACCTGTGCCGAATGCCGCGCCGAGTACGATGCTATGCGTCCGGTCGTCACCGCCGTCGGAAGCGCCGCAGGGAGCGACGCGTCGCCGAGCCCGATGCTCAAGACACGCATCATGAAAGAAGTACGCGCCGCAAGTGTCCCGGCGCGCCGTCGCAGCGTCGTACTCCCGTATGCACTGGCTGCCGCCTGTCTGTTGCTCGTGGCGGGTTTGGGCGCAGTGGTCGTCGAGCAGAACCAGACGATCGTCGAACTTGCCGGCGCGCGGCGGGTCGCGTTTGCGCAAGGTGACGTGCTGGTTGCGCGCGACCGGCTCTATCTTGCGGTTCACGGGTTACCGCCGTTACCGGCGGGCCGAGTATATCAAACGTGGACGCTGGCGAAGGGCGCGAAAACCGTGACGCCTTCGGTGACCTTCGCCCCCGACGCGCACGGGAGTGCGCTGGTCGCAATTCCCACCGATGTTGATACGACCGTGGCGACCGCGATCAGCGTTGAGCCGGCAGGTGGCTCGTTGCAGCCGACCACCAAGCCGATCGCGGTGGTAACGCTGCACTCGTAAAAAATTGCGTCGTGCGCCCAATCCAAGGCGCGCGCTGCCCCGTTTCTTCGGAGACTCACGTCTTTCCCAAGAAAGGGTGCCATGAAATTTGTACTCCTCTCCATTATCGCGGCCGCCATGCTGATGCCGTCGGTTGTCAACCAGCCGACGCGCTTTTCGGGCGCGTGCTGCGTCTACACTGGAGCGCCGGCGCTGCCGGTCACGCTCTCGATGATCGTCGCCGGCGGAGGCCCGGCAGACTTCAGCACGGTGACGCTGCTCAAGACGCTGACCGGGCCGCAATTCTCGGCCGAAGTCGGTAAGCTCAATGACCAATACGGTAAGGATCAGGTCGCGCAGTTTCTCAAAACGTTCGATTTCGTGGTGAGCGACTCGCTACGCATCGTGAACGAGAAGAACATCGCGCTACCGAGCGTTCCGAATCCCGATCCGAAGGACGGCGCGGCGCTTGCGAAAGCCTTGTGGGGGGCCGGGCAGACCGGCGAGGGCTTCAACGTCGAAGTGATGCTCGACCGCGCGGTGTCGCATCCGATCCACGTTCAAGTGATGAAAGACATCGACGTCAAGTACGGCCTTGCTGCCGATGCGCAGTACCACGCGATCCTCACCACCGCGATGAAGGATCTCGCTGGAGCGTACAAGCTGCAGATGTAAGCGAGCTATGCTGGGAGCGTGCGCTGTCGTATCGGTCGTACCGGCG
>DATHMY010000178.1:0-9181 GCA_035486535.1 Candidatus Acidiferrum sp.
TCATTCCCGCCGCATTTGCCGCCCATCCACCGGTGCGCGACATCGTGATGAAGGGTATCTTCGGCAACCAGCCATTGACCGATTACAGCTACTTGCTCTTGATCGCCTCGAACATTGGCGCGGTCATCATGCCATGGATGATCTTCTATCAGCAGAGCGCGGTCGTCGACAAGGGCCTCACGATCAAAGATCTGGGGTTTGCGCGCTTCGATACCGCCCTTGGCGCAGTGCTGACCCAGGGCATCATGATCGCGATCATCATCACGACTGCGGCCACCCTCTTCGTGCACCACATTCCGGTCAGCGACGCGGCGCATGCGGCGCTCGCGTTTCAGCCGTTGGTCGGGCGGTTCGCCGGTGTGACCTTCGGCGTCGGATTGATCGGCGCGTCGATGCTTGGCGCATTCGTCGTGTCGCTTGCGACGGCGTGGGCGTTCGGCGAAGCCTTCGGCTGGCGTTGCTCGCTCAATGACGGCCTGCGCGCGAAACGATTCAGCGCGCTCTATGTCGCGTGCGTGGCGATCGCGGCGGGCGTCGTGCTGATTCCGAATCTGCCCTTGATCCAGATCACTGTGTACGTCGAAGCCTTCAATGGCTTCGTGCTGCC
Source organism: Candidatus Acidiferrum sp. (assembly GCA_035486535.1). Taxonomy (GTDB): domain Bacteria; phylum Vulcanimicrobiota; class Vulcanimicrobiia; order Vulcanimicrobiales; family Vulcanimicrobiaceae; genus Aquilonibacter. The sequence continues at coordinate 608 of DATHMY010000178.1, forward strand.
GATCGTGCTCGGATTTTTGCTCTTCCTCGTGAACGACAAGCGTGTGATTGGCGATCGCCGGAACACCTTACTCGGCAACACGATCGCATTTTCGCTCTCGGCCGTCATCATCGTGCTCGGCGTCTGGATGACGATTACCACGATCATTCACCCCGGAAGCTAACGCATGAGATCCCTCTCCGCGCTCGTGCTCGCGGGCGCGCTGCTGACCGGCTGCGCGCAAGCTGCCGCACAGCATTTCACCGGAGTCGCCTTGCCGCCGGCGCCCGCGCCGAACTTCACGCTCACCAGCGACACGGGCGCGCCGTGGACGCTCGCCGCACAGCATGGCAAGGTCGTCGCGCTCTTCTTCGGGTTCACGCACTGCGCAGATACCTGTCCCGCCACGCTCGCCAAGCTCGCGGCGGCTCTGCATCGCGACAACGCCGGCGCACGTGCCGAGATCGCGTTTGTCACGATCGACCCGCAGCGCGACACACCGGCGGTGATGCACGCCTACATTCGGCGCTTTAGTGGTGCCACGATCGTGGGATTGACCGGAACGGCCGCCCAAATCGCAACGATCGAACGCGCCTACAACGTGTGGTCGAAACCGGTACCCGATCCTCACGGTGGAACGGACTACGACGAAGAGCACAGCGCCTTCACCTTCCTCATCGATCGCAACGGCAATTGGCGCGTGGTTCACAGCGATGATGACGCACAGCGCGACTACGTTGCCGACTTACGCGAGCTCTTGCAATCGTGATCGCGTTCGTGCTGGCCGCATTGCTGCCGTTTCACGGCGTCGTGCTGTCGACGCTTCCGAGCGATCGCGCGGTAATCAGCAGCGCCGCGATGCCACGCACGCTGCCGGCGCAAACGCGAGTCTATCGCCTGGCGCCGGGCATCGAACTGCGCCCGGGGACTGGCGTCGACGCGTTTCTCGACCGCTCGACCCAACCATGGACCTTGCGCGATCCGGTACCGGCCGCGGCCTTTGTGGCGGGACTCCCCGTTCCAGGGCGCGTCATTCCAGTCGATGCCGGCAAGCCGCTCCCGCGGGCAACGTTGGTCGATGAGCACGAGCGCGTCGTGCAACTTAACGATGCCTTCCGCGGCAAGACGATGGTGCTTTCGTTCATCTTCACGCGCTGTCCCGATACTGACGTCTGCATCGCGATCAGTAGCAAGTACGCGCAGATGCAGCACGACCTGGACCCGGCGCACTTCGCGCTGGTCGAGATCACCCTCGATCCACCTTATGATACCCCGGCCGTACTCCGCGACTATCAGCAACAGTTCGGCGCCGATCCGGCGATCTGGACGATGCTTACCGGCACCGGATCGACGATCGAGCGCGTGCTCGACGAGTTCGGGATTTCGTCACTGCAAACGGACAGTGCGACATACGTCCACAGCGATAAGCTGTTCATCGTCACGCCGCAAGGCCGCGTCGGCTATGTCGTCGACACTGCCGGCTGGGATCCGCACGGTGTCGTCGCTGAGGCACGAGCGGTCGAGGGCATGGCCAGCAATCCACTCGAACGCTTCAAGCTCTCGCTCATCGCCAGCGTCGTCGCGCTGTGCGGCGGTAGCCAGTTCGCCGGCATCGTGACACTGGAAGTCGCGCTCTTCTTCATCATCGTTATCGTGGTGACGATCGCATTATGGATCGTGGGGCGGGTGTTGTGGCATCGGCCTGCGTAAAGGCCCACCATGGCCGCACCGCGCAAGCCGTTCGACCCGCCGAGCCCCCAGCAGACCGCGTTCCTCGAGCGGGCGATCAACGAATACGGCAAAGCGACCTATAACTATGCCCTGCGGCTTACCCGCAACGACGCCGACGCCCGCGACCTGACCCAGGAGGCCTTTATCCGGGTCTATCGCGCCTGGCGCAGCTTCCAGCCGGGAACCTCCTTCCTCTCGTGGGTCTATCGGATTGTTACGAATCTCCACCGGGATGAACTTCGGCGCCGGAAAGGCCGTTATCAGGAGGAGATCCCCGAGGACAATGCCCCGCAGCAGTTTGGCGGCGCACGTCCGCTGGCCAGCGAGCCGATCGAAGATTTGGTCGAACGCCAGCTCAGCGAACGGATGTCGAAGGCACTCGCGGCGCTGTCGCTGGAGCAACGGCAGGTGCTGATCCTCGCGGACGTTGAGGAATATAGTTATCAGGAGATCGCCGACATTGTCGGCTGCTCGATCGGGACGGTGCGTTCGCGGCTGCATCGTGCACGCCACCAGCTGCGCCGGCTCATCGAGGCACAACCAAAATCATGAATTCGCATCTGAACCAAGAACAACTCATCGACTACCTTCACGGCGAACTCGCCCCCGGCGAGGACGCGGTCGTATTGCTGCATCTCGAGAGCTGCGATCCATGCCGCGTGCGCTACGAAGACGAGGCGAGCCTCTCGGAACAGTTGCGTAGCTTCGCTCGCGCGAGCGAGCGGGAGCTTCCGCCGGGCATCCGCGCGAGCATTCTCGGTGCGATCGAAGCGTCTTCGATGCAGCCCGGATGGGCGGCGCGGCTTGCCGGGTGGCTTCGTCCGGCGATCGCAATTCCGGTCGCTGCTGCCGTACTGATTGTCGCATTTGCCGGCTACGACTCTGCCGCGCACCGCGCCCGCGCGACGATCGATGCGGCCTATTATCTCGACGATCACGCCGCGCTCACCAGCGCCGTGCCGTTCAGCGAAGGAAACATCGTGCCGACCGCGCTCTTCACAACTGAGAACGCGGATGGCACGCAATAGCGGCATCCTTCTCTTCGCGGTAACGTTGCTGGGCGGCACACTTGCGCCGCCGCCCACCGACTTGCTGCGTGATGCTCTCACAGCGCCGCAGCGTGTTTCCTATGTCGGTGAAATACAAGTGCTTCGCATCGGTCCGCAGCACTCCGACGCAACGATCTATCGCATCGAGCACCGCGCCCCGGATTTGACGCGGCGCTGGTACCTCGCGCCGCAGGATCTCTACGGCGATTCGACCATCAGCCGTGGCTCAACGAACTATTCGATCGACGTGAAGCGCCAACGCGTTGTCGTGTCGCAAGGCGAGGATGCCGACCAGCAAATCGCCGACCAGGGCAATTTCGATATACTTATGGCCAACTATCATGCGGTTTATGCGCCCGACGAGACCCTCTCGGGCCGGGCCGTCCATGTTGTCCTACTCAACAACAAATACACCGGGCAAACGACGATGCGCGTGCATATCGACGCGAAAACCCACCTGGTCCTCGAACGCCAGCAATATGCTGCTAACGGATCCTTGATCGCGCAGACCCGTATGGAGCAAATCCGCTACAGCAATGCAATTCCGCCGGCGCTCTTCGACATTCCATCCGGAATGGATCGCGTCAATGGCGCGGCGCGCGGACCCGAATCCACGGACATTGCGCAGGTTATATCGAGCGCCGGCTTCGCCGCCCGCGTACCGAAGTATCTACCCGAAGGCTTCAGCCCAATCGCGGGGGATCTCGTGTCGATCAACAACATTCCGACCCTGCACCTGATCTACTCCGACGGCATTCGCACGGTGTCGCTTTTCCAAAACGAAAAAGACGCTGCGGTCGACCTTTCGCACTACCATGCGATCGCGACCAGCGTTGCGGATCATCCGGCACACTACGTCGAAGATGGTCCAACAACATTACTTGCGTGGGCCGACGGCAACCACCATTTTGCGCTTGTCGGCGAACTTAGCGTCGTCGAACTGGAAAAAATCGGCGCGAGTGTGCTACCCTAAGCGAGTGCCCGAACGCGATCTATCGACACTTCTGATCACCATGAAACCAGCGCTAGACCCACGCGAGTGGGTCTTCTGCTGTGTTGACCGATCATTTCCGACCGAGAGCGCGCGTCCGCTCTTAGCGTTTCGCGAAAGCGAAGGCATCACGATCGTGATCGAGCGCAGGGTCGCAGACGAACACCGCTTGGAGTACGCATTTCCAGCCCGCCGCATCACGTTGCGCGTCGAATCCGATCTCGAGTCGGTCGGATTCACTGCCGCGGTCACCGCGGCGCTGGCCAGGCACACGATTGCAGCGAACGTCGTCAGCGGTTTTTATCACGACCATCTCTTCGTGCCGATCGACCGCGGCGAGGAAGCGCTGCGCGTGCTAGAGGAGCTTAGCGCTGAAAGCGCTCGTCGATTGCTCTGAGTAGGTCACGCTGCGCGGCCGGGATCGCCTGCGACTGCGCGTCGTTTTCATCCGTATCGGTGCAATTCGTTACCTCGATCACTTGGGCGATCGATTCGGTCAGCGCATCGATATCGTAGCCACCTTCTAGGACGTACGCCACGCGGCCGCCGCAATATTCCGCGGCGGTACGATTGATCGCTCTCGCAAGCGCCGATGCTGCACTGACGTCGACCCCAAGGTCGCCAACCGGATCGCCGGCCACATAATCGAACCCGGCGCTCGCAACGATGAGATCCGGCCGCACGAACGCGGCGGCACGCGCCAGCAAGTGCTCCCAAATCGCGACGAAGGCTTCCGTAGTAATCCCCGATGCAGGTAGTGGGACGTTGATCAACGCGTCGTCGCCGAACGAGGCGCTTTGGTAGCCAGTGCCGGGATATGCCGGCGATGCATGCGTCGAGACATAGCTCAGTCCCTCGCCCACGGCGTCTTCGGTTCCGTTGCCGTGATGATAGTCAAAATCGATCAACAATACGCGCCCGCCCGCGCGAGCCTGATATGCCCGAGCAGCGATAGCCGCATTGTTGAAGACGCAAAAGCCCATGCCGCGGGCAGATTCGGCGTGGTGCCCCGGCGGCCGGACCAGTGCGAAGACGGGGGTACCGCTCTCAACGGTCGCGTCGACTGCGGCGATCGCGCCGCCGGCGGCGCGCCGCGCAACGTCGAGGGTGCGCGCGTCAACCACGACGTCGCCGGTCGAGAGATAGCGCGGTCCGGTGAGATCGCCGATCTCGCGTTTGACCAACTCGACGTAGCCGTGCTCGTGCACGCGCTCGATCTCGCTATCGGCAGCGTCATGCGCGCGATACAGATTATCTGCCAGTCCGCGCTGGTTCAAACTCGCAGCGACCACCTCCACGCGGTCGGGTGATTCGGGATGCCCGAGATCGCGGAGATGGTCGCCGTAGAGCGCGTCGTAGACGAGCTTCATGTCATCCTAAGGCTGTCAGGGTTTTTTCTTCGGGGTCGCTGCCGGCGTGGGCTTGCTCAGATCGGCGATATATCCTTGAACCTCGGCGTACTGCTTGGTACCTTTTTTCATCAACGGCAACAAGCGCTTGTAGGCGGCGACCGCTTTGGTGCGCTGATTCGTTTCCTGATAGCTGCGCCCGGCAATGTAGAGAAACTGCGGATTCTGATCCAAGAAGGTTTTGGCGTTGCTGTCGATCACGTCGAAGATCTGCGCCGCTTCCTTGAAGTTCTTGAGCTGGTAATCGGCGCCGGCGATGCAGGCAAGTGACTGCGGCGTGCGCTGGAGCTGGAATGCCTTGCTGCACGCATCCTTCGAGTCGACGAAGTCATGCTGGAACGCGTAGGCTTGACCGAGGGCCGCGAATGCCAGCGGATCCGGCTGAATCGCCGTCGCTTGTTTGAGATAGCCAATCGCGTCCGCGTAGTGTTGCTGTTCCATCGCCACCTCCGAGAGGCGGCTGAGTGCATCGAGATCGGTGTTATCGATTGCAAGCGCGGCTTGCCACTCAGATTTCGCCTTGTCAACGCTCTTCTGCGATGCAAAATAGTCGCCATAGGCGACGTACATCGCCGGGACCTTCGGATACTGCGTGATCCCTTGCTGGTAGATGGCCTCGGCCTGCGGATACTTCTTTTCTTGCGCGAAGTAAGCGGCTTTGCGCGTGAGAATCTGCACCTTCGCAGCGTCGTCCGGCGCCGCAACGATTGCGTCGTCGTACGCGGCCGAAGCTTGTTGATCATCATGCTGGCGCGAATAGAGCTCGGCCTTGAAGACGAGCGCCTGAACGTTTTTCGGATCGACCGCAATCGCTTTGCCGACCCACTGTAGCGCCATCGGGATATTGTCTTGCTGTGCATAGGTCTGCGCGATCTGCAGCAGCGGATCGGGATTCTTCGGATCCTTCGTCGCAGCGACTTGGAATTGCGTACGAGCATCGTCGAACTTCTGCTCCGCGGCGTACACCGAACCAAGCATGGAATAGGACTCCACATCGCCCTTGTTGAGCACGAGGCTACGGTTCGCGATCCGCTCGGCATCGGTGAAACGATTGACTTTGAGATAGAGCGTGACGAGTTGCTCGAGAACGCCGATATTGCTCGGATCGAGATTCTCAGCTTGTTCCATGTCGCTGATCGCGACGTCGTCATGGCCGAGCGCGTCCATAGCGTAGCCGTCGAGATAGTAGACCTGCGCGGTCTTGTCGCCCATCTGCAGCAGATGCTGCGTGAGCTGCGCCGCAAGATCGGGACGGCTGATCCCCAAGAACTGGGCGGCGAGTTTTGTCATCGCTTCCTGATCGTTGGGGTTGGCCTTGAGCGTGGCTTGCAACTTCGGAATCGCAACCGAGGGCGGCTCGGGTGAGGCTGTCGGCAACGCCGAGGACGTCGGCGATGGCGACGGCGACGCGGCCTTGCTCGCGCCGAAAAGTGCGGCCTGAGCATTGGGCTGCGTTGCGGCGAAGGCCGCGCCGAGCGCGAGGAACATGGTGAGCAGGAGTGTGAAGCGTTTCAACGTGTTCGAGATCCTTAGCTTATGATTTGGCGGCTTGCACGAGTTTTGTGAGCTCCGGCACGATGGCGAAGGCATCGCCCACGACCAGCAGATCCGAAAACTCGGCGATCGGCGATTGTCCATCCTTATTGATGGCGACAATCGTACCCGAAGAACGCATGCCGACCTTGTGTTGTATCGCGCCCGAGATCCCGACCGCGATGTAGAGTGGTGGGCTGACCGTCTTGCCCGTCTGACCGATTTGGAGGTTGTAGGGCACCCATCCCGCGTCCGCTGCCGCACGCGAGGCACCCACCGCGCCGCCCAGCGCGGCCGCGAGCGGTTTGAGTAATGTGTCGAACGGCTCAGGTCCGCCCAGACCGCGGCCGCCTGCCACGACAACGGGTGCTTCCTCAAGCGCGAGTTCCCCGGAACTCTCTTCGACGTCTTTCTCGACCACCACGGTGTAGCTCATGCCGGCCGGTTTTTCGATTGCTTGCACCCCTGCGCCGGCTCCGCCCGCTTGCGCTGCAAAGGCATTGGGACGAATGGTCACCACGCCATAGTCACCCGCGAGCAGCTCGCAATCGGTGATCGCTGCGCCGCCCAATTTCGGCATCACCGCGACGACCTTGCCGCCATCGAGCTTGAAATCAACCGCATCGGCGCAAATCCCCGCATGCAGACGAGCAACGAGGCGACCGGCGACGTCCTTGCCGGTCAGCGTGTTGGCGACCAACACGAGTGACGGTCCGATCGCTTTGGCCGCGGCATCGAGATAGTCGATGGTTGGATCGAGGAGATACTTGTCGACGTCGCCGTCGTCGTTCACGTGGATCGCATCGAGCGGATACGTTTTGAGCGTTTCTGCAAGTTGCGACGACCCGGGGCCAACGACCAGCGCGTGCGCCTTGCCTCCGAGCGCATCCGCGAGCTTGCGCGCTTGCGTTGCCATCTCGAAGGTGACCTTCGGCGTCTGCCCGTTCTTATGCTGAACGTAAACCAGAACGTTTTTCATTACACGAGTTTCCTCTCTTTGAGGAAATCAAAGATCGCCTTTGCACCCGCAGCGCCGTCAGCCGCTTCAATCACTTGCCCCTTGCCGCGAACCGGCGGCGGAGCGAAGGAAAGCAGCTGGGTCTTCGAACCGCTCTGTCCGACCGCGTGATCGAGGCCGAGATCGGCAACGCTCATCGGCGCAATCGTCTTTTTCTTTGCGCCCATGATGCCTTTGAGCGAGGCGTATCGCGGCTCACCAAACGTCAGGGCGGTCGTCAGCACGCACGGTAGTGGCGCAATCACGTCTTGATAACCGGTATCGGTCTCGCGTTCAATCTTCAATTTTCCATCGGCGATCTCGGCTTTACGCGCGTTGGTGATCAGCGGCGTTTGCAGATACTCCGCCAGTGCACCCGGGGTTGCGCCGGTCGAGCCGTCATCGGAAAGGCCACCCACGATCAACAGATCGAAGCCGATCTTCTTGAGCGCGTGCGAGATCGCGTACGACGACGCCCAAACGTCGCTGCCTTCGAGGCCGGCGTCGCTGAGCAATACCGCGTCATCGGCGCCCATTGCGAGGGCCTTGCGCAGCGTCTCTTTGAGCGACTCGGGCGCCATGCTAAACACCGTGACGGTGGTATCACCGCCGGCTTTTTCTTTTATCTGCAGCGCCGCTTCGAGAGCGTACTCGTCGTAGGGATTGAGCACCGTCTCTACGCCGGTGCGCACCAAACGCTTCGTACCGTTATCGATCCGCTTTTCGGCATTCGGATCCGGCACAAGCTTGACCGTAACCACGATCTTCACGTGGAGAACCTGACCTCCTCAGACATGTGGGGGAGAACCCGGCGCTGTTAGGGCTGGTTAAAGCTGAATCCTCTGATCCACGACCAGGGATGTGCCCCGCATCGTGGGAGGCGGA
>DATHMY010000179.1:0-3887 GCA_035486535.1 Candidatus Acidiferrum sp.
AGCGCCGCCAGCGGCGCACCGAAGAGCTGGCGGGACTTTGCATGTGCGCACGACTCATCGAAGGCGCGCCGCGCGAATCCGAGTGCCGCCGCACCAACCGTGGCGCGAAAGACGTCGAGCGTCGCCATTGCGATCTTGAAGCCGTCGCCCTCGTCGCCGAGCCGGTGGCTCGCTGATATCGAACAGCCGTTGAAGGCAATCGAACCCAGCGGGTGCGGTGAGATCGTCTCGATGCGCTCGCTCACCTCGAAGCCTTCGATGCCCGCGTCGACTACGAATGCGGAGATGCCTTTTGCGCCGCCGGCGCCGGTGCGCGCAAACACCACGTAGAAATCCGCCAGCCCCGCATTCGAGATCCACGTCTTCTCACCGCTCAAGATATACCGGTCGCCGTCGCGTTGCGCGGAGGTCGTCATCGCGGCGACGTCTGAGCCGGCTTCACGTTCTGAGAGTGCAAAGGCAGCGATGGCCTTGCCGTTCGCGACCGGGTCGACGTAACGTGCCTTCAGCGTGGGAGAACCGAAGAGCGTGATTGCCCCGCTGCCCAGGCCTTGCATCGCAAACGCGAAATCACCCAGCGCCGAGTGATACGCCAGCCGCTCGCGCGCAAGACAGAGCGCGCGCACGTCGAGCGTAGTGCAGGCGCGCAACCACCCGGCGTCGCCGAGTGCTCGGACCCACGTTTTTACGCTCGAATCCGGTGCGGCATCGTCTTCGAATACCGGCGTTTCGTTCAGCCAACTCGAAAGTGATCCGGCAAATGCGCGGTGCTCGTCATCGAAGAACGGCCAATCAAGCGCGCGTCCATCCATCTGTTAATTCCCTTCGAAGACGGGCGTGCGCCGTTGAGTAAATGCTTCATAGGCGCGCTTGAAATCGTTGCTTTCCATTAAGGTTGCTTGCGCTCGCGCTTCCGCATCAATCGCGTCATCGAGGGGGAGCGACCACTCCTCGTGCAGCATGCGTTTAGTCATCGCATGCGCAAGCGTCGGACCAGCGGCTAACATGCGGGCAACGCCGGTAGCGCGCTCAAGCACCTCATGTGGCTCGGCAATCGCGTTGTAGAAGCCGCAGGCGTGTGCCTCGTCGCCATGCATGGCACGTCCTGTATAGAGCAACTCCGCCGCACGGCCGAAGCCAACGATGCGCGGCAGCATCGCGCAGGCTCCCATGTCGCAGCCGGCAAGACCAACGCGCACGAACAGAAAGGCAACCTGCGAGCGCGGCGTGCCGTATCGCAGGTCGCTTGCCATCGCAAGGATCGCACCGGCTCCTGCGCAGACCCCGTCGACGGCAGCAACGATCGGCTGCGGCGCGGCGAGCATCGCTTTTACCAGGTCCCCGGTCATCTGCGTGAATTCAAGCAGCTCCGCGGGTGTGCGCGTGGTCAGCGGCCCAATAATCTCATGCACGTCACCGCCGGAGCAGAAATTTTCGCCCGCTCCAGTGAGCACGACCGCTTTGATCGACGCATCATCGCGCAGCGCGGAAAACCAGTCGCGAAGTTGCGCGTAGAGTTCAAAGGTGAGCGGGTTCTTGCGCTCGGGGCGATCGAGCGTTACGACGGCGACGTGATTCTCGACGGCGACGCGAGCCTTGGTCATCGCCCGCAAGGGTCGGCTTCCGGGGCGCATAACTCCTGCAACATGACGGTTGGGACCCAATGATCGGCGGGGTCGTCGCATTCGCCACCTTCTTGTTGCATCTGTGCACCGCGTGGCGATATGGCTATTTTCGCGACGAACTGTATTTTATTGCGTGCGGACATCATCTCGCATGGGGCTACATCGATCAACCGCCGCTCGTCGCGTTCGTCGCGTGGCTTGCGCAATCAGCGAACGACGGGCTCATCGCGTTACGACTGCTATCGGTGCTTGCGGCGGCACTCACCGCGTACGTCGCAGCTCGGATCGCGCGCGAGCTAGGCGGCGGCCGCTTCGCGCAGGCCTTCGCCGCTATCGCCGTAGCACTCGCGCCGGCCTATCTGTTGCTCGGCAATATCCTCACCACCACCTCATTCGAGCCGCTATCCTGGACGCTAGTCATTTGGTGCAGCATCAGGCGCAATTGGCTCGGCCTCGCCGCGGTAGCCACGTTCGGGCTCTACGGCAAGTATTCGATGGCGCTGCTGCTTGCCGCATTGCTCATCGGATTGCTGTTGACCAAAGAACGTCGAGATCTGGCCACGCCTTGGCTTGCGGTTTGCGTGGGCGTCGTCGCCGTGCTGATGCTCCCAAATCTGTGGTGGCAGGCAGCGCACGGCTGGCCCTTCTTTGCCGTGTTGCAAGGGGATGCCGCGAACCGCCATGCCTTTAACAACGGCTGGCTGCTCGAATCGCAAAGCCTCGCGAGCAATGCGCTTTCATTTGCAGCAGAGCAGTTGCTCTATACGAACCCGCTCGCTGCTCCGGTATGGCTTTGCGGCTTGATCGCGCCGTTTCTCGGTCAACGCTTGCGCGAACTCCGCTTCGTCTCGCTCGCCTACATCGCGCTGTTCGTCGCAGCCGTCGTCCTCGAAGCCAAGGGCTACTACATCATCGGCATCTACGGCGCACTCTTCGCCATTGGTGCGGTCGTGGTCGAGCGCGCGATGACGTGGTTGCGCTGCGCGCTCCTCGCCGCAATCGCGGTCAGTGCGATCGTTACGCTGCCGCTTTCCATTCCGGTTTTACCAATCAACGGATTCATCGCCTATTCGCAAGCGCTCGGACTCACCGGACGCAACGACCAGCCCGCCCACGTCATTCAACCGATTTATGCTGAAGAGTTCGGTTGGGATCGCCTCGCTCACGACGTCGCCGGCGTTTATAACACTTTGCCACCGACAACGCGGCGAGGCACCGCGATCTACGCCGACACCTACGCCGACGCGGGTGCAATCGATTTCTTCGGCCCATCGTACGGTCTCCCCAGCGCGATCGGCAGCCAAAACACCTATTGGCTGTGGGGCACGCATAGCTACAGCGGCGATCCGATGATCGCGATCGGTGCTTCGCGCTTCGATCTCTTGCGGCACTACTATCGTTCGTGCAAGCTCGTTACCACCTCGACTGAGCCGCTCAAATGGGTCGTCGAAGGCCCCTCACCGATCTATCTCTGCACCGGCCCGACAATGCCGCTCGACCAGATCTGGCCGCACCTGCGCTGGTACGGCGCGTGAAGCTACTGCTTGATGGCTTCGATGTCGATCTCGAGATCGATGTTGTTGCTCACCACCGGAAAGAAGAGATTCATTCCCCACTGCGTCCGATCGATCGTTGTCTTGCACGTGTAGGCGATGCGCTGCTCGGTCGGACGCATGCCTGGGCCACGGCCAAGGTACTCGCAGGTGAGCGTCACCGGATGGGTCTGCCCGTGGAGGCTAAAATCGCCAGTGGCCGTGAAGTGCGTTGCGTCGGTGGCTACGAACTTCGTGCTGACGAATCCCATCTTCGGGTAGGTTGCAACATCGAAGAAATGCGCGGAACGCAGGTCATCGTCGCGATGTGAGTTGCGCGTGTCAACGCCGCTCGGATCGAGCGATGCGCGCGCGGACGTCGGGATGTTGGTGCCATCTGGGACAACGACGCTCGCACTTAGAATCGGAATGATGCCGTTGACGTGCGAAATCCCTAGATGCGTTGCCGTGAAGTTTGCCGACGAATGCACGGGATCGGCATTCCAGGTGCTCTCCCCCGCGGCATGCGCGGTAAGCGTTGTGAGCACGAGCACGGCGAGAAAGCCAAGAAACGAACGCATTAGTATTCCTCTCCACCGGGGATGACGACGGACACGCCGTTCTTGGCGCTGCAGATTAGATCGAGCGACACACTCGCGACTTCCTCGACGCTGGCAATACGGCCTTCGGGATTCATATCGGCGAGCGATTTCCGTGCCGCGTCCGCTGA
>DATHMY010000180.1:0-3643 GCA_035486535.1 Candidatus Acidiferrum sp.
CAGACCCGTCGCCTCGAAGTGCGGCAGCAATAGCTCATCCGTTGTTCCTGGATAGCTGGTGGACTCGAGGATGACGATCTGACCGGGGCGCAAGTGCGCGGCGATACGGTCTGCGGCGTCGCGAATGTACGAGAGGTCGGGATTCTTGCTCTTCTCCAGCGGCGTCGGCACGCAGATGACGACGACGTCACAGTCGCGCAATAGGGCAAAGTCGGCTGTCCCGCTGAAGTTCTTCTGCGTCGCGCAGTCGTCGTTGACCTCGACGATCCGTTCGAGGTTGACGTCAAATCCGATCGCACGTTGGAATACCTCGGCGCACGCCAGCGCCAGCGGCAGTCCAACATAGCCAAGGCCCATCACGCCGACGGTCGCGGTACGCTTGGCGATCCGTAGCAGCAGCGCATCGAGGGCAGTGGGGATTTCTTCGCTGGTGTCAGCGACTGCGGTTCTAACTTCAGGGGGCGACATGTACTATCCTGACCATGCATCAATGATGCATGAGTTTATCGCCCATGAAGCGGACCCGCTGCCGTTCGCGTGGCGGTTGATTTACTAGTTGTTTCCCTAGAATGACGAGACGAAACGAGGATCGGTAAAACAGCCGCTCCACATCGCGCGCCGCATGCCGGCAGCTAATTGCGTTTCGTCTGAAGATTTTGAAAGCAGGCAGTTCGCACCGGCGTTGTGACAAGCGCGGACCACGTCGGAGTTCGTTCCGCCGGTGTACACGACGATGGTGCAATCCGGGAGCACGAAGCGCAACTGCCGGATCGCCTCGATCGGGTCGACGTCAACCCGGTCGACGTCGACGACGAGAACGTCGGGCGCGAGCGCCCGAAGCACCGCAACGTCCAGTTGGGCGATGCTTGCGTTGGCATGCGCGAAGGCCGCATTCATCGCGGCGGTCAGTAGTGGGAGATCATCGGGGTCGATGGCGGCCAAGCAGCACAGGCGGGCCATGATATTTACACGCTCCTCGCGAAGAATCGCCGACCACAACGTATCACCTGGCCCGGAAGGCAGCCATCGTGAAAAAGCGGGATATGGTGCTTGTAGACACCATTCCAAAGTCGGACCCGGCATATCCCATTGTGACCGCGATCCTTCGGATCGTTCCGGCGTCGCGGTGGGCCTTCGCGCGCCCGGAACACGATGGCGAGCTCGGCAATCTGCTTGGCTCGGAGGGCGACGGGGGCGAACTAGCCGAGCTCAAGAGCGAGATCTCGCGCCAGCGTGAGAAGTCCAAGACCGGGCCGCGCATCGCTGCCACCCTCGGGCCGCTCGGCGACTACGCCAGCGGCGTCACCCTACTCTTTGCTGACGGCAAAGCCAGCTTTGGAATTCTTACGCTGCTGCGAACCTCCGAACTGGGGCCGTTCACGTCGAGCGAGATTGCGATGCTCACCTTGGCGCTCGACTCGGGATCAGAACGCCTCTCCTCGCTGCGTTTGAACGCAAGCGCGCTCGCACGATCGGCTTCGGAGCATCGCGATGACGCTCCAAACCCAATTGAAGTCCCCGAGGGCGAGCACTACGTGCTCGATCAGGATTTGCAGATCGTGATGACCTGGACGTCGCAAGAGCAGCGCCGCGCAGCGCTCACCGGGTTGCACACGCGCCTGGCCGATCGTCTCCCCGCGGTGCTCGAGGATACCGTGCGCGCACTGATCGCGGGTTGGCAAAGCGATCCAGCCACGCAGCTCCCCGGCGTCGCGCGCCCGGTGCCGTTCCTCGTCGTGCACACCCAACCAGTGCTCGGTCCAGCCGGACTCTTCATCGGCGTTCGGATCGATCGTTTTCAGTCTCCACATTCGCTGGTGGAACCGGCAGCTCGCTTTCACATCTCGCCTCGCGAGTTGGAAGTGCTCGCGCTCTTGCTCGACGGTGCAAAGCTCGAAGAGATCGGCGAGGCCCTGAACATCACGACATCGACGGTTCAGGACCACATCAAGAGCATGGTCGATAAGACCGATAGCCGGAACCGCACCGAATTGATCGCGCGCGTGCTCGGATGGGAGAGCCCGCCGGAAGAGCCCTAAACCGGGTTTTCCACTATACCGGCCCAGCCGTATCCCAGGTAGCCTGGACCCATGGGTATACGTGTGGCCCTTAGGCCTAGCTCCATTTTCGCCGTCGCAGCATTGCTCTTCGCATCAGAATATGCGCCCGCAACCGCGGGGTCATGCGTCGGACCTGACCCAACGATCCAAGCCTCGAACACGCTCCAATTCGCCGACGTTTACAGGGGTAGCACGAAGCTCGATTCGCGCGGCATTCCACCGCTTAAAGCGGGTCAGTCGTATGTCTTTCAATATGTCGGTGCACGATCGGCGCAAGCCGGCGCGCAGACGACGTCGCTCGGGCTCCGCATGGATGTGCGCGAGCCGGCAAATACGGGATCGCAATCCTGCAACACAAGCAACGGCGTGACGATGGTGAGGTTCTAATGATCGCGCGCACCCTATCTTTATGCCTGGCGCTCGCGATTTGCACGAGTGCGATCGCCGTCGCCGACGTCGGGCCTGCCCTCGTGGCAGCAGCCGATGCAACGGCCCCGAATTTTGGCACGCCGCCGTCGGGTCAGATTCCAATCCTCTATAACGACCACACCGTCTACGCCAAGCCCGACACACTCAAGCAAGGGCGCGTGCTCGCCGCACTCGTGAAAGACGGCCAGATTTATGTGCCGCTGCAGAGCATGTTCGAAGCGATGGGCGCGACCGTTTCCGTATCGACCGACGGGAACACGTATACCGTAACGCGTGGTGATACGAGCGCCTCAGTGACAATGGGCAAGAACGAAATCGTTGTCGACGGCGCGGCGCGTCCGCTCGACGTGCCCCCAATCATGTACGAAGGCGTCGTGCTCGTCCCGGTGCGCGTGCTTTCCGAAGCGTTAGGCGCCTATGTCGAATGGGTGCCGGCGCGTCAGCTCGTTGTGGTTCGCTACATTCCGCCGACGCCGCCGCCAACTGCGCCGCCGACCATGGCACCGACGCCGCCACCACCGCCACCGCCGACGCCAAGCCCGGTGCCGATCGTGCCGTCATACACGTTCTTCGTGCAAGGCGCGACCACGTGGAGCTCCCACAATTACAACGAATTCGTCGCCGGCCCGTTCTGCGAGTCGTTCCAGCTCAACGCCGCGTATGCGCCGCTCAATTCAAAGTTCGCGGTGAAAGTCGACTACCGTTCCGACTCCTATATCACGAGCGATAATCTGACCGACTTGCTCGGCAACGAGTTCACCTACTTTAGCACTATCGACGGCGGCACCGCGTTCACGCCGGTCTTCTGGGCGCACCAAGTCAGCTTAGACGGCCGCTTGGAATATCAGATTGCAGCTCCGCGGATCTACGTCGGACTGGGCTACATCTGGACGTCTAACAACTACGGCTATCCGCATTGGGACGGCCTCGGCGTGGGCGTTGAAAAACTGCCCGATCTGCGCCCGGGAATTGGCGTCTATGGCTCGGCGTTCTACTATCCAACCGTGACCGGCAACTATACGGAAACGATTCCGCTCAGTTCCAACGTCGGCAAGACGTATCAGATGCAGTATTCGATCTGGCAGCTCGATATCGGCCTGACCCTTGCGCTGCGCCATTCGCCACTCTACCTCTACGGTGGTTACGGCGGGTAT
>DATHMY010000181.1:0-17424 GCA_035486535.1 Candidatus Acidiferrum sp.
GAGCTGCGGATCGCCCGGATACTTGTGCGCCCACGCCTCGAGTGCGTCGTCGGCGAACGTGACCTTGTTGATGATGCCCGAATCAGTCGTGTAGTCGCCGGCGCGTATGGTTTCATCGTGGAACGTGTTGTTGATCCCGAGAAAACTCATCTTCATCCGGCCGAAGTATTCATCGCCGGGAGCAGCGTGCGTGTAGTTTTCGCATTGCTGACGGTCCCATTTGCTCTTTTTGCTCGCGCACGGGTCCTTTGAGGCAGCCGTTGCCGCCGGCTTGGGTGTGCTTGCCGCCGGCGCAGCCACGCTTGCACTAGCGGTTAGCGCGATGGCTAGGGCACACACGTAAAACGGAGTGGATTTCACGAAGGCTCTCATAAGGTCGAGGTATTCGCAAGGCCACCAGCGGCTCCCGTGTAGAACTGGCCCTAGTGCCTCCAATGATCCGGGTAGCAGCGCTGCAATTGCGTGCGCACGATCGCGGCGATTACGAACGCCTGCGCGTTTCGATCGTCGAGCGGATCGAACGCGCCGCGCTCGATTGCGATCTGCTGGTGCTGCCCGAGGGAACCTTTCCCGCCTACGTGCTCGGCGACGACGGCGTCGATGAACGCTTGGCTGTTGAGGTAGTCGAGAGCCTCGCGCGAGCCGCGCAACGCGCGTCGTGCGCCATCGTTGCCGGGGCGGCTGTGCGGCGCGGTGAGATCCTCTACAATGGTGCGGTCGTAATCGACCGCGACGGCTCGGTCGCGGGATCGGCCGAAAAGATTTTTCTTTGGCACTTCGATCGCCAGTGGTTTTCGCCGGGCGATACCATCGCGCCGGTGCAGACCTCGATCGGGCAGCTCGGCGTGTTGATTTGTGCCGACGGACGCATGCCGGTGATCGCGCGAACGCTGGTTGATCGCGGTGCAGAATTACTGGTCATGCCGACGGCCTGGGTAACGTCGGGACGCGATCCGCATCATCGTGAGAACATCCAGGCCGATCTCCTTGGGCGCGTCCGGGCCTTCGAAAACGGTGTGCCGTTTATCGCCGCCAACAAGTGCGGGGTCGAGCGCGGTATGGTTGCGTATTGTGGCAAATCACAGATCGTCGACGCGAGCGGCGACGTGGTTGCGATCGCTTCGCAAGAGAACGAAGAAGTCGTGACCGCTCAGCTGCAGCGGACTTCGCCGGCGCCACTACGCGTGCGACTGCCGGCACCGGCGCCACGCGATCCAGGCGGCGATCGTGGCGTACGCATTGCGATCTGCGCAAGCCCGTTGCCGAGCGACATTGCCGACCGTCTTCGCATTCTCGAAGCCGACCTCGCGCTCGCACCCAACGGCGATGATGACTTCGCGACGCTCGATGCCGCCGTAGCCTCGGTGCGGCTGGACGCCCCGGACGCCTTCGATCCGGCACTGCTGGTGACGTACCGCTTAGACGGCTATCGCGTGGCAGTTCTCGACGCGGCGACGTCACATCCGTGGCTCGAGCGCGTCGCACGCGCGCGCGCGGCCGAACTGCGTATGTACGTGATCGTCTTCGATCGCGGCGCCCAGCGCGCGTTTGCGGTCGATCCGGACGGCGTGGTTATCGCAGGAACGTTCGATGACTTTCGCATCGCGAGCTTCCCGCTCGACCCGCGCCGCACCGAGGCAACGCTGGTCGCGCCGAATACCGACGTCGCGGAAGGCCTCGTCTTCGTGCAATCGCTCGCGCATCGCGGAGCCGGCGTTTCGTGAGCATCCACCCCAACACCCAAGCCAGTCACGAACGCCTCGTTCCCTTCTTCACCGCCGTCGTCGCCGTTCTCGCCGCGCTCGGCACCCTCTATTCGCATCACCGATCGATTCAAGCACTGGCCCTGCGCAACGACGCCGTCTTGCTGACCGCCAAGGCCTCAGACCAATATCATTACTACCAGAGCCAGCAACTCAAAGTCACGTTGTACCAGGCTCTCAAGATGCCGAAGGAAGCGACTAAAGAACAGAATGCATCGCTTCCCGTCTACACCGAAGCCAAGGGTCTGGAGGAACGGGCAGATCACGAGCAAGATCGTGCGGAACTGCTGCTAAATTCGTTCGAAACGCTCGAAATCGCAACGACAATGTTCGAAATCTCGATTGCGTTCGCCTCGATTGCCGCGCTGACATACGCGCGCATTCCACTCTGGCTCGCTGCGGGTCTGACCGCCGTCGGTGTCGTCGTCGGGATCATCGGGTTTTTCCAAGCAAGTTGAAACGGCCGCTGGTTTTGCTCGTGCTAGCGGTGGCGATTGCCGCGGCACCGCGCCCGTTACCGGTACATCGCGCCGCAGGATCGATCGCGGCGGCGCACCTTGCGTATCTGCCCGGCAGTACGATTCCCATTCGCATCAACGGCTTCGGACCGCCCTATACGCTGTTTGTGAGCGGCGCGGGCGCGGTGCAGGGCGATCGTTACACCGTCGCCGCCGGCAGCGGCGCGAGCACCGTGATTGCTTCGGGTCGCAGCGGTCTTGCGATGCGCAGTTTCGCAATCGCCCCCACGCCCGATCCGCACCGCCCGTTCATTGCCGTTGCAAGCTATGACGATGGCATCATCCTGCACGATGCGACCGCCCCGTTTCGCGCGCGCGCGGCGCTCGGGATCGATGGCGCGCCCGGGGACGTCGCCATCAACGCCGACGGCGCGATCGCAACCACGGCAACCGACGGCACAAGCGCAACGATTGCCACGCTCGATCCCTGGACCGTCCATCGCTACGACGACGTCCCGTTCGGCGACCAAGTGGCTTTTGATTCCGCCAGCGGTGCGCTGTTCGTGACTAATCGCGAGCTCGGTGGCGCCGGAGCGCTCACCCGCATCGCGTCCGACGGGAGCATCACCCATCGCGTGCTCGGGCTGACCGCGGAAGGGATCGCGATCGATCCGATGCGGCAACGCGTCTACGTTGCGAACGTGAACGACGGCACCGTTTCGATCGTCGATTCCCGCAGCATGGTCGAACTGCGTCGCTTTCACGTCATCGATCGCGTCTTCTCGATCGTCCTCTCGAGCGACGGTGCACGGCTGTTTGCCGTTTCGAATCAAAGCCTGGACTCGCCGTTCGCCGCGGCGGGACGCGTGGTGGCAGTGGATACCGTCGCAACCGATCCTCACGTCATCGCGCGAAGCGAGCCGCTGGCATTTCCGATCGGCATCGCCTTCGACAGCGCACATGATCGCCTTTTCGTTACTGATGAAGACACTGATGCGGTCGAAATCCTGGATGCGCGGACGCTGCGGGCGACCCGCGCGCCGCTGCAAACGTGTGAGACGCCCTGGAAGCCGTCGATCGATCGCGGACTGTTGTACATTCCATGTGCGCGCAGCGATAAGATCGACGTGTTCGACTTGGCCACCTTGCGCCGCGTTGCGGGCGCACCGTTCGCGACCGGTGGTTATCCCCTTGCCGTCGCCGTTTGGAACGGTTGATGCTTGCCGCGCTGCTGCTCGCGATTTTACCAGCGCACCTCGACCCAGCGCCCCCGTTTCCGCGCATTGCCTTTGACGCACCGGTAATCGAGCGCATCGCGCCCGGCGTCGAGTACGGCGAATACGACTTGGTTACCGACGCCGGCCCAATCGTCGTACATGTCGTCGCTGTCGCGCCTCACGCACCCTATGTCGAGCTCAACAGCGTATTGGCGAGCGACGCGCTGGCGTCCGACGGCGAAACGGTTTCGTCGATGGCGCGGCGCACCGGCGCGATTGCCGGGATCAACGCCGATTACTTCGACATCGGCAACACAAATCGTCCGACGAATGTGGTCGTGCGCGGCGGAACACTGCTCAGCTCTCCGACGAAACGGTATGCGCTCGCGATCGCCGCCGACGGTAGCGCGCAAATCACCGAGATGGATTTTGCCGGCACGCTGCAACTAGCGAGCCGCACGGATACGCTCGACGCGATCAATCACCGCAGCACAGGAACCGCGCTGCTTACGCCGGCGTTCGGCCGCATTCCGCCATCGGATGACCTGACGCTCGTTGCGCTTACCCCAACGGCTGGGACGCCGCCGTTCGCGACCTATCGCGTCACGGCGGTTCCCGATAATACCGTCGTGCAGCCGCCGGGCTATTATCTTGCAATCGGGTTGGACGCTTATACGCGCGTTGGCGTACCCGAGGTGGGCGAAGCGATCACGATAAGCGGTGCACTTTCCCCGGTGGCGATGGGAAATCTCGTCGCCGCGGTCGGCGGCGGCCCGCTGATTTTGGACGGCGGATCGTGGATCGACGATCCCGATGGACCCA
The DNA here is from genome assembly GCA_035486535.1 of Candidatus Acidiferrum sp. GTDB lineage: Bacteria > Vulcanimicrobiota > Vulcanimicrobiia > Vulcanimicrobiales > Vulcanimicrobiaceae > Aquilonibacter. The sequence goes on from DATHMY010000181.1 coordinate 4,261, forward strand.
ACGGTGGCGAGTACGCACAGCGCATTCCGTGCAGCGGCGCGGCGATCGCGCAAGATGGAACACTCTATTTGCTCGAGGTCGACGGCCGGCAGCCGGGCTTCTCGGTTGGCGTAACGCGTCCCGAGTTTTCAGCCCTGATGCGCGCCTTCGGCGCAGTGCGCGGCATGGCGTTTGACGGCGGCGGCTCGTCGGAGCTGGTGGCGCGTACGCCGGGCGAGACCGACGCAACGCTGGTCAACGCGCCATCCGACGGCCGCGAGCGCAAGGTGGCCGATGGCATCTTCGTATACGACAGCGCACCGGTCGGACCGCCCGCGCAGCTCGTCGCTGCGCCGTTCGCCGTACGCGCACTACCGAACGCCGTGGTGAAAGTGCGCTTCTCCGCGACCGATAGCGCCGAGCACGTCGTCACGGCGTCGGCCGCGATCGACGTCCGCGTGGAACCGGCGACACTTGGCACCTATCGCGACGGCGCCTTCACCGCGCAAGGAACCGGAGAGGGCGCGCTGGTCGCGCGCGCTGGAGCGTTAGAATTGCGCGTGCCGCTACACGTCTACGAGCAGCCGGCCCGGCTGGTCATTCTTCCGCAGGTTCCGAGTGTCGCGCAAGGCGGACGCTTGCCGCTGCAGGCTCGCGCGTACGACGCGCAAGGGTACGCGATCGCACTACCCGCGCAGCTCCCGTGGCGAGCCTCGGGCGCCGCCATCGATGCAAGCGGGACGCTCATCGCGTCCAGCGCTGACGCGGTGGTGTCGCTGCTGCTCGGCGATCGCTTGGCGGACGTGCACGTCACTGTCGGCTTTCACGACGCCCCGCTTGCGGTGACACCATCGTTCATGACGGCTCCGCGCGGCGGCGACGGCGACGCTGGTTTTGCGCCCGATTGCCCGTTGTGCATGGAGTTACGTTATGCGCTCGGTCCACAAGAGCGCGCGGCGTACTTACTGACCAACGTCGCTTTGCCCGCGCGCAGCGTCGCCGTCGCGTTTGAGGTGCTCGACGACGGTAACGGCGCGCAGCTCAAACTCGCATTACGCAACGCGATCAACGAAGAAGTGTTGCTTTCTGCCGGAACAATGGAGCATGCCGGATGGCGCACCGTAGTCGTGCCTCTGCCGCTTGGGCTCGCGCAGCCGGCGCGTTTGGTGGCGATCTACGTCATCGGCCGGAGCGCAGCAGCAGCATCGGTGCAAGGCAGCATTGAGGTGAAGAATCTGCACGCGGTCGTTGCAGGCACCAAGGCCGACCGACCCTAACACCCGGAAAATGGAGTTCGAGGCTCTCGCGCATCGAGCGCTTGATACCGCGACGATTTGCGGTGCCCAATACGGCGACATTCGCTTCGAGAACGTCCGCAGCGAACGAATCGAAGTCCGCAACGGCGTGGTTGCGTCGCTTGCTGACGGACGCGGATCCGGCTATGGCATCCGGGCACTGGTCGATGGCGCGTGGGGATTTTCCGCCAGCAGCGATCTGACCGACGCAGGAATCGACCGTACGGCGGCTCGCGCCGTTGCGATTGCGCGCGCAAGCGCTTCGATCGCGCGGGAACGTTTCGGTGCGGCACCGCCGCACGTCTACGTCGACAACTATGCGACGCCGCTGGCGCGCGATCCGCGCACGGTCCCGCTCGGTGAGCGTGTCGCCTTGTTGCTCGAAGCCGAGAAACTCGCACACACCGGCGACCGGATCGCCGTTGCGCGCGCGTGGCTCGATCTCTGGCGTACCGAAAAATATTTCTACAGCACGATCGGTTCAGCGCTCGAGCAAACGATCGTCCAAACCGGAACCGGCGTGCAGGCCATGGCGGTGGGCGACGGCGACGTGCAGAGCCGCACCTATCCTGGCGACGTCGGTCTCTACAAGTCGGGCGGCTGGGAGATCGTTGAAGAGGCGGCCCTACTTGCGAACGCGGCGCGAATCGGCGACGAGGCAATCGCGCTCTTGACTGCGCCGCAATGTCCGAGCGGCACGTTTGACGTCGTGCTCGGCGGCTCGCAGGTCTCGTTGCAGATTCACGAGTCGTGCGGCCACCCTGCCGAGCTCGATCGCGTCATGGGCTGGGAAGCGAGCTTTTCGGGCACGAGCTTCCTCGAAGTCAACCAGCTCGATCGCCTGCAGTATGGATCGGCGGCGGTCACCATCGTCGTCGACAACACGATGCCGTCCGGAATGGCCACCTGCGGGTACGACGACGAAGGCACAAAGTCGGGCGTTTCGGACATCGTTCGGGACGGCGTGCTACGCGGCTACGAGATGAGCAATGACACCGCGCGAGCGATCGGACGCACGAGCAACGCGTGCGTCCGGGCACAAAGCTGGGAATTCGTACCGATGATCCGCATGTGCAACCTGAACCTGCTGCCCGGCGACGTGCCGTTCGAGGGGCTCTTCGACGATATCCGCGACGGCATTTATATGGAAAGCAATCGTTCTTGGTCGATCGATGACCGCCGGCTGAATTTTCAGTTCGGCTGCCAGATTGGTTGGGAGATCAAGAACGGCAAGCGTGGCCGGATGCTCAAAAATCCGACATACGCCGGGATGACCCCGCGGTTTTGGAATTCGTGCGACGCTGTTGCCGACGCGCAGTCATGGAATGCATGGGGCACGCCCAACTGCGGCAAGGGCGAGCCGATGCAAACCGGGCGCACGACTCAGGCGGCATCGCCCGCGCGTTTTCGCGGAGTGAGCGTCGGCGTAGGATATCAATGAAGGCTAAGCATCGTGAGGCAATCGCGCGACGCGCGGTCGAGCGTTCGCGTGCCGACCAGACCGAAGTTCGCGTGAGTACTGGCGATGACGCGTTGACGCGCTTCGCACACGGTATTTCCAATCAGAACGTCGCCGGTGACGACGTGACGATCGCCGTGCGCGCGATCGTCGACGGGCGCACCGGCGTTGCGGCCTCCAACGATCTGAGCGATGCCTCGGTCGATGCGCTGCTCGAACGCGCCCGCGAGATGGCGCTCTTTGTGCCGAGCGATCCGCTCGTACCGGCGCTTCCACCCGGCGGCTCGGCGCCCGCGCCCGGCGGATGCTACGTCGATGCTACCGCCCACGCGGATCCGCATGCGCGAGCCACCGTCAGCGACGCGATCATCAGTCGCGCAGAGCAGGCGGGCTACTGGTGCTCCGGCTACGTTTCGACCGCGACCAGCGGCACGACGATCGCGAACTCGTCGGGCGCGCTTGCGTCCTTCGACGGTACTGACGCACGCGTCAACGTCAAGACCACGGCGCCCGATTCGACCGGCTTTGCCGAACACTATACGACCGACATTCGCGAACTCGACGGCGACGCGGCGGGTGCGCGCGCCGTCGAACTCGCGCGCGCGAGCGCCCGTCCGCGATCCGTGGAACCCGGAGTGTGGACGGTGATTCTCGAGCCGCCTGCATTCGGCGAGCTTCTGACCTATCTCGTGTCGCACTTCTCGGCGCAGAGCTTCAGCGATGGCTCGTCATTCTGTTCCGACGGACTCGACCGAAGCTACTTCGACGAACGGGTCACGATCGGCGATGACTTCGCGCACCCGCTCGCACCGTCGATGCCCTTTGATTACGAAGGCCAGCCGAAGTTGCGACTACCACTCGTCGAAGCCGGCGTGGTTCGGAATATCGTGACCGACAGCTACTACGCTAAGAAACTCGATCGGCCTAACACCGGCCATGCACTGCCTGCACCGAACGCCTACGGGCCGCAACCACTCAACATCGTCATGCCGGCCGGCACAAAAAGCACGCACGAATTGATCGCAGGCACGCAGCGCGGCTTATTGATCTCTCGGTTCTGGTACATTCGCATCGTCGATCAAAAACGCGCGATCGTGACGGGGATGACGCGCGACGGCACCTTTCTCATCGAAAACGGCAAGATCGCCGGCGGCGTTCGCAACCTGCGCTTCAACCAGAGTATCCTCGAAGCACTTGGTTCGGTTGAGTTCGGCAGCGAACAGAAGCGAACCGGCCAATATTTCTATTCGCTCGTCGTACCGACCGCGAAGATCGACCGCTTTACCTTCACCAGCACGACGGAGTTCTAACCACCTCCCGAGGCGATTGCAGCCTTCATTAGCGTGCCGCGAAAGTTGCCGGTCTCGAGTTCAAGTAGCCCTTTAATCGTGCGACCGGCGGGCGTGGTGACTTCGTGTTTCAGCGCAGCGGGATGCATCTCGCTTTCGAGTGCAAGCCGTCCCGAGCCGAGCACGGTTTGCGCGACCAGCACGCGCGCCTGATCGTAGGGAATGCCGAGCGCGATGGCAGCATCGATCATCGCTTCGATCGCCACGAAGATAAAGGCGGGTCCGCATCCGCTGATCGCGGTGACCGCGTCCATCAACGATTCGTCCAGCACCATCGTGCGCCCGAATGCATCAAAGAGTTGGCGCGTCTGCTCGAGGGCGTCCTCGTTACTTTCCTTAGCGCGAGCCACCACCGTCATGCCGCTGGCCACGCGCGCCGGCGTGTTCGGCATGACGCGCACGATGTGCGCGCGGCGTTGCGTCCATGTCGCGATGGAAGAAGTATCGACGGCCGCAACCGCCGACACGAGCGTCTGATCGTCGCGCAGCACCGGCGCGATCTGTGCGCACACGCCGGCCGCGTCGCGCGGCTTCACGCATACCACCACCACGTCGCTGCTCTGCACGACCGCGCAATTGCGTCCCGCCGACGCTCGCGTCGTCGAATCGATTTCGCGCACGCGCGGATGACGCTCGAAACCCCGCGCGAGCGTCCCCCCGAGCGTTCCACGACCAATAATTCCGATTCGCATACTTCCCTCGACAAACAAAAAACGAACCGCCCCGGTTAACCGGAGCGGTTCGTTGCAAAGTGCTGACGACGCGCGCTACCGAACCGGCATCTCCTGATGCGGCTGCGGCGGGCACGGCAGAATGTGCGCGTTCATCATCGTTGCGCGATCTTACCCCGGGGTACGCCGGCGCGTCAAGAGCACGCCAATGAAAATCGCGAGCAATCCCGCGCCAACCACGGCCAAGTCGGGGATCGAGGTGACCTCGACGGCGGGATACTCGAGCACCCGCGGGCGCAAACGCAGGCCGCCGAGGGTAATGGCTCGACCGTCGGGAGCGACGCCGATCCCTCGCGGAATCGCTACGCCCGTGTCGTCTTCGAGATCAAAAAGGACAACGGGGCTATGCGCAGATGCCAATGCCGGCATCGATGCTGCCTGCACGGTCGAAAAGAGCACCGCTCTGATGATGCGATGCGATGCCGGCACGGCGAAGATATCGTAGGGAAGATTGAAGCCGGCGATCGTCTGCGAGTTCTGCATCAGCAGAACCGGCGAGAGAAAGGCGCCGCCGGTTGGCTGCGTGATCGTCAGGTGCGCGCCGCGTGCGTCCGATGCGTCGACGGCTACGACGGTACGCGGAACGCTGCGCAGCAGCGCGCTTGCAGTGTAGCGCCGCGCACCGATCGGTTGCGCCGAGGCGCCGTGCTGAAGCATGACGGACGCATCAGCTTGCGCGGGCGGAAACGCGAGCGTTCCGCCCGCTTCGTCCACGCGCACGCTCGTATCCGGAGCGCCGACGACGGTCCGCGTATCCGGTCCAAGCAACCCGCTCGCGATGCCGGCGAAAGCAATTGCGCCGACGCCAAAGGCCATGAGCGGCGAGCGACGCGCGCTCGCGATCGCCCACACCGCCAAGGCGGCAATCGCGACATTGTACCATCCGGCGTGGTAGATCGCGCGATCCGGGACGACGATTTCTACGACAACGCCAAGGACGACGAGCGCAGTGAGAACCGCCAACCGGCTCACGTCGCGTGTACGGCCTGTGTGAGCGTCGATCGCATTTGCTCGATCGTCAACGGGCCGTCAAACCCACGTTGCACGACACCGCGACGATCGATGATGATCGTCGTCGGTAGCCCGAGCGCGGCATAGGTGCGTCCGTATTGCTGCCCGTCGTCGATCCAGATGGGGAACGTGATGTCGAGTGAGCGCGCAAATGCCGCCGCACGTTGCGGCGATTCGCCTTGATCGACACCGACGACTACGACGCCGTCCGGGGCGTACTCGCGCGCGACGGTTTGCAGGTCGGGCATCTCGGCGCGGCATGGCGGACACCACGATGCCCACAGATTCATCACGACCACTTTGCCGCGATAATTTGCGAGCGAAACCGGATTGCCGCGATCGTCGTACAGGGTGAAAACCGGCGCGGTCCGGCCAACCATTCCGGACGGTCCCGAGACCGATGGCCGCTGCGAGCCAAAGAGCGGCACCAAAATCAAGAGTGCGATTGCCGCCGCGGCAAGGATCAAGAGCCAGCGCAGGCGCGCGTTCACCAGTCGCCCATCCGATCCGAATCCACCTCGCCCTCAAAGGCAATTGTCCCGCTCGGGAGCACCGCCGCCAAGACCGGGATCCCGCGGAAGCGCACTTCGCGCTGCCGCGCGGCATCGACGCCGGATTCGAACAGGCGGCAGTACCGTTCGAGCACATCGGGACTGCAGCGCGCGAGCGCCGGCATCACGTTGTACGTCTGAACGAATCGGTCGAAGGCGCGCTCAAAGGCCTCCGCTGCAAAGTTCGATCCGAGGCGCACCTCGCGCCGCACGTGTTCCAGGGTCCTCTCCTCCTTCATGGCGAAACGGCGTCCGCGTGTCCGCCATGATTCTCGACGGTCGCGCTCTTGCCGCAGAACTGCGCGCCGAACTTCTTGCTCGTACGAGTGCGCTACGCGACGCCGGGATTCATCCCAAGCTCGTGGTCGTCTTCGTGGGAGAAAACGAATCGAGCGTCGCCTACGTTCGCAACCTGGTCAAAACGGGCGAGCACGTCGGCGTCGAGATCGCAGTTGACCGGCTACCCGAGACGGCGACAACGCTCGAAGTGCGCGCGCGCCTGGAACGGTTGCGCGACGACGCGAGCGTCCACGGCGTGATGTTGCAGCAACCTTTGCCGCCGCACCTCTCGATTCGCGAGATCGCCGATGCGATTCCGGTTCGTAAAGACGCGGATGGCGCGCATCCAACCAACCAGGGACACTTAGCCTTCGGCAGCGGTACCGAATTTGTGCCGGCGACGCCGGCGGCTGTGATGCTGCTGCTCGAGCGAAGCCCGCATTGGCCGCTACGCGGACGCCGCGCGGTGATGATCGGGCGTTCGATCGTCGTCGGTGCGCCGGTTGCAATGCTCATGCTCGGTCAGGATGCGACGGTCACGATCCTGCATAAAGAGAGCGCGAGTTTACAACCGTTTCTGAAGACCGCCGAAGTCGTCGTGGTCGCGACCGGCGTACCAAATCTGATCGGCGGCGCGGACATCATGCCGGGCGCGACAGTTATCGACGTCGGCACGACCGTCGTCGACGGCGTGCTCAAAGGCGACGTCGACTACGAATCAGCGCTCGAAGTCGCCGGCGCAATTACGCCCGTTCCGGGCGGCGTCGGCCCGGTCACCAACGTCGCATTGCTACGCAACGTTGTGAAATCGGCAGAACGAATGCTGCAAAAACAAGCAGAACATTAATTCTGCGAGAAGAACTTCCCGAAGTACTGTTCCTGCGTCGTGCGGTACGAAAAGTCTTCGCCGTTTTCTTGGCGTTCGCGCAGCTCGACGCGACGGCGATCTAAGAGTTTGCGAAGTTGTGGTAGTAGGCGTTCGAGAAAGTCGTACTCGGCCCGCAAGCGCGCCTTAGCGTCGGTGATCTCGAGCAGGCGCTGCTTCACGCGCTCGGCGACTTGTAGCATGTCGCCAATGAGATACGAGGCGCCTTGCGGATCCTCGGGCACCGAGATGTGGCTCTCTTGTCCCGAGAACTCGACCAGCATCGCGATGTACTCTTCAAAACGTTGGCGCACCGCCGGCAGCAGTTCATCGACTTCTCGATCGCTGGGCACGTCCGGTTCGTCGATGACGTCGACTTCGGCGACTAAGTACGGCTCGCGACTGATCACCTCGCGAATGCGGAAGCGCTTGCGTCCAACAGTCGAGATAAAATAGCGGCCGAACGGCAGCGGCTGCACATCGAGTATCTCGGCGATCGAACCGACGTCATGCGGCAGCACGTTGGGATCGCCGGCCTCGCCGCCCTCGGCGATTAACGCTACCCCGAAGCCTTCGCCGGATTCGAGACATTCGTTAATCATCTGTTTGTAGCGCGGCTCGAAAATATGCAGGTTCAGCACGGCGCCCGGAAACAGCACCGAGTTGAGTGGAAAGAGGCGCAATCGCCGACCCATAGAGCTAGAACTGATTCGAGCAGGTCGGCGCAGGTTCCCCGCTAAGAGGAGAGCCGTAGATGGACGATCCGTTGTTACTCGAGCTGGAGCAGCATGGCCGCAAGGACGGCATCCCGATCATCTCGCGCGAAGCCGGCCGTTTCCTATCCGTCATGGTACACATGATGCAAGCCAATCGTATCCTAGAGATTGGTACGGGATACGGCTATTCCACGCTATGGATGGCGCTTGCGCAGCCGCCGATGGGGAAGATTTGGACGATCGATCCGGATAGCGAGCGCACCGATGTCGCGCTCTCGTATTTCCGGCGCGCGGGCGAAGACGACAACATCAGTATTTTCAATCAGCCTGCGCTCGAGTTGTTGGAGAACTTCCAACAACGCAATCTCGATATCGTCTTTATCGATGCCGAACGTCACCTCTATCGCGCATACCTCGACTTAGTTTTCCCGATGCTCAAGCTCTCCGGGATCATCGTGGTCGATGACTGTCTAGCCGGCGGCCTCGAGGAGTTTAACGACTACTTCCTTTCGCATCCGGCACTCGACGCGACGATCTTGCCGATCGGCAATGGGACAGGTATCGGAGCGCGCATCAAGTGAACGCTCGCGCGGCCGATGCGGCCGCGTTTCGCTCAGTCATGCGTCGCTATCCCTCGGGCGTTACGGTGGTAACGTCGTTGCGAGAAGGCGAGCCGCGCGGCATCACGCTGAGCGCCTTCGCTAGCGTCTCAACCGATCCGCCGATGCTCTTGATCTGCGTCAACCGCGAAGCGCGAAGTTATTTGTACATTTCAAGCTCACGGATTTTCTGCGTCAACTTGCTCGGCGCGGGGCAGCGCGAACTCGCCGAGCGATTCTCCGGCCGAATCAAGGAACGACAATTCGACGACATTGCGTGGTCGACCGACGTGACCGGCGCGCCGGTGCTTTCCGGTACGGTCGGGCACTTCGATTGCGCGGTCGAGGCCGAACACCATGCCGGATCGCATTCGATTTTCATTGGACGCGTGCTCGCGTGCGCCGCGCATGGGGGCGCGCCGCTTGGATATTATGAAGGCCAGTTCCGGGACTTTCATCTGGAGGAATCGTGATCGTCGAAACCTTCCCGGTCGGACTGCTGGCGTGTAATGCCACGATCATCGGCGACGACGTGACGCGCGACGCAATCGTGGTCGACGGCGGTGATGGCGTCGACGACGTGCTCGTGCGTCTCAAACAACTCGGGCTACGAGCGCGCTATCTGATCCACACGCACGCGCACTTCGATCACATCGCCGATGTCGGCCGATTGCGCGAATCGACGCGCGCCGTCGCTCTGCTGCACCACGCCGACCTGCCGCTCTATCACGACCAGCCGCGATTGGTGAAGCTCTTCGGCATGCCGCCGCTCCCCCCGGTCGTCGCACTCGACGGCGACTTGGAGGACGGCACGAAATTGTCGATCGGCGAGGTGACGTGCGACGTGTTGCACACTCCGGGCCACACCCCCGGCAGTGTCTGCTTCGCGATCGAGCATGCCGGCACCACACGGCTGCTCACCGGCGATACACTCTTCGCGGGCTCGATTGGCCGCTGGGATTTAGGCGGCACATCGATGGAAGATATCGTGAGCTCGATTCAACGCAAGCTCATGGATTATCCCGACGCGACGCCGGTCGTACCGGGGCACGGTTCGTTCACGACGATCGGTAACGAACGCGCGACGAACCCGTATTTGCAGTAAAAGCGCTAGCGCAGTGAGATCGTGAGTTTGCCGTCCGCCGCAGCTGCTCGTGGCGCCGGGGTAGGCGCGGCCACCGGTCGCACAACAGCTTCCATCGCGCCGTAGTCCGGCACGGTACCGCTCGCCACTTTGGTGCGGTAGTCGTCGATCGCGACTTTGAGGGCCTCGAGCGCGCGCTCCGGATAATCTTTCTTCTTCTCGGGATAGCCTGCCAGCTCGGCCTCGATTTGCGCGGCCGTAATCGCGGCGGCTTCGTCGATGCTCTTGCCTTTCGCGAGTTCAACAACCAGGCTGCACGTCGCCGTACCGAAGCCACAACCGGTCGTGAAATACGAGATATCCTCGATGACGGCGCCTGGCCCAACCTTCAAGAAGAAGTTGTACATGTCGCCGCACGAGTCACTGAAATACTCGCCGCTTGCGGTTGGCGCGTCCATCGTTTGGAATCCCGGACGGGCTTCCACCAGACGCTGAAACTTGGCAAAATCCACTTGCTAGCTAACCCCTTTGAGTTGAAATGTACACGCTTTGCCGCCCGACGCGAGCGACTCGATTTGCTCGTGCTCCCCGCCCAGTGTCTCGTCGATCACGTGATGGATCACCGAGCAAACCTCCGGATGGTCTTTGACGACGCCCGAGTACGGGCAGGTGTGTTCTTGCAGCAAGAACCCGCCGTCGACCAAACTGTATTCGGCAACCACGCCGCGATCGCGCAAAACTTGCGTGAGTTGGGCGACCTTGCCCTCAGGATCGGTCGCGGTGATCTTTGGCTTCGTCCGCTCGACCGAATGGCGCGCGATCCGGTCGAAGATCTGCCCGACCGCGGGCGACCCGAACTGCTCCTTGACCTCGCGCAACACCGCCGCGAGCATCTTGTCGTACTGCTGCGGGAAAAGCGTATCGGCTTTGGGCGTTAAGGAAAATTCCAGCGTCGGCTTAGTAGGCCCGCGCCGAACGGCGCGTTCTTCGACCAGGCCGTCGCGCTCGAGGACGACCAGCTGCTGACGCACGGCGTTCGGCGAGAGCCCAAAGAGCGCAGCCAGCTCGGCGGCGCAGGCGGTGCCTCGCTCGCGTAGCTCGGCGACGATCTTGCCGCGCGTGGTTTGGAAAAAGCGGTCGACCTGCATGGTATTCGACGGTATCCTACCATGGGGCAAGCTAGATAGTAAAGTAAATCCTTGACTTTCTGCGGGCGCCTGCCCTAAGCTACACAAGCACTATTTCATTCTGGAGGAATCCGTGGCCGATCAAGGGCTCCGCGTCAGCGGTCTGCGTGTTAGCGTCGAGGGGAACGAGATACTCAAGGGCATCGATTTAACGGTTGAGTCGGGACGGGTTCACGCCCTCATGGGACCCAACGGCAGCGGCAAATCGACGCTGGCCTTCTCGCTCGCCGGGCACCCGCACTACGACGTCACCGCCGGTAGCGCGACGCTCGACGGCACCGATCTGCTCGCCCTCTCGCCGGACAAGCGCGCACGTGCGGGACTGTTTCTTTCCTTCCAATATCCCGCGGCGATCCCCGGCGTGAAAGTTCCGAACTTTCTCTACGCTGCCCGCCAAGCGGTGCGACCCGGCGAACTGACCCCGGCGAAATTCCGCGCACTTCTCTTGGAAAAGATGGACGTGCTGGGCATGGATCCGTCGTTTCTCGGCCGCTATCTCAACGACGGCTTTTCGGGTGGCGAAAAGAAGCGGCTCGAAATGCTGCAGCTAGCCGTGCTGGCGCCCAAATATGCGATTCTCGACGAGACCGACTCTGGACTCGACGTAGACGCGTTACAAGACGTCGGCGACACGATCAATGCCTTGCGTGCTAGCGAGGAAGGCAAGACGAGCGGCTTTTTGATCATCACGCACTACCCGCGCATTTTGCAACACATTACCCCCGACGTCGTGCACGTCATGATCGACGGACGCATCGTCAAAACCGGCGGTCCGGATTTGGCGCAGCGCATCGAGCGCGAAGGCTACGACACCCTTCGCGAAGAGACCGGCGCTCTTGCCTAGTCTCCTTTCGCCCAAGGAACGCGGCGCGGCGCTCGAAGCCTTCGCGACCACGCGAACCGGTCGCGAGAAGCCCAGTCAGTACTGGAAGATCGATCTCGAAACGCTCGTGCCGAATGCCTCGGCCGACGGCGCGGCCGGAACGGTGACGATCGAGAACGCTTCACCGCGCGCGATCGCCGTCGATCTGCAGACGGCTACGCGCGAGCACGCGGCGTTGCTGAACCGGGCGTTTCGACGCGTTGTCGAAGCGCGGCACAAATTCGCGCACTTGGCGCTCGCCAATGCAAGCCTCGGTGCGTTCATCTATATTCCAGCGGATTGCGCGCTAGATGAACCGATCGTCGTGCGATACCGCGCCGCCGACGACGAGGCGATCTTTCCTTATACGGTGGTGCTGGCCGAGCGTGGCGCGCGAGCGACGATCATCGAACGGCTCGAACTCGGCGGTCGGGCCCTGGCGTGCGGGGTCGCGGAAATCGTCACTGAAGCAAACGCCGACGTTACCTACGCCTCGGCCCAATTTGCCCCGCCGGACGCACGCGTGCTCTTCACTCGCGTAGCGCGCCCCGGGCGCGACGCGCGCGTCGCATGGGCGAGCGCAGAACTCGGTGCGAGCCTGTCGGTCACCGACCTTGGCATTACCATCGAAGAGCCCGGCGTCGACGCGAAGATCGCGACGCTGTTCTTCCCGACCGGCGCGCAACACGTGGATATCGTGAGCAGCGTCGATCACCGCATCGGCGATGCGACCTCGGAAACACTCGTGAAGAGCGCGGCTTCGGGACGCGGCCAAGGCCGCTATCTCGGCAACATTCGCATTGCGGCGCACGCCCAGCATAGCGACGCCTCGTTGCGCGACGACGCGCTGCTGCTTTCCAAGACGGCGCACATCGACTCGATTCCGGCGCTCGAAATCTCCGCCAACGACGTCAAAGCCTACCACGGTGCGACCGTCGGTGCGCTCGACGACGACAGCATCTTTTACATGACCAGCCGCGGCATCGACCGCGAGGCCGCGGAGCGCATGATCGCCCTTGGGTTCTTCGAGCCCGCGATCGATCGTTTCCCGACCGAATCGTTGCGTGACGAGCTGCGTGCGGCGCTACAAGCGAAGGTGACCGCATGATCGCCGTTCGCACGCCCGAGGCGATCGCCGCAGATTTTCCGATTCTGCACAAGCCCACCTCGCGCGGCAAGCGCCTGGTGTATCTCGAT
>DATHMY010000182.1:0-11051 GCA_035486535.1 Candidatus Acidiferrum sp.
AAGAGGCCCGAGTGAAAGAATCGCCAGTACGGCAGCGGTTAGCGGCGCGATAAGCGGCGCGACGACGAACATGAACTCCCCGGCGACGCTATCCGGTAAGCCATCGAATCTAAAAGTCGCGATCAACAAAAGCCCCGCGCCGAAGAACAGCACTTCGGGCAGATACCGCTTGAACAAACTAGCCTCGCTTTGCGATACAGAGCTAATTACTTTGTATCACAAAGCTAACGCCATTGGCAACCCTTCGAGGCTCGCTACGCTCGCGCCTCAGGTGACAGATAGCTGGTCGCGCCATTGCGAAGCGTCATTTTCACGGCCGTGAGGTCCGTTGGATCGACAACGGTGAGATCGGCAATGTATCCCGGCGCAATTCGGCCGCGGTCGGTTTCTCCGAAAAAATCGGCGGGAGCCTGCGTCATCGAGGCGACGATATCGTCTCGCGTCATACCCGCGCGCTGCATCAGCGCGTATTCGTCGCTCGGATTGGCGTCGACCGCGCCGTAGTCCGTCCCGAACAGCACCACGCCGCCGGCCTCACGCCAGGCGCGCAGTTGCTCCACCGCTACCGCTACCATTCGCTCTTGGATCGAGCGGCGATCGTGACGCATCAACTGCTTCCACAGCGAAAGCGTCGGAATGAGCGCGACCCGCCCTTCGCGCGCGACCGCGAGGATCTCTTCGTTCCACGCACCGCTGCGTGGCGTCGTGTGCGCGAGCACGTCGACGCCGGCGCGCAACGCCATCGTAACGTCGTCGGCCGTGTTGGGATGCACGAAGACCGGCTTGTTCGAGCGGTGCGCACGGTCGACGATCGCGCGCAGCGCCTCCGGATCAACGACTGCGTGCCCCGAGTTGGATGAGAGAAAGACTTTGATTCCATCGACGCCAGCGTCGATCAGCGCGTCGGCGACACGCACTGCCTCCGTTGCGTTGACGATCTCCGGCAAGGGCGTCGGCGCAATGCCCATGACGCTCATCACGATCGGCGGCGGCAACGCGTCCGGTGCAACGAAGCCTTCGCCGGTCGAGCGAATGCGCGGGCCGGCAACCTCGCCGCGCTCGATGCGATCGCGCAACGCGCGCGTGTTTTCCCACGCCGACGAGAGGTCGAATACGCTCGTGAAGCCGTAGCGTGTGAAGTCTTGGAGTTGCGCGCCGAGTTCCTCGCTCGCTATCGCACGCGCGTCAGACCATTTCCGCTCGAAAAAGTGGACGTGCGCATTGCACAAGCCGGGCAGGATCGCCGCACCACTGCAATCGATCCGCTCCACCCCCAGCGGAACGTCGATCGATCGATCGCCGACCGCCACGATGCGCTGGCCGTCGACGAGGACTTCTCCATTGGTCGCGCCGGTCAACAACCGAAGCGGCATGTTAGGCGACGGGATCCAGACCCGTAATCGTCGCGGCTTCCATTTTGACCCATTGCGGCGCAGCCCCGTCGACGCGCACCGGATATTCGAAGGTGATGTTGGCCTTACCGATTTGATCGCGCATCATATCGGCCAGGCGTCCCTCGATGAAGACGCGCCGTCCGGCACCAAACGGCGCATGGCCCGAAGCGAAGTGGATCTCGAAGACCGCGGCCGAAGGCATAAACGCATGCACGGTTCCGCCGAAACAGTCGTGCGCGGCCATCTTCAAAGCGGCGACGATTTGCGAGAACAGCGTGTCGTCGACGCGCGCGCGTCGCTCGTCGAATGCGCGCTCGCGATCGATCACGTAGCGCGTCGGCTCGACGCCGTCGATGAACTCGACGGTGAATGTGCGCCCCGAGAGGTGCATCACGAGCTCGCCGCCCATCTTCGAGAGCCGATCTTCACGAATCCAATCCTTATGATCGCGCATCGTCTTTGAAAGAAACTGCTTCTTCCACACGTCAGCCGGCGCGCTCCCGGAAGGCGGCATCGACGCGGTATACGTAAGCGAGCACTTCTGCGACGACCGAATACAGTTCGCGCGGAATCGAGTCCGTTACGTTCAACCGTGCCAGCGCTTCGACGAGCCCCGCATCCTCATAGAGCGGAATCCCGCGTTCCTTGGCGATGCGCACGATCTCTTCGGCGGTAATGCCGCGTCCAACCGCGACGACCTCGGGCGGCTCCGAATCCTTGGGATCCCATTTGAGCGCCGCGGCCGCGGGCCGCTTGAACACTGATTTGCGAAAATCGAAAAAGCGACTCATGCGCGTGTGTCCCAGAACGATTTTCGTTCGAGTGGCGCAGCGGGTTGCGCAGGCTGCGGCGCCTGCGCACCAGCCGGCGGCGCGACGCCGGCGCCGATCGAAGCGATTCGATAGCGCATCCCTTCGAGCCGAGAGCGCAGGTCGCCGAGCGTCGAGCGAAAGCGATCGGCGGCAACGTTGGCCTGCGTCTTGACGTCGACGCTGACTGCGCGCCCGACGGTTTGCAGATCGATCGCGACCGTGCCGAGCGACTTGGTGTCGAGGATGAAGGCGATGTGGAAGTTATCCGCGTCCATCGGGTTCTTGCCCTTGGGCGCATCGCGTGAAATCTGTAAATGGACCGGTTCGCCGCCTTCGTAGAAGTAGGCCGGCAGCGGAATGGTGATGGTGCGCGGATCGTTGTTCTGCGCCGCAAGGACGTTGAGTTGTAGCGCTGTCGTCGCGGTCAGCGCTTCGCGCAAGGCACCGGCGAGTTGCGGCGATCCGTTGGCGCCTGTGTTGGCGATCATCGCGAGAATCGCCGATTTCACATCGTAATCCATGGCGGCGACGCGCTCAGCCGCTTGCGCCGCGGCGCCGACGACGTTCGGCGTCAACTCTTGCGCAATCGCGCTGGCGGGCGGCGCAGCCGCGGCCGCGCCGGTTGTCGCCGCCTGCGGCTGACCGGGGACTTCGGGCCCTGATTCCTGCGTTGACGCTGCGACCTCGAGTTGATTCCACAGGCGCACGGCTTGCACGATCTTCGCTTCCGCGCCGTCGAGCACGTCGGAGATGAACGTCGCGATCTGTTCCGGCAACGTTTGCGTATTCCGCAGATCGAGGCGTCCAGCGAACGCAAGCATCGAGCGCAGCACGCCGGCATCGTCGGGCGTGAGTTTGGCAAGCAGACTCTCCAAACGCGCGTAGGTCGCGGTGACGTTCTGGGTTGCCGTCTCGATCAGGCGCGCAGCGCCGAGCGTCACCGAGGTGATGGGCAATCCCAGACGCGTAAGTAGCGCAGCTTCGGGCGTCGCCG
This sequence comes from Candidatus Acidiferrum sp., assembly GCA_035486535.1. GTDB lineage: Bacteria > Vulcanimicrobiota > Vulcanimicrobiia > Vulcanimicrobiales > Vulcanimicrobiaceae > Aquilonibacter. Next base: position 3,201 of record DATHMY010000182.1, read on the forward strand.
GCGCGCTCGTCCGCGCCAGTATTGCTTGCGTCGCTTGCGTCGAGGGCGCATCAGCCGGTTCCGCCGCCGTGCCGGCGGGGCTCACAATCGGCGGCGCGACCGGAAAGCGTGAGGTCGGAGGCGTGCTGGCCGTCGATGCGGGCTGCGCGGTCGCGGTGGTTTTCTGCGCCGCACTTTGTGCTGCCGTCCACGCGGGCCCCGCGGCCGGCGGCGGCGCGCTGGCGCGGTTCGCGGCGAGGCGCGCCTCGACGTCATTGCGCGCAATCGCATCTTCGATCTGCCCGGCAAGTGCGCGCGCGTTCCCGGCAAGATTCGGGAGCACGGAAGCAGCGACGAAGACCTCGCGCGGCGGCGCGACGTTCGCGGGCGGCGCGACGTTCGCGGGCGGCGCAAGGTTCGCGGGCGGCGCGACGTTCGACGACGGAACCGCGTTCGACTGCGGCGCTGGCGCGGGGACGGGAGGCAGCTGCATCGCAACCGCCGGCGTTGCCGGCGCGGGCGCAGCGGGAGCCGGAGCTGACGCAGGCGGCGCGATCTGCGTGCTGAGTACGGCCGACTGCGGCCCGTCGGCCGGCGGCTGCGCGAGTTCCACGTTGACGGTCGGAACCGGATTGTCGGGATCGATCGTCCCGAGGTTTTGCACGGTGACCGTGGAGCTGGTAAAGCCGGTCACTTGCAGCAAAAGCGTTTCACCCGGATTGATGCCGGGGGGAATTTGCGCGGCGACGGTTTGACCCAGAAACGAGAGCAGATCGGTACCACCTTGCGGCGGAAGCACCGTCGCGGCGATTACGTCGCCGACGCTAATCTGGGCTTGGAGTGCTGCGACATCGGCGCCAAGGCTGAGCGTAGCCGCGTTAATAGCCGCTTGCGCATTTGCGACCGCTTGAGCAGCGAGTGCGGCGAGCGGGTTGGTACCGGACATCGTCGCGCGCCTCTACGCGGTGAAGTCGATGAAATGCTCGCCTTCGCCGGAAAGTCCGAGCGGGGATTCCTGCGCGTCGTGTTCTTGGCGCGGTTGGCGCTCTTCGGGCGTGTAACTGCCGCCATTTTCGCCATCGGGGTTGGTCCGAAGCGAGGTGCCATCGGCGTGCTCGGCTTCTTTGACCGTCTCTTCGCGCTTCTGCACTTGCGAGGCGAAGGTGGCCTGGGCGGAGGCCTGGGCGTTCTGCGCGGCCTGCTGGGCGACGCTAACCTGGGCCGCGTTTTGCGGGGCGGCCAGGTATGCCAGTTGCAGATCCACGGGACGGATCGCCATGCTCCGTTATTTCCCCCCGCAATGTCCGTTCTACTTTATTTTCGGCACCCTCGGGGCTAGGAGCAGGCTTACGCAAGTATTTTTGCTTGATCGTGGGATCGTCATCGCGATAGCCCAGGTCGTTGCGCAACTCGCGCAGGCGCTGGCGCAGATGGATTACCGCCTGCGCGTGGATCTGCGAGACACGCGATTCCGACACGCCCAGGGCGCCCTTGATCTCCTTGAGGGTCTGGCCCTCGAAGTAGTAGAGCGTGATGACGGTCCGCTCTTGCGGCGGCAGATTCTCGACTGCACGGACGAGCTCGGCGTGGACCTCGCGTGACTCGACCTCGCTCATCACGTCGTTATCGTCGTCGCGCAGCGTATCGACGAGCGGAATCTCATAGCCCTTTTCGTTGGGGAGAAATTCCTCGAGTGAGAGGACGGCCGTTCCGCGGACGCGCTGAATCAGCTGATCGAGTTCTTTCTTGGAGAGTCCGAGGCGTTGACCGACTTCGGCTTCGCTGGGAGCGCGGCCGAGTTCGACTTCGAGCTCCTGGTAGGTGCGCTCGAGTTCGCGAGCGCGCTGGCGAACGGCCCGCGGCACCCAATCAAGCGAACGCAGGGCATCGAGAATAGCCCCGTTGATTCGAGTGATTGCGTAGGTCTCGAACTTCACCCCGCGAGCGTCGTCGTATTTTTCGATGGCGTCGATCAAGCCTAAAATCCCGTCGTTGATAAGATCATTGATCTCAACGTTCGGCGGAAGGTTGACGGAGATTCGACCGGCCACGTATTTGACTAGATGCAAATACTTGTGGACGATCTCTTCTCGCGAGAGTTCGACACCGCCGATAACGTAGACGCGTGGACTACGGTTCAGCTTCATGCAACCCCGTTGACGCGCATCCCGCGCGTCTCGATTTCGTATTCAGAGTCTACCATCGCCCTCCTACTTTGGTGCGTCAGCGTTCTGCATCTAAGTGGTTAAGACTTTGCCACCCCCGCGAGGCTTACCAGAATTGACGAAATATCGTCCAGCGGCACTTCCCTGTCCACCAGGCCCTCCTTGGCTGCCGCTCGCGGCATGCCGTAGACGACGCACGTAGCTTCGTCTTGCCCGACGACGTAACCGCCACGTTCTTTAAGCTTCCGTAAACCTCGCACGCCGTCTTGGCCCATCCCAGTGAGAATCACGCCGATTGCCGCGCGGCCGAAGGCGTCGGCTACCTGCGCGGTCATGTGATCGACGCTTGGAACGTGCAACGAGGTGCCGTCGTCGTCAACGAGGCGTATCTCCGTTTCGCCGCCGGCGCGACGGCGCAAATCAGCTTGCTTTCCGCTGGGTACAACCAGCGCCGTTCCGGCCTCTAAAATCATGCCGTTGACGGCTTCGTGCACCGCCAGTTTGCTCGATGCGTTCAAACGATCGGCAAGCGGTCGCGTGAAGCCCATCGGCATGTGTTGGACGATCAGCAGCGGCAACGGGAAATCACCCGGCAATTTTGGGATGACATGTGAAAGCGCGACCGGGCCGCCGGTTGAGGTGCCGATTGCGACGACTTCGTACTGCGATGTCAGCCGCGGCCGAAAGACCGCGGGCTGCGGCGGCGGCGCCATGATGCGCGGAGGCGCCTCGATCGGCGGCGCATGCACGATTGGTTGCGCCGGCTGGGCACCGCGCCGCGAGACGGCGCGAATCTTGGCAACCAAGTCGCGAGCAACGTCGGTGATATTGACGTATGCGGCATCGGGTTTGGCGATGAAATCGACTGCACCGAGTTCAAGCGCCCGGAAGGTGGTTTCGGCACCATCGCGAGTGAGCGAACTGCACATGATGATGGGAATTCGATGGTCCGCGACGATCTGGCGTACCGCCTCGAGACCACCCATCCCCGGCATTTCGACGTCCATCGTGATCACGTCGGGGTTCATCTGCAGCGCCTTCGTGATCGCTTCCTCACCGCTGCGCGCAGTGGCGATCACGTTCATGTCTTGTTCGTTCTCGAGAATCGTCGCGATCGCTCTGCGCATGAACGCTGAATCGTCGACAACCAGTACGTTAATCTGTCCCACAGCGTCCCATCACTTCCGTCGGTAGTATATCGCCTTCGGTGTCACAACGGGTTCATAGCGATCGGTAACCCGCATGATCGATTCGGCGTGTCCAAGAAAAAGAAATCCTCCAGGACGCAGTGCCTTCGCAAAAGCCTCGACCACGCGCTTCTGCGTGGGCTTTTCGAAGTAGATCAAGACGTTGCGGCAAAGGATCGCGTCGAACGTACCCATCGATGCAACGGCGTGTTCATCCATGAGATTCAGGCGAGAGAACTCCGCCATCTGCTTGATCTCATCCTTGATAAAAAAACCGCTCTCAAAGGGGCGGAAGTACTTTTGCACCATCTCGGGCGGCGTCGCCCGGAACGAAAGTTCGCGATAAAAGCCGGTCGCGGCGCGTTCGAGCGCGCGCGGCGAGAGGTCGGTGGCGCGCAGGTGTACGCTCGAGGGCGCCACCCGGCGGGTCTCGTGCAGCATCATTGCGATCGTATACGGCTCCTCGCCGGTCGATGATGCCGACGACCACACCCGCAGCGGCGTTCCGGCGCGCAGCGACTCATCGAGGACGTCGGTCACAAGCACTTCGAGCTGCGATTTTTCGCGAAAAAAGTACGTCTCGTTGTTCGAGAGGATCGAAGCGAGTTCGCTCCATTCGGCCTCGCGATCCGGCGACGAGGCGAGAAAGCGCTGGTACCCGGCAAAATCGCTAACGCGGCACTTGAGCAGCCGTGTCTGCAGCCGGCTCTGCAACAAGAATTGCTTCGTGTCGTCGTAAAAGATACCAAAACGCGCGCGAATCAGATCGCGTAACGCCGTAAACTCGTGTTCCGATATTACAATAGTCGACACGCAATCGTATCCGTACGGGCCTCCCGTTCGCCGCCTAAGCGAACGATGCCCGCGCCCCAAATCGCAGCGCGTGCATCAAAAGGACGATTCGGTCAAATGGTGTCCGCTCGTGATCCTCTTTCTGCAGGGCGTCGGCGAATCGCGAACTTGCCGCAAGCTGATCGAAGAGGAGTCCGTAGCGGGCGGGACGCGCCTCGAGGTAGCGCATCAGGCGGACCCGATGTTCTAGACGGCGCTGAAATCGGGCGCGAAGTTGCAATGCGTACTGGTGCGCCGCACGCTGCGGCGCTTCGCGGTGCTCGTGCACGGCCGCAGCAGCGAGCCGCCCGCTCATCGCTGCCTCGAAGATGCCCTCACCGTTGGTTGCATCGACCAGTCCAGCCGCCGTTCCGCCCAACATTGCGCCCGATGCCGCGACCGCCGCTCGCGGCCAACCGCCGTAGAGGAGATGCCCTTCTTCCTTTACGTGCGTCACCTTGGCCGCGGCGCAAAGCCGTGCGCGCGTGCGCGCGGTGAATGCGTCGAGCTCCTCGCGCAGTCGCTTGCCGTCGAGCTTACCGACCAGGCCGAGGCCAATCGCGAGGTGATCGCGTTTGGGGAACATCCAGGCAACGATTTGGCGTCCGTCGCGCGCTGCATAGTAATGAAGTTCGAGGGTGCGATAGGTGACGGCCAGCGCCGGTCGATCGAGGTAGACGCGATACTGCAGCGTCGTCATCAGCCCGTCGCTCCAACGCGGATCGGCAAAAGCTGCGTCGAAACGCGCGGTCGCGCCTTGCGCGAAAAATACGCTACGTGCGCGAATGCGCCGGCGCTCGCCGGTGCGTAGGTCAGCGTACTCAAGCTGCGTCCGCGCGCCGTCACGCTCGAAGGAACGCCACAGTGCCTGGGTGCGGATCGCCGCGCCTTCGTGCTGCGCGCGCCGCGCGATCTCGCCATCGAGTTCCTCGCGGGTGGTGGTATGGCCCGGACCAAAGAAGATTTCGTGTTCGCGTCCCGAGGCGTCAAAAAGCGCAAGGCGCGGCGTATCGCAGTGGACGAGCTCACGCGGAAGGTCGAATGTCGCGCAAAACCCGGGACGCAATCCGGCAGCGCAGACGCGCTTCGCGCCGACGACCGCGTCCTTCTCGAGCACGACGGTTTCGATGCCCGCGCGCGCCGCCTCGCGAGCCGCGGTCGCGCCGGCCGGTCCGGCGCCGATCACGAGAAACTCGGTCTCCTCCACCATGTCGAGGTCCTTGGTGGAGGCGGGGAGAACACCCTGCGCCCCATGAGCCTACCGGATCCCCGTAATTATTTACTATTGCCGCTTGGCGAGCGGCATCCCGACGAGATCAACGTCGTGGTCGAGATTCCGGAAGGATCGCGAAACAAGTATGAGTACGACAAAGCGCTCGACATCTTTCGCTTAGATCGCGCGCTGCATTCGGCGGTGTATTATCCCGGTGACTACGGCTTCGCGCCGCAGACGCTCGCACTCGATGGCGATCCGCTCGACGTGCTGGTCCTGGCGATCGAGCCGACGTTCCCGGGCTGTCTGGTTGCCGCGCGTCCGATCGGTCTGCTCGAGATGGTCGACGGCGACAAGCAGGACGATAAGATTCTCGCGGTGCCGGTGGGCGAGCCGCTCTACGACGAAGTCCACAACTACACGCAGATCTTTCCGCACCAGCTGCGCAAGATTTCGCACTTCTTCGAGACCTACAAAGCGCTCGAAGGGAAGCAGACGCGCGTCGGCTCGTGGCGCGACGCGGCGTCGGCACGCCGTGAGATCATCGACTCATTTCAGCGCTTTAAAGAGAAGGACTAGGGCGGCCCCCGCAGTACCGCCCTAGATTAAGCGGCGCCCCTCGGGCGCCGCACTGCTGCTTCCTCAAGGAACCTACATGACGGCACAATACGCAATTTGGGCCGGGCTAATCGGTGGTGCGCTAGCGGTGCTCTATGGCATCGTGCTCACCTTCTGGGTGCTCGGTCAACCGGACGGCAACGCCCGTATGAAAGAGATCGCTGCGGCGATCCAAGAGGGCGCCATGGCCTTCCTCAAGCGCCAGTACGGAACGATCGCCATCGTCGCGATCATCCTGGCGATCCTCATCTTTCTTGCCCCACCGCTGGGCTGGGAGGCTGCACTCGGCTTTTTGATCGGCGCCGTTCTTTCGGGAGCAGCCGGATTCATCGGCATGATCGTCTCGGTGCGGGCGAATGTGCGCACCGCCGAAGCGGCACGCCACGGCCTGGGTCCAGCGCTCAACGTCGCGTTCCGTGGCGGCACGGTGACGGGCATGCTGGTCGTAGGCCTTGGATTGCTAGCCGTATCCGGTTACTTTTCGTTCCTACAAAATATCAATGCGGGTGATACCACCCGAACGCTGGGCGCTATGGTCGGCCTCGCGTTCGGCTGCTCGCTGATCTCGGTCTTCGCGCGTTTAGGCGGCGGCATCTACACCAAGGCCGCCGACGTCGGTGCCGATCTCGTCGGCAAAGTGGAAGCGGGCATTCCCGAAGATGATCCGCGTAATCCAGCGGTGATCGCCGACAACGTGGGCGATAACGTCGGCGATTGCGCCGGCATGGCGGCCGATCTCTTCGAGACCTACTGCGTCACGACGGTCGCCGCGATGCTGCTCGGCAACCTGCTCTTCGGTGACAAACTTCCCGGTGCGACGACATTTCCGATCGTACTTGGTGCGGTCTCGATTGTCGCGTCGATCATCGGCTCGTGGGTCGTCGGTCTTGGAAAAGTCTCAAAGACGCGCATCATGGGCTCCCTCTACAACGGCATGATCGTCGCCGGCGTCCTTGCATTGGTCGGGTTCTGGTTCGTAACGCAAAGTGAGTTCGCCGGCTCGAGTGAGATCAACCCGGTGAACATCTTCTGGTGCGAGGTGGTCGGCGTCGTCATCACCGGGCTCATCACGGTCATCACCGAGTACTACACCGGCACGCAGTTCGCCCCGGTTCGCAGCATCGCGCAAGCTTCAGTGACTGGCCACGCAACCAACATCATCGCCGGCCTCGCGGTGTCGATGCAGGGGACTGCGCTGCCGGCAATTGTGATCGTGCTCGGCATCCTGGTAAGCTATGGCCTCGCCGGAATCTACGGCGTCGGTATCGCTGTGATGGCGATGCTTTCGCTTGCCGGCATCGTGGTCGCGATCGACTCGTTCGGTCCGATCACCGATAACGCCGGCGGCATCGCGGAGATGGCCGAAATGCCCGAGGACGTGCGCAATGTCACCGATCCGCTCGATGCGGTCGGCAACACCACCAAGGCCGTGACCAAGGGCTATGCCATCGGTTCGGCCGCACTCGCGGCGGTCGTGCTCTTCGCGTCGTTCTTGCAAGAGCTGATCAAAGCCAAGTGCGGTGCGAGTGCCGGCGGCGCCGAATGCGCGTCGATGGTCACGAATCTCTTCGCCATCGGCAATCCGTACGTGCTCTCCGGACTCTTCATCGGCGGCTTGTTGCCGTATCTGTTCGGTTCGCTTTCGATGCAAGCCGTTGGACGCGCGGCCGGTGCGGTGGTCGAAGAGGTCCGCCGTCAGTTCCGCGAGATTCCCGGTATCATGGACGGCACCGCGAAGCCCAACTACGCGACAACCGTGAGCATCGTTACCGCGGCGTCGCTCAAAGAGATGATCGTCCCGGCCCTCATTCCGGTCGGAGTGCCGATCATCGTCGTACTGCTCGCTGTGTTCAACATC
>DATHMY010000183.1:0-13411 GCA_035486535.1 Candidatus Acidiferrum sp.
TGACACGATATTGTTGCTTGGATTCATGATCGCTTGCGACGTCCATTTGACGTCCTTGCTGGTGAACGGCACCCCGTCGCTCCACTTCACGTCTTTGCGCAAGTGGTACGTGATGGACAGGCCGTCGCTGCTGATGCCGCCGTTGGTGGTGCTTGGCACCTCGGTGGTCAGGAGCGCTTGCTGCACGCCCTTGTCATCCGGCTGAATGAGCGGCAAGAACATGAAGCGTGCGATGAAGACGTCGGTCGTGTTCGAGGTCAGCAGCGGGTTGAGGTTCTTGGGCTCGTCCTGGATCGCGACCCGAAGGATGCCCGGGACCGTCCATGAGTGCTCGCCGCCCGTGCCCTCCGAGACCTTCGAGCAGCCGCCAAGAAGCCCGGCGAGGGCAGCAAGAGCCAATACACGTTTCACGCGGCGAACGGCCTCCTCCGGTTCGGCAACACGCCGCGTATCGGCCCCAAAGGGGCCGAACGCCACGGGTTCAGCTTTAGCTGAACCCAGTTATTAGACCGCGGCTCTGGGGCCGACCTTGTTGCCTTGCACGGGGTCGTAACGCTCGTGGCGCGCGCCGAATGTCCCAAGGCCCTGGGTGCCCGTGCGAAGTTCGGTGATGTAGCGTGAGAGCTCGACCTGCGGCACGTCTGCCTCGATCACGTCGAAGCCCGCCTGCTCGGCGGGATTCATGCCGAGAATCTGTCCGCGCTTTCCGGTCAACTGCTGGATGACGGTCGACGTGTACTGGGTCGGGACCGTGACCGCGACGCGAGAAATGGGCTCGAGCACGACCGGATTGCATTTGGGCAACGCCTCGCGCACGCCCATCCCCGCCGCGGTCTTGAACGACTGCTCGCTCGAGTCGACGTCGTGGTACTGACCGTCGAAGAGCGTGACGTGCATATCGGTAACCGGGTAGCCGTTGGGTCCGTGGGCCAGCGCTTCGCGCACGCCCTTTTCTACCGCGGGAATGAATTGGCGCGGCACCACGCCGCCGACGATCTTGTCTTCGAAGGTGACGCCTGAACCACGCTCGCGCGGCTCGAAGCGCAACCAGACGTCGCCGAACTGCCCATGGCCGCCGGTTTGATGCTTGTAGCGCGAGTGCAATTCGGTACCGGCGCTAATCGTCTCTTGATAGGGAATTTGCGGCGCGGCAGTTTCGACTTCGACCTTATACTTGCGGGCCAGGCGTTCGACGGCGATGGCGACGTGCTGTTCACCGCTCCCGAGCAAGAGCAATTCGGCGGTGATCTCGGCGCGAGTCAGTCGCAACGACGGGTCTTCATCGACGATGCGCGCGAGCATTTGGAAGATCTTCGCCTCATCGATACGCTCCTTGGGCCGCACGGCGATCGCAAAACACGGCTCGGATGGCGGAACACGCGGAAGCAAGACTTTGTGGCCATTGCTCGCGAGCACGTCACCGGTTTTGACCGGTTCGAGCCGCGCGATGCCGACGATCGCGCCGGGACCGGCTTCAGGAATTGGTTCTTGTTTCTTGCCTTGCAAGCGATAGAGGCCGCCGGAGCGCACCTTCTCGTTGTTCTGCGAAATGTCGGTGAGCGTAGCATCCGACTTCAGTGTGCCCGAGATCACGCGCACCAGTGAAAGCTTTCCCGATTGCGGGTGAATGATCGTCTTGATGACGTACGCGATAACCGGGCCGTTGGGATCGGCGGGAATCGGGCGGCCTTCGGCGTCCAATGCTGGCGCATCGGCAGGCGACGGAAACCAGCGCTCGAGCGCGCGAAGCAACGCGGGGACGCCTGCGCCGGCCGCGCCCGCGGCGACCAGCACCGGAACGATTTGATCGTGCGAACACTCGCTGCACAGATCGCGCTCGACCTCGTCGAGCGGCGGTTCGATGCCTTCGAGCAGCTCCTCCATCAGATGATCGTCGAAGTCGGCCATCGCTTCGAGCAGCTCGCCGTGCGCCGCGCGCACACGCTCGAGCAGCTCGGCGGGTATCGTGCCTTCGCGCTCGCGCTCAGTATCGAAGGCGTACGTTTTCATATCGGCGAGATCGACGTAGCCCGAGAAACCACTGCTCTTCTCATTTGCTGCCGAGCGCGTAAAGATCGGCCATTGTTCGGCCACCACGTGCCGGCCGTAGAGCGCTTGTAGCGCGCCCAGCGTCGCTTCGAAATCTGCGCCGGGGCGATCGAGCTTGTTGATTACGAAACAGTGGGGCATCTTGCGCGTCTCGAGATAGTCGACCAGCGACTTCGTTTGTACGACGCGTGCGGGATCAGCCTCGACGACGATCACCGCGCCGTCCGCGCCGCAGAGCGCAAACTTTGTCTCCTCGAAGAAATCGATGAAACCGGGAGCATCGACGATCGTGACGTCGACGGCGCCGCTGGTGCAGTGCGCAAATCCGACCGTCGTGGATTGTGCGTGGGAAACATCTTCGGGTTCATGGTCGGTGACGGTGGTGCCGTCAGCAATCGATCCTCGTCGACCGATCGCGCCGCTGTACGCGAGCGCAGCCTCCACGAGCGTGGTTTTACCCGCGTGATGCGGGCCCACAAAAGCAATGTTGCGTTGCCGCTCGATATCCATGCTACTCTCCCGATCGCCTAACGGCGTTTGGTCGTTTTCTTCTTGGTCGTTCCCTTCGACGGTTTCGAAGCTGGTTTCACAGCTTTTTTGGCTGCCGGTTTAGCCGGTGCTTTTTTGGCGGGCGCCGCTTTTTTCGCGGGTACGGCCTTTTTCGCGGGCGCCGCTTTCTTGACCGCGCTCTTCTTTGCGGGCGTGGCTTTTTTCACGGCGGCTTTCTTCACCGGCGTCACCTTCTTGACCGGGGCAGCCTTTTTTATCGGCGCCTTTTTCTCCGGCGCGGCCTTTTTAACGGCGGCGACTTTCTTGACCGGCGCAGCCTTCTTTGCGGGCGCGACCTTCTTGACCGCAGCGACCTTTTTTACCGGCGCAGCTTTGGGCGTGGCTGGTTTCGAAGGCGCGGGCTTGGCTGCGCTCTTGGTATCTTTGCTCTTCGCAGAGGAAGCCGCTGACTCGGCGCTTCGCTTCGAACTGGACTTCGGTGACGGTGCGGCAGCGGGTTTCTTGGTTGTGCGCTCCGGGCTGGTTGCGCGTTTCTTTGGCCCAGCCTCGCGCACTGCGCGCGCACCTTCACGATGGCGCGGTTGCAGCTCGGGCGCTTCGGGGAGGCCCAATTCCGCCCGGCTCAATCCGGTGATGCTGCTGCCCGGCTGAATCGGTTCGGGCGCGCGTTGTGCGTGGGCTTCGAGATGCTCGCGAGTTGCGCGCAGCACGACCCGCGCCAAGCGTCCGGCGACCGGGAAAACGACCTCGTTGATGCCGCACTCGTCGAGCATTGCGAGCACCACGTCGAACGCACCGCCTTGATCCTTCGGACTGTGCGCGTCGGATCCGATAGCAATGCCGACGCCGCGTGCGTTTGCCTTGCGCATCAGCCGTTTGTTGGCAGCGATGTATTTCGCGCGCTGCTCGTCGCTCTCGGCGCGATAGATCTGCCGCGTGTTGATCTCGACCGCCATACCGCGCGCATGTGCGAGGTCGAGCAGCCGGTCTTCATACGCCTCGAGTTTTTTCTCGTCGGGCCAGTGACCGAGCACGGCCGGCCGGTAGAAATGCCCGATGATGTGTCCGGGCAGTTTCTCGATATCGTCGAAGAGGCGCGCAGTGTAGAGTTCCCACGTGCGTTCGACGCCAACGTGCTCGAAGAGATGGACGAACTCCGGATTGTCGTAGGGCCACATGAAGTCGGCCCCTTTTTCGGGGTGGTCGATCGGCAAGAAATGGACCGAGCGGATGATTCCGTCCGGCCGCATCGCATCGACGATATTCTGCGCATCTGGTCTGGCGCGCGGGTCGTTATCGACCTCAGCACCAATCGAGAAGCGCATCCCCTTTCTCAAACTTTCGCCGACGATTGCGGCATGTGTTACATCGACTCCGGCGGTTTCCGCCGCGCCGTAGAGATCGCCCGCGTGCGCGAGTTTGAGCGCGCGCCGCACAGTATGCACAGCACCGGGATCTTCGAACGTCAAGTAATTGATGTGGTCGGAGACCATGAGAAAGCGCGGCGAGTTCCGCCGGCAAGCATGATAGAACCACAAGAAGAGCATTCGAGGCGAATACGCGATCGGACGTTCCTCGGCATAAGGACGATGCTCGCCCTTTGCATGGCCGTGGACGTCGGGGATCGCCGCAATACGAGGGTCGCTCAGCGTTCTGCTTCCTTTACACCGCGAGGGATCCACGCCGAAGACTTTGCGCCGACGCGCGACGGCTTCGAGGACTCGGGCGTGCGTTGGTCGACCCACGGCGCGAGGGTTTCGGCTAGTACCTCGACGCCTTTCTTCATCAAGTCGAACGACATCGAGGGGCTTGTCTCACTCCCGGCAGCGATGGCCTGCGCGGGAAGGTACGGCAGATGGACCAGTCCGACGATCGCCGGCGGAACTGCCTGTTCGGTCAGGGCCAGCATCTCGTAGAGCGCCTGATTACCGACGAACGTGCCGGCGGAATTGGAAATGTATCCCGGAATGCCGGCCGCCGACCACGCTTCCACGATCTTTTCGAACGGCAAGTTGGAAATGCGCGCCTCGGGACCGCCGCGTGCAACGACGTCGCCTTTGCGCATCACGCCGACGTTGTCGGGCGTCGCAAAGTCCAGCACGTTAACGGCGACGCGCTCGAGCGAAAGTGCCGTGCGCCCGCCGAATAACGAAAGCAAAATCACGATATCGGGATGATCGGCGATGAGCGCCTGCTCAAATCGTTCGTGGATGTTACGCGTCTCGACCGGGATTACGCGGGACGCAACCGGCCGTCCGGAAAGTAGCGCGCCCTCAAAGCTGCGCGCGACCATCTCGCTGGGGCTGATTTTGTCACCGGCAAAGGGCTCGAACCCCGCGATGAGGATGTGTCTGGCCACTGTCCCGATACGTTACAGCTTTCGCGCGATGTAGCCTTCCATCTTGAGCAGACGCGCCTTCATCTCGATCCCGTAGCCGTAATTGTGGAGTTGGCCTTGCGCGTCGACCACACGGTGGCACGGAAAGAGCAACGCCAGCGGATTGCGGGCCATAACCTGCCCGACCGCACGCGCGGCGCGCGGACGACCGATCTGCGTGGCGACCCACGAGTAGGACCGCACCTCACCGGGTGGGATTTGGGCGGCAGCCCGGAGTGCGGCTTGTTCGAAGGGGGTGAGGTCCTCGATGTCCATCATTTGGTCGTCGACGCGCCAAGTGTTAAAAAACTGTTCGAGCGTGCGGGTCAGCCACGGCGGAGCTTCGCCGGCGACTACCGGCCGGCGCAGGCGGCTCTCGACGCGGGTGCGGACCTGCTCGAAGTCCTCGCCGGTATCGATTCCGACGTAGGCGATGCGGGCTTCTTTGAAACCGACGTACAGACGGCCGATCGGCGTCTGTGCTGAGGTCAGCACAACCGGTGTCGTCCGTTCGCGCACGCGGATCGATGCAATGTGCTCGACGACGCGCTTGGTCAGATCGCAGGATGGTTCGGGTTGCGGCAAACACGAGAGGCAATACGCCACGCCTTCGAACTCTTCATAGAGTTCTTGGCAATGGGGGCAGGCGCGCAGGTGAATGTCGACAGCTTCTTTGACCGACTCGCCGCAATCTTCGCGGACTTGGTCCCAAAGCTCTTGGACGTCACGACAGCGCATGTAGGGGATCTCCTTCGGGTGCGGTCCGTCCGATTTGTGGACCGAGAATGCGACGCAGAATACGCACCGCCCGGTGAACGTGTGATTTCACCGTGCCGATCGGTTGATGCAGAATTTCGGCGATCTCCGGATGGCTGCGGCCTTCGATGAAGCGCAGCGTCGCTGCCGCGCGCAGGTGCATCGGTAATTGCAGCAGGGCGCGCTCGACGAGGGCAACCTCAGCGTTCTGCTCGACGATGGTTTCAGGCTGCGGCGGGCCTTCGTTCGACTCACGCAGGAGCGCATCCGGGTCGGCAAGCGCATCGAGCGCGACACTGGTTGGTCGCTTACTGCGCAGGCGGTTTCGCGTCACGTTGAGCGTGATGGTGTAGAGCCACGGTTGTAGGCGCAGGTCGGTACGCTGCTCGGCGGACATCTTTCCAAGCGCGCGATAGGCGCGCACAAACGCGTCCTGCACGATCTCCTCGGCATCCTCGCGGTTGCCGGTCATGCGCAGGGCGAAGCCGTAGAGACGGCGCTGGTAATCGTCGACGATGCGGTCGAACGTTTCGACGCTCGGCGCCGGCCGATCCGGCGTCCGGCTGGACGTCGGCTTGGCCTGCTGGGCCGCTGTTGGCACGTGGACTCCCCATGGGAGTGGTGCGAGCACGCTCATACGCTGAACCAGACCACTCCCGGCCTCGTTCCGGTTTCACATATGATGGCCAAAATCCTGAACCTGGGGCGCCAGGGTCGCCGCCGCTCGCGGGGAAGTCTCGACTATGGTACACGACGTGCCGCACGCACCAGTTTTACAACCGCCGGTCGCTCGAAGCGACGCGGCGGTTGTTGTTTTACGGCACACGAGAGAGGAACGCCAATGCACCAGACGATCGAACCGACGGAGATCTCATTCGACGCGTACACGCTGTGCAGTTTCCTGCCGCAACTGGACTCCGCGCGAGCTATCCCGCTCGTGCTCATTGGGTACCGTCGCAATCAGGATCCGTGGTTCGTCTGGCTGGTTCCCAAAGAAGGCATCAGTGCCGTTGGTTTGACCGACGATCCGTACTACGCCAAGGTGCTGCACGATCCGCACACCTACTTCACGAAAAAGCTTTCGAAATACATCGAAGTGACCGGCTCGGTGAAACGCGGCATCGAGATGCTCATCGACTGTCACCAAAACCATCTCGCATTTACGCCGGTGACGCACCTCTCGGAGCTGCCGTTTAGGCACCCACTCGAAGTTCGACTCGTCGGCGCCTATTAGGTTCTCGTCACTCCCCGGTTGCGCGGATCGAGCGATGATAAATGATTCGCACGGGAACCGCCTCTTTGCCGCTTTGCAGCTTCCCCTCGATCGTAAGCGTGGCGTCGAGCGCGAGCAGTAACGCGCCGCGCTCCCCATAGTAGGCCGTCCCATCCATGTGCATCGTGCCGGAAAGCAACGCCTCAGGGTGTTGCGGCAGCGTTCCGGTCATCGGGCCGTCAGCTTTGAAGCGGACGCCGACGACCATCTGGCTGCCTATCCTGCCGGGCGGCGCCGAGCGCAGATAGCCCTCGAGCCGCGATCCGCCGAGCGGCGATGCCGCGGCAAACGGGACCGTTCCATGCATGCCTTCGAGATCGTGCAGCGTCGTCAGATCGAGCTGCACGGCGAACGGTTGGTTGAGGATCGTCAAGAAATCCGGGTCTTCGTCGTTGCGATCTTCGAACGAGCCGTCGCGCATCAGTTCTTGGACGAATTTTCCGTGCACCGACGCTTTGCCGGCATCATCGGTCCGCGTGTACGCGACGTCGGCGACGTAACGGTGGCCTTGGCTATCAGCGGCGATGCCCAGGCTCTCGACGCCCCGGTACGTGATGTGTGTTTCGCTCAGTACCCGGCCGATACGATACGTATCCTCGCCCACGACGCCGTAGCGTTGATCGGCAAGTGCAATGAGCGTCAATGAGGGGATCAGCGCAGCCGCGACGATGGCGACCCGTAGCGGGAGATGCATCTCGTACCTCTACCCTATCATCGGCATCAAGAGCGCTTCGGTTCATACCGGATCGCGTCGAGATAGACGTAGGTACAAAGCGCTTGCACTATCGGCACGAGGAGCATGACCGTGATCGCGTTCGCCCAGAGCGCGGCGTGGGACGCGTGATTCGCGACCAGCGCCGATTGTATGGCGTCGTCTATCGTCAGGGGCAGCAGATCGCTCAAGGCAAACACGATGATCGCGCGCGCGAAGGTCGCTCCTTGCCACGCCACCACCATGCTTGCACCAAGGGATCGCGGCACGAGCAACCACCACGGTTCGGCGTCGTCAACGACGACGGCTGCAACGTCGGCAAAGATGAACGAGACGGAAACGATGAGGACCGCAACGCCCAACACCTTTTGGAACAGATCGGCGGTAAATAGCGACTGTAACCCGATGGAGGCGATCAGCGTGACGAGCAGGTCGATCAACAGAACCGCCCACGATCGCTCTAATATTCGCGACCAGGTTGCCGAGCGGGAGAAGTCTATGCGGATGTCTGCATACGTAAATGCGGTGATGATCGCAACGAAGAACGGCTCGACGATCACGCTTGCGACGAGTAACGACGTGTCAGGGTTCGCGCGCGAGCGCAGGACGACGAGCGCCTCCAGGGCGACGACGATGAGCCCGGCGGCTAAGTAGAGAGCCGCGTGGCGCGCGACTGAACGGAATGCGCTTGCAGTTAGTGCGAGCAGCGAGGCGAGCGGCGTGGGGGAGGGATCTACGGCTGCAGCTCGAGGCCTGCGCGCTTGCCGCGCTTGATGAAGAAGCGCACGGCAACCGACGCTTCACACATCACGACGACATTGCCGTCGGCGAAGCTACGGCCATCGATATCAACGACAAAATCGCCCGCCGCGAGCCCGGCGAGCGTCCGCACCATGCTGCGTTGGAATTTATCGTGCGGCGCGCGCGCGCCGATCACTTCGCGTACCGCGAGTGCAAGGAGATCGCGGACGCGTAGCGGCGTGGCAAGCGCAAACGCCGCCGAGCCGCCTGCGGCGACGGCGTGCAGATCAAGCGGCACGCGAACGCGAATCATTGCTCTATCTTTTGGCGCATCTTCGAGGAGCCGCCTGCCGCGAGGGAGTACCGTAGTTCTGATGCCTCCCTTTGGGAACGTGCCGGCGCAGACGCTGGTCGACGCGGTCGAAAAGCACGTCGCGCGCATGGATGATGCCGCATTGGCGGATGTCCTGCGTGGTGGCGTCTCCACGATGCCGCAGGACGCCGTTCACGCGCTCGTTGCGTCAATCTTCGACGCCTTCCGCGATCGCGGTGAATCGTCGGAAGATGCGGCCGAGGGCTCAAACGCGCCGCTCGATCGTCTCGAAGCCGGTGATGCGCGGGCCGTTTCCGCGCTGGTCGACTACGCCCGTGCGAATCCTGGATTGCTCAAAGAAGCCTTGACGCACTACGCTGAAGAGCACGCTTCCGAGCTTGGCGCATTACCCGCGCCACTCGTCGACGGTATCGCCGGCGCCCTTTGAGCGATTATCCACGCCGTCGCCGCCTCGATCCCGAACCGCCTAAGCGCGGCGGTATTCCGATTGTTCCACTCATGGTGCTTGTCATTCTGGGCGGCTTGTTGCTCGGCGGTCTGCTTACGAAATTCTTTGGGACCGGCGGCGCGCAGGCGCCCACGCCCGCGCCGAGCTTCACGCCGCTGCCCGGCGTGAGTGCGACGTTTGCGCCCAGCCTCTCGCCGGCGCCCTCGCCGACATCGCAGCGATCCATCTCGCCGCGTCCCTCGCATTCGCCCTCGCATGCGCCGACTGCGACGCCGATGCCGAGCGTTACGCTGCTTCCGAGTACCACGCCGGCGCCTACAGCAAAAGCTGCCGTTGCCCAGCCAACGCCGCACAAGACGCCCGGAATTATCATCTTGACGCCGACGCCGGCGCCGCCCCCGCCGGCGGCGACGGCCACGCCGCCGCCACTCGTTGTTGCGCCGACCGCGACGCCGGTGCTCATCACCGGCGCGAACTCTACCGAGCACGCCGCCGCAATCGTGCGCGCCTACATTGCGTCGCTAGCGCGCGGCGACTCGTCGACAGCGGCCGGCTATTTAGCCAACGGGCTGCCGACCGAATCGTTCATCAACCCGAATGTAAGCGTCAATGTGGCGGATCTTCGTGCGAGCCGCAACGGCGACGGCACCTTCGCCGTCACGACGCAGATCGTCACCTCGAAGGGTACCTACCTTGCGAGCTTTACGCTACGCATGGGCGCCTACGGCATGCAAATCACCGATCACTCGGCAACGCATATTTAAATTTCCGCGCCCAGCCCCGTGTTCGCTCGCACCTGCAGCTGATTGAACATCGCCTCGGACTCGGGGTCGCGAGCGATCAGCGTGCCCAGGATCGCGGCGATAAAGCCGAGCGGAATCGACACGATGCCCGGATTGCGTAACGGAAAGAGTGCATGATCGCCCATCACGTTGGGGCTGATCGCCATGAGCGCGAGCGATGAGATGAGTCCGGCCAGCATTCCGCAGATCGCGCCGGTGCGCGAGAAGCGCCGCCAGGTGAGCGAAAGAATCAGTGCCGGCGCATTCGTACTTGCGGCCACCGCAAAGGCGAGGCCGACGAGAAAGGCAACGTTGAACGAGCGCAGACTCACGGAAAGGAAGATCGAGCCGAAGCCGACGACGAGCGCGGCTGTACGCGCGACGAAGATGTGCTCCTGTTCGGTGCCGGCGCCGCTGCGCACGAGACTGTACCAGATGTCGTGCGCGAACGCCGATGCTGCCGCGATCGTGAGTCCGGCGACCACCGCGAGAATCGTGGCAAAGGCAACCGCTGCGACGAACGCGGTGAGCAGCGGGCCGCCGAGTTTGTCGGCAAGGATCGGTGCGGCCAGGTTGCTGTTGCGTTCGGGAACGATGTAACCATCGTTGCGCAGCAACTCGGCGTTGAGCTGGGTCGCCTGCTCGGGATGACGGATGATGTAGCGCAGCGCCTGCGTGTCGCGCAGATGCTTGCCGATGTCGTGCTGTCCGACGATCGTTCCGGCGCCTAGACCCATAATCGTAATCAAGAGATAAAACACCGCGATCAGGCCCATCGCCCAGCCCACCGAGATGCGCGCGGCCCGCGCCGTCGGGACGGTAAAAAAGCGCATCAGCACGTGTGGGAGCCCCGCGGTGCCGAGCACCAGCGCAAGGCCGAGCGAGACGACGTCGAACGCGCCGTGCGGTCCGGAGAAGAACAGCCCGGTGTGCAGTAGATCGACCGGATGACCGTCCACATTAGCCGACATCGCCGCATCGCGCAGTGCGAAAAGCGAAAAATTGAAATGTGCGAGCACCAGAAGACTAAGCCCAACGGTTGTGCCGAGCAGAAGCGCCGCCTTGATGATCTGCACCCACGTCGTTGCGAGCATGCCGCCGAAGAGCACGTAGATCATCATAAGCAATCCGACGATGACGATCGCGAGCGTCTCGTTGATCCGCTGCACCAACAGATTGATAAGCGTCCCGGCGCCGACCATTTGCGCGACCATATAGAACATCGTAATGATGAGCGTCGTGAGCGCTGCGATCGCGCGCACGCCGCGCCCGCGCAGGCGGAACGTGATGACGTCAGCAACCGTATAGCGGCCGGTGTTGCGCAACGGCTCTGCGAGCAAGAACAATACCGTAAGATATGCGACCAGCCATCCGATCGCATACATGAACCCGTCGAAGCCGTAGAACGCGATGAGTCCGGTGATGCCCAGAAACGATGTTGCCGACATATAGTCGCCGGCAATCGCCCAGCCGTTTTGAACGCCGCTGATTTCGCGGTGGGCGGTGTAGAAGCCGCGGCTCGACGTGCTTCGGCCCGACGCCCAATATGTAATGACCAACGCCATCGCGACAAAGATCGCGAACATCACCAGTGTTGCTTGGGTCATTTCGCCGCCAGGTCCGCGGTGAGGCGGTCGATGAGTGCCTGCGCGCGGCTATCGAACGAACGGGCCTTGCGCATGTAGGCTGCCAGCAGGAGCAGCGCTACGACGAACTGGGCGAACCCGTATAGATTGGCGACCGTCAAGGACTCGAGGACGGGCCGATTCATGAACCCCGGTGCGACCGCTATGCCGACCGGCAGCGCGAGGTAGAAGAGCAGAAAAAAGATCGTTGAAGGAACCGTGAATCGACGGCGCGCGCGCAGCAGCGCCACGAACTCCGGATCTTTCGCGAGCGCGTCCCATTCGCTCGCGGTCAAATGGTGATGCTGCATCGGCGGGGCATTCGCTGCCCGGCCGCGGGGCTACTCTTCGTCCGGCCAGCCGGCGATTTCGCCGATCGCGGCACTCTTGGCCACGCGTAGCCCGAGCGTGGCACACTTCATCCGTGTCGGGCTGATCCCAATGCCGACGTTTTCGAGGACGACGTCCTTCGAGAGTTTGGCGATCTCTTCGAGCCGCATACCCTTGATAGTCTCGGTGAGCATCGAGGCCGAAGCTTGGCTGATAGCGCAGCCCTTGCCGGAGAAACGCACGTCGCGCACGACATCGCCGTCGACGTCGAACTCCATGCGGATCGTGTCGCCGCAGAGCGGGTTGAGATCTTCGGCCGAAGCCTCCGGATGATCGAGGTGGCCGTAGTTGCGCGGGTTGCGATAGTGGTCGAGAATGAAGTCGCGGTAGAAGTCGTCCATCTCAGATCTTAAAAACGCGTGCCGCTTTCTCGATGCCCTCTGCAAGCGCATCGATGTCGGCGTTGGAGTTATAAATGTAGAACGAGGCTCGCGCAGTTGCCGGCCAGCCCATCTTTTCCATGAGCGGCATCGTGCAGTGGTGGCCGGCGCGAATGCAGACGCCTTCGGTATCCAGAATCGACGCGAGATCGTGCGCGTGCACGTCAGCAAAGTTGAATGAAAGCACGCCCGATGCGAGCTCCGGATCCTTCGGGCCGTAGAGCGCGAGACCGCGCGCTTCCAGCGGCGCCAGGCGTTCGAGCGCATAGCCGAGCAACTGGCGCTCGTGCGCGCGCACCCAATCCATGCCGAGTTCGCGCAGGTAGTCGACCGCCGTTGCCAGGCCGATTGCATCGGCGATGTTGCTGGTACCGGCTTCGAATTTCCACGGCAGATCGTTGAACGTCGTGTGCTCGTACTCGACTTTGCGGATCATATCGCCGCCGGCGAGAAACGGCGGCATGGCTTCGAGGAGCGCGCGCTTGCCGTAGAGCACGCCGATGCCGGTCGGCCCGAGCATCTTGTGTCCGCTAAAAGCGTAGAAGTCGACGTCGAGTGCGTTCACGTCGACCGGTAAATGCGGAATGCCCTGCGCGCCGTCGACCAGAATCGTTGCGCCGGCCCGACGCGCGGCCGGAACGATGCGATCCAGCGGCGTGATCGTGCCGAGCGTATTGCTGACGTGCGAAATAGCCAGCAGTTTGGCGCCGTCGAGCAGGCGATCGAGCTGATCGAGTTGCAAAACTCCGCGGTCGTCGGCGGGGATGAAGCGGAGCGTTGCGCCGGTTTTTTCGGCGAGCAGCTGCCATGGCACGAGGTTGGAATGGTGTTCGAGTTGCGAAGTGAGAATCACGTCGCCGGCCTTGATGTTTTGCAGACCCCAACTATAGCCGACGAGATTGATTGCTTCGGTCGCGTTGCGCGTCCAGATCACTTCGCGGTGATCGGCGTTGATGAAGCGCGCCACCGTGACGCGAGCGGCCTCAAAGGCTTCGGTCGCGCGTTCGGCGATCTCGTAGACGCCACGATGAATA
>DATHMY010000184.1:0-6226 GCA_035486535.1 Candidatus Acidiferrum sp.
GGAGGTTTCTGTCATAGTCTCCAGGTACGTCGGGCAGGCTGGAAGGCATAAGCCGCACCGGACGCACGCTTCGTAACCCGTCATCGCCATCCTAATCGCAAGCGCGAAGGGCCATCCCCTGCATGAGCGTGGATTCCCAGCGCGAAGCTACAGGATTACCAGTTGGAGGTACACCTTCGTGGCCGAGACCGCCACCACCGAGTACAAGCTTTCAAGCGAAGTCAAACTCAAGGCGCTGACCGTCGAGATTCTCTCGAAGGTCGGAGTCGCACGCGAGCAAGCGCAGGTTGTTGCCGATGTGCTCGTCGCCGCGGACGAACGCGGTGTAGAATCGCACGGCGTCGCGCGCTTGAATTCGTATTACGTCAGCCGCATCCGCGGCGGCAAGCTTAACCCGAAGCCGAACTACCATATCGTTCGCGACACCGAGACCACGGTGCTCTACGACGCCGACAACGGACTCGGTCATCCGGCCGGCAAGCTCGCAATGGACGCAGTCCTTGAGAAAGCGCGCAAACACGGTTCGGCCTTCGGCGGTGTGCGCAACTCGAATCACTTCGGCATCGCCGGCTACTACGCGATGCTCGCGCTCGATCACGATATGATCGGCATTGCTTCAACCAACTCGGTGAAATACGGCGCGCCCACGTTTGGCAAAGATGTTCTGCTCGGTACCAATCCGCTCGCGTTCGCGATTCCGGCTGCCAAAGAGCCGGCCTTCGTGCTCGACTTTGCGACGACCACCGTGCCGAAAGGCAAGCTCGAAGTCTACAAACGCAAAGGCCTGCCGCTCAAAGACGGCTGGGCGATCGATGAAAGCGGCTTCGGCACGACCGATCCCGACGCGGCGCTGCGCGGTGCACTGCTGCCGCTCGGAGGTCTGGGCACCGATCACTCCGGCCACAAAGGCTACGGACTTGGCTTGCTAGTCGACATTCTGTGCGGCGTGCTCTCGGGTGGCGCGTTCGGCCCAACGCTACCGAACGTGACCGAAACGAAGGAAGGCGCGATTTCGCACTGGTTCGGTGCGTTTCGCATCGATGCGTTCCGCGATCCCGCGCAGTTCAAGGCCGACATGGACACAGAGCTGCGTTACTTCAAAGAGAGCCAGAAAGCGCCCGGCCAAGATCGCATCTACGTTGCCGGCGAGATCGAATACGAAAAGACCCTTGAGGCGAAGAAGAACGGCGTGCCGGTGCACGTGAAGGTCTGGGACGAACTCGAGAAGCTCAGTGGCGAACTCGGGATCTCCTTCGATCTCGGGCGGTAAGGAGTGAACGGCGGTCGGGGTCATTCCGATGTCGATCTGGTGCACGTCAACGTGGCGTCGCCGGCGGGAGCATACACCGTCGGCAACGCGTCGTTCTTCCGATACATCGTGCGCCTTACGGAACTCGGTTTGACCCTGACCGGTCCGGATCGGGAAGCCGTCGACATTCTTGCCGCGATTCCACACGCATTTGAAGCGGACGAGGAAGTACCGGCGCTTTCAGGTGCCGGATGGCGCATCGTGCCGGCCCAAGGCGAGCTGGATTGGCCGGTGTTGGAGGTCACGCCGCGACGCCTGCGCACCGCGCTGGAGCGAGCGCGTGCGCTCTTGTGGAATCACGCGTCGCGCTTTCCGGTGAGCGCGCGCGAGATCTCGGCGATCGAAGATGAACTAGAATCGGTGTACGCTGTGCTGATGCGCGCCGAAGCCGCCGGCTTTGCGGTAAACGTCTCATACGTTTCGTAGTTCCGCTCGTTGGTGCGGGCGGCGAGCCGATCTCGTTCGTGCGCACCATTTTTTCGCACGGGCTGCCATTTCTACCGCCCGGCCACATCGACGAAGAACGCCACATCTACGATCTTTCCGCGCGCGTCGGTGGACGTGTGCGACGCTTGCGTTTTACCTCGGATGATCGCGAGCTCGCCGTTGAACTCGACGGCCGCGCGAGCAAGGCGGACGTCGGTCAAGCGCAACGTATCACGCGCCGGGTCTTTCGCCTGGATCAGGATCTCGCGCCGTTCTATGCGATGATCGCGAACGATCCGCGTCTGTCGTGGGCGATCGGCGCAGGCCGGCTGCTCGCCAGCCCCACGGTGTTCGAAGACGTGATCAAGACGATATGCACGACGAACACCACCTGGGCGGGGACGCGACGGATGGTGAGCGCGCTGGTGGAATTGGGCGGCGGTGCTTTTCCCAATGCCGAGCTGCTCGCGACGACCCCGGCGCGCTGGTTCAAGGACGTCGCGCGTATGGGTTATCGCGGGCCATACGTAAAGGATATCGCGAAGGATGTGCACGCTGGCCGCTTGGATCTCGAGGCGCTTTTACCTCACAGCCTGGAAGAAGAAGCGCGCGAGGATGCGGTCGAGCAAGCGCTTCGCGAGCTTCCGGGCATCGGTCCGTATGCAGCTGCACATATCATGCAGCTGCTGGGCTATCATCACCGCCTGGTGCTCGACTCGGCGACCCGGCCTAAGTATCTCGCGTTGACGAAGAAGAAGCGCGCCTCCGATAAGACGATCGTGCGTGACTTTAAGCGCTACGGCCCCTATGCGGGCCTGGCGTTCTGGCTTTTCATCACCCGGGACTGGATCGAGGACGTCCCCTTCGAGCGCTGATAGGGCCTACGGACTACCTGGCAACCGAGCCGGCGAAATGACAATCGCAAGCCAGCTTGAAAATGCCACCGGAACTACCCTGCCCGGAGGTTGCCCATCCATGCGTCTGTACCGGCTGCTTTTTGTGACCTGTGCGCTTTGTGCTGCCCTCATTGCTTGCGGCGGTGGAGGGCGCGGGGGCAGCGTCATTCCAGGTAGCGGCGGTTCGCAATCGTCGACGAGCCGGCCGGCGGTAACCCTGCGCATGGTGATCCCCAATACGACGCAGATCACGTCGGCGCGAACGAAGAAGCGCGAGTTCGTTTCGGCTTCGGTTGCCTCGATCGTCTACGCGATTACGGCGCAAAGCGGCACGACGTCGCTCGTGTCCGGTGCGAACTATACGAACGTTGCTGCATCGCCGTCGCCGTGTACGAGCGGTAGCAACGGTCTGACGTGCTCGATCTCGATACTGGCGTCGATTCGCTCGAGTGGCACGTACAACGTCACCATCGCAACCTATGACACGGCGCAAACCGCCTCGTGTACGCCCGGCGGTACGGGATGCGCGGGGAATCTGCTCGGTCTTGCGACACTTCCCGAAACGATTACGACGGGCAGCGCAACGCCGGTGGCGGTGACGCTGGGCGGAATTCCCGCATATTTGCAAGGCCAGTCGGTCACCGGTTACACGATCGGCAGCGGTGATAATCAGGCACAGAACCAACTCACGATCTTCGGGCCCACGCCGCAAACCGGCATCGCCGAGTTTCTCGATGCGGACGGGAATGTGATCATTCCGCCCGGCGCGCCAATCGTAACCGCAAGTTCGTCGAACACCGGCGCGTTAACCGTTGCCATTGCAACGCCCACGCCGGGGCAATATCAACTGACCTGGACGCCGGTGAAGAGCGGCGCCTACGTGCAGCCCGGTACGTATACGGTCACGCTTTCGCTCGCGGTACCAAACACCAGCACCGTCATAAATTACCCGCTCCAAATCTCGATCGTGCACAGCGCCGTCTTCGCCGGCGTGTGTGGCGGCCAGAGCAACGCGGCGACGGTCTATGGGTATCTGGACGGCAACACCAACGGCGCGGCCCCCGATCTTACGATTTGGAGTAACCTTGCCGAGTGTGGTCAAGCGCCCGGATTGGCGACCGATCGCACCGGCAATTTGTACGTTGCCGACGGCACGACCCTGTGGGAGTTTGCCGTCGCGCCGGGGATGAATCCATCGCCGATTGCGTCGGCCGGACCGGCGCAAACACTGACGGCGCCGGTACAAGTCGCAGTCGACGGGAACGACGACGTCTACGTGGTCGACGCCACGCTTGGGCTTTTGGCGTTCAACTCACCGGGACCGAGTGGGTTCGCGGCGCCGGTTGCGACCTTTTCGAATTCAGACTTCGACGGGTATTCGCCGGGCGGTGTCGCTGCTGACAACGCGGGCAACCTCTATGCCGCGGTACAGTTGGATGGCGACCTCGGAATCTTCCAGCTGCCCAGCCTGCAGGGCGGCCTCAACAGCGGCAATACGCCAAACCAGATCGTGCAACTCAGCCCGTCGCAATATAGCAGCGGAGCCGCGATCGCGGTCGACGTGCAGCCCTCGCCGTCGACCCCGCCCAATATCTGGCTCGGCGGTGAGCAGAGCCCGTCGTATAACGCTGCGCTGTGGTCATTCTCGTCGGTCGGAGCCCTGCTGAACACCTACCCGCTGGCATCCCTTGGGAACGTGGTGGAAGGGGTAGCCGTCGACGGCAACGGCGTCGTCTATACCGCCTATGCCAACGGAATCACCGCCGATGAGATCGCGCAGCTCGCACCGCCGGGATATTCGCCGGCCGCGGGAATGCCGATCCCCTCGCCCACGCCCTACGTCGTCGCCAGCGGCGGTCAGCTCCCGGGTATCAGCATCGCCGTTGCCCCCGCAGCCGCCGTGCGCGGTTCGCAGGGCGGTGGATCGCCGCAACCGCTCGCGACGCCAAGTCCGGCCGCTGCGACGCATCGCCCGTAGCTGAAGCGGTGCCGGCCGTTCGCGCCCAGGAAGCTTATCCACCGTCGGCCAATATCCACAAACACTGATTTGGTGATGTGAGCGGGTTGTGGATGACCACGAAAGGTTGCCTCGAATACGTCATTCGATGGCGCCTTCGAACAGCGCCGATGCGCTTCGTTTCCGGCGGCCGTGGTATTGGCTCGTCGTTCTCGCAGTTGCGGCATTAGCCGCATCGGTTTTAGTCGTGGCAAATGCACGCTTGCAGATGGCTCTGGCGCAGCGCGGATTCGAAGCGGCGCAGGAAGTTCGTTTGCAGCGCGTTGAGTTTCGTATCGACGACTACTTTGGCGAGGCAATCTCGCTCGCGAGCTTTGGTGCGCGAACGCTTGGCGCCGCGCGGGGGAATCTGCCGCTCAGCGAGCAGCTTACGCTTTCGATTCTCCGCTCG
This sequence comes from Candidatus Acidiferrum sp., assembly GCA_035486535.1. Taxonomy (GTDB): domain Bacteria; phylum Vulcanimicrobiota; class Vulcanimicrobiia; order Vulcanimicrobiales; family Vulcanimicrobiaceae; genus Aquilonibacter. Next base: position 5,040 of record DATHMY010000184.1, read on the forward strand.
CGGCGAAACCCGGGTGTGTACGGGGCCGGAATGTTTTATGCGCCCTACGCGTTCTCACCGGACCTACGGCTGGTGAGCGTCTACGATCACATCGGTAAGCCGGGGTTCCGCCCCTACGATCACGTGTTGCCCGGCGGGATCGACGAGGTGCTGGTCGCGCTCAAAACGATCCCGAAGGGTCAAGACTACACGCAGTTCGCGTGGTATCGCCGCGCTGCCGCCAATGACTCGATGGTTTTTTCCGGGCCGTACACGCTCGCGGGTCGCAGTTTCATCAGTACGCTGCGCGCGTTTAAGGTTGGCGGAAAGCTCGTTGGGGTCATGAGTGTCGACACCCTTACGCCGACGTTCATCGCGCTGATGGCCTCGCCGCTCGCGCCTGGGGACGTCGCCTGGATCGAGTCGAGCCACGGCGGGACGCGCCTGCTTGGCACGGGACCAGTGCCTTCGGGGCAGCGGTTCGAACGCCGGATCCCATTACGGTATACCGATGCCTTCTTGCACCTCTCGACCGACGCAGCGGCGCTGCAAGTGGCCAAACGCAATCAGGTCTCTTCCGCCATCGGTCTACTGGCCGGCATTTGGCTAATTGCGGCGCTTCTCGCCGTCGGGCTGGTTCAGCGCTGGCGTTCGCAGGAGCGCGAATACGCACTCCAGAGCGAACAGCGGCGTTTAGAGACGCAGGTTGCGCTAGCTAAAACCGTCGAGGCCGAACTACGCAAAGCCGCGTTTACCGATTCGCTTACCGGACTCCCAAACCGCGCGGCGTTTCTGGAATACACGCGGAGCATTTTGGCCGGGAATAGGGATCATCACGCGGTCTTCTTCATCGATCTCGACCGCTTCAACATCGTCAACGAAACGCTCGGCCATCTAGCGGGCGATGAACTGCTGCGCGCCGTCGGCAAGCGGCTTCAATCGTTGATCGAAAGCTCGGATCTCGTGGCGCGACTAGGAGGCGACGAGTTTGTTCTCATTGCCCTTGTCGAGTCGCGCTCGTTTGCCGAAGCGGCGTCGTTGCTTCTCGCCCATGTGAGCGAACCAATCATCGTCGACGGACGGCCGATTTATCCCGAAGCCTCGATTGGCGTTGTCGCGCTGGACGAGTCCTATGCGACCCCCGATGAACTCTTACGCGACGCCGACATTGCGATGTACGAGGCCAAGCACCGTGGCCGGGCCCAATT
>DATHMY010000185.1:0-2511 GCA_035486535.1 Candidatus Acidiferrum sp.
CCGCGCGCAGCGTGCGATCCAGTACGGCAACCGAGATTGCCGCGAAGACGATCGACGTCACGGCGACGAGCAGCGTAATCGTAAGCGCGATTCGGCGCCGTAAGCTCACGTGGACATCCCCAGCTTGAATCCGACGCATCCCCGTACGGCAGATTTGGATGACCGTAACGATACGCATCTAGTTGCAAACCTGAGCGAGCAAGGCTGACGTCCCGCATCGTCGACCACTTCTAGACCGGAGATCGCCAGGCGGGCCCGAAGAAGCGCGCATGAATGCTTTGCAGTATGCGAGCTTCGGCGAGCCCGCCGAGGTCATTGCGCCCACTGATATCCCCGTCCCCGCGCCGCGCGAAGGCGAAGAGGTGGTGCTGCGGATGGTCCGCTCGCCGATCCACAATCACGATCTCGCGACGATTCGCGGCATCTACGGCGTGCGGCCGAAGCTTCCGGCCGTCGGTGGTACCGAGTGCGTTGGGCGGATCGGCGACAAGCGCTACGCCTGCTTGACGAAGGGCACGTGGGCCGATGAAGTGATCGCGCCGCGTGCCGGGCTCGTTCCCGTTCCCGACGAGATCGACGACGATCGCGCCTGCCAGCTACTTGCAATGCCACTTTCGACGGTGGCGCTTTTCGACGACCTGCGCACCGAAAAAGGCATGTGGATCGCGCAGAATGCCGCCAACGGGGCGGTCGGCAAAATGCTCATGCTGCTCGCGCAAAAAGCCGGCGTGAACATCGTGAACCTTGTTCGTCGCGACGACGCGGCCAAAGAGATGAAGAAGTACGGCGCGGAGTTCGTCATCGTCACCGAGCACGACGGCTGGGAGAAGAAGGCGCTCGAATTAACCGGCGGCGCGGGCTTTGCTCGCATCGTCGACTCCGTCGCCGGTGCGCAGACGTTAGAACTGCAAAAGTTGCTCGCGCAATTCGGTGAGCTCATCGTGTTCGGCGGTCTTTCGGGCGCGGCGATGAAGCTTGCGCCGGGATTGATGATAGCCAAGGAATCGATCGTGCGTGGATTCTGGATGAACACCTGGATGCCGCGGGCCTCCGCCGCGCAGCGCGCTGAGTTGATGGCGCGCGTCTTCGCGCTTGCACACTCGGGCGAGTTGCTATTACCGGTCGCCGGTATCTATCCGCTGCGCGATGCAGCCCAAGCACTGCGCGCGGCAGAAACACCGGGACGAGCGGGGAAAGTGCTCTTCGCACCGTGAATGCGCAGCACATGCGTTTAGCGTGTGCCTGTATTCTCGCGCTGTTTGTTCTAGCTGCGGCGCCGGCCGACAACGCCAACATCGCGGCATTGAAGTTTCGCAACATCGGCCCGCTCAATGGTCGAATCGATACCGTGAGCGGCGTTCCGATGGATCCGACAACGTACTACGCCGGCGGTCTAGGCGGTTTGTTCAAGACGGCCGACGGCGGCGTGACGTGGAAATCGGTCTTCAACAACCAGCCGGTGAGTTCGGTCAATGCCATCGCCGTTGCACCTTCCGCGCCCACGACGTTATACATCGGCACGGGCGAAGCCAACCTGCGTAACGACGTGCTCTTCGGGGACGGCGTGTGGCGCTCGAACGATGCCGGCACAAGCTGGACCCACAACGGTCTCGACGCGGTCGGCAGTATCGCCGCGATCGCCATCGATCCAACGAATGCGCAGCGCGTCTTCGTTGCCGCACTCGGTGACGTGTACGGGGCGAGCCAAGACCGCGGAATCTATCGAACCACCGACGGTGGTTCGACGTGGAGCAAGGTGCTTTACACCGACGAGCACACGGGCGGCTCGAGCATTGCGATCGATCCGTCGAATTCGCAGCACATCCTCGCCGGCATGTGGGAAGGCTGGCGCACGCCCTATCATTTGACCAGCGGTGGACCAAACGACGGCGTCTACGATTCGACCGACGGCGGCGAACACTGGACACGCCTGCAGGGCCACGGGTTGCCCTCGGGCGTGATGGGGCGGATCGCGGTCGCGTTTGCGCCGAGTGAACCCAAGCGCGTGTATGCCTTGATCGAATCCGCGCAAGGCACGCTATGGCGCAGCGACGATGGCGGAGCGAGTTGGGTGATGGTGAGCGACTCGCACGGGATCGATCAACGCCCGTTCTACTTCACCTCTTTGACCGTCGATCCAAAGAACGCCGACACAATCTACTTCATGTCGGTGCAGATGTGGCGCAGCACCGACGGCGGCAAGACCGCCAAGCCTATGCGCGGCACACGCGGCGGCGACTATCACCAGCTCTGGATCGACCCGCAGAATCCGGCCCGGATGATTGCTGGGAACGATCAGGGCGCAGAGGTCTCGTACAGCAAGGGCGACAGCTGGCTCAACGCACAGATGGCGATCGCCCAGGTCTACCACGTCGACACCGACGATCGCATTCCGTATACGATCTGCGGCGAGGATCAGGATTCCGGCAGCGCCTGCGGTCCGAGCAATAGTCTCTCATTTGGCGGTATTTCACCCGATGCGTTCTTTAGCGCGGCCGGCGGTGAGAGCGG
>DATHMY010000186.1:0-5503 GCA_035486535.1 Candidatus Acidiferrum sp.
CTCGAGAGCAGCGTCGCGACGTAAAGAATCGCCATCACGCCATCCGCGCCCACCACGGCCAACGTGAGAGGCCGGGCGCGCAATGGGCTTGCGATAACGAGGCCACCGAGAACCAGCTTCTCGGTGGCCGCCACGATCATCACCGGTACGCGAATCTCGGCGTGAAACGCAGCGTAGATCAGCAGGCCGCCAACCAAAGCCACCAGCAAACACCAATGGCGCGCGAGCAACTGGGTCGTCGACGTCGGCGCCTGATCACCGAGAAAACTCGCAACGATCTGCCGTGGGAAGAGTAGTCCAATGCCCGCTCCAGCGGTGAGGATCCCGGTTATAAGGAGTAGCGTGCCTGTCATCCGTAGCATCATAGCGCATTTTTCCGGATAACGTCCGACGGGCGATCTGGCCTACACTTGCGGTATTATGAAGGCTCGAATTGATCCGCGAGTCCTGCTGTCGCTTGCATTCGCGGCTGCGCTCGGTGTCGCATTGTGCGGACCTGCCGGCGCTACCGGAACGGTGCGCATTCAACAGCGCGACGGCGACACCAAGACCTACAGCAACGTTCGCATCGTTGTACTCAACGAAAGTATGATGATCACCTCGAGTGACGGTGTCGGTACGCTTGTCCTCGGGAAGGCGGCCTGCACCAAAGTCGGCGAGCTCTTGCGCTGCCTGCCCTACGACGCGACGCTCGAGCAGCACGGTGCGAGTACCCATGTTCCGCTCAAATATGGAACGGTCTGGGTCAACCCAAGCGACAGCACGCAGCAGATGAGCTACTCTTCGACGCAACTTCCTCCGCGCGGTGTGCTGATGTCGATCCAAACCAAAGCCGGCACATACGTGTCACTCACCGGAATCATCGATCGGATTCAAAAATGAACGTGCAACGCTTCGCAGCGATTGCGCTGCTCCTCGTTTTTCTTCCCGTCGTCACTGATGCACGTGGCTTCGCCGGCGGCGGCGGCGCTGCACGCGGCGGTGGCTTTTCGCGGGGCGGTGGCGGCGGATTCGACATGCACAACGACGGCGCGTCGTCGCGTCCGCCGCAAAGCTACACTCGTTCGAGCACCGGGCCGGCCGGCACGAACCGGACCACGACCGTCGCTGGTGGCAGCAACGGCGTCGCGCGCACCACCACCGCAACCAATGGTAATGCTAGCCGTACCAGCTACGGCGCAGCCGGCAGTAACGGGAATTACACCCACGGCAGCAGCTCGTCAAACGGCTATGCCAGCCAAAGCCGCAACACGACCGGCAACACCAACACCGGCAACTACAACCATACCGGCAGCGGCAGCAGCCCGAATGGTGCCTACCAAACCTCGGGCAGCGGCAACACGCACTCGAACACGTACAGCGGCTCCGCGACCGCAGTCAACTCGTACGGGCAGGTCTATCACTCGAACACGTACGCGAACAACGGCACGATCTATCACGGCGCAACGATAAGCAACCCCGTCTACGTCGGCTATCCCGCATATGGATGGAACGGCGGCTACGCATGGTATCCGGCGCCGTACTACTACGGTGGCGGTTTCTGGGGCGCGTTCGCGATCGGCGTCACGTCGGCTGCGGTCTATGGCTCGATCGTCACAGCAAACAACCAAACGATCACGTCCTATCAGGTGCAGCCGAGTTCTCCGGGCGCGAAACTGTTGGAGAGCTACCACCTCACGCAAACCCCCTGCGGACCGCCGGGTCTCGTCGTCATCTACGGTCCGAATAACAGCGTGATCTGTGCCAATCCAAACAATCTCGTCTCGGCCGGCAACTACAGCCTCAACTCCGAGACGCTGACGATCGTCTCCGAAAAACCCGCGCCGTAGTGTTGCGCACACTTATCGCCACCATCGCGCTGGTAAGTCTCGCGCCGTCGCTTGTCTTTGCGCAAAGCACCGCACTGCAACAGAAAGTGGCCGCCGTTGAAGCGGCTGCATATAAGAACATGCAAATGCTCGGCGAGTACACTTGGCAGCAACAGGAAACCGTCAGCGTGCGCGGCGACGTGAAGAAAACCGCGCTCTACCAAGTTCAGCTCGGGCCCAACGGTAAACCGGTCAAGGTCGACATCAGCCAGTCGCAACCGCAGCACCAGCGCAGATTCGGCATCCGCCACCGAATCACGGAAGACTATCTCGCGTACGGCCAGCAGATCGCGAGACTTGTCGGCAGCTACACGCAGCTTCAACCAGGCCGCATCAAGCAGCTATACACGCAGGGCAGCGTTGCACTGCGCTCGGGTGGCGCGCCTGGGCTCGATACCGTTGTCATCAGCAACTACGTCAAACCAGGCGACGTCGTAACGATCACCTTCGACCGCGCGCAGAAGGCAGTCGTCGCCATCCAAGTCGGCTCGTACCTCGACGGTCCCTCGGATGTGGTAACGATTGCGGCGCAATTCGCCAAGCTCCCCGACGGCACGAGTCACGTGGCAACCGCGACGGTGAACGGACAGAGCAAGAGCCTGACCATTCAAGACGTCAATATGAATTACCAAAAGCGCACAAACTAGCGCAGGTGAGGTCGCCTCCCTAGCCTAAGAGCGGCAGAATTATGGCCGATCTTTCGATGTTCGCAGGGAGCGCCGAGATCCGGAAATATCCGGCCGGCCACAAACTCTTCTCCGCCGGTGACGCCGGTGACGTGATGTACGTCGTGCTCAGCGGCGAGGTCGAGATCGTCATCAACGACAAGATCGTCGAGACCGTTCGCAGCGGCGGGATCTTCGGCGAGATGGCGCTGATCGACCGGCGTGAACGCAGCGCATCGGCACGGATGAAAACGACCGCCGAAGTGGCCGCAATCAATCAGGAGCAGTTCATCTCCTTGCTCGCCACGCATCCGTTCTTCTCAATCGAAGTGATGCACTCGATGACCGAGCGTCTACGCCTGCTGAATCAAGCACTCTTCTAGTGCTGAATTAGCACCACGTTCTCCGACCCCACCACGCCGAAGATCACGTATTTGCCGGTCACTTGCGAGACGACGAATAGGCATGGCACCGTGCCGCCAAACGTACACGTCACCGCTCCCGGCTGCGACAGGGGCGAACCGAAGGTGATCGTCGTGCAGCCCGATGTCGCAACCGTTCCGGCTTCGAAGTTCGAGTAGTTACACGCGTTGAGGGTGTTCGCTCCGCCAGGCGCGACGTTAATGGGTGTGGCTTCCGTTACCGTCGACTCGCCGACGTTGTAGCCGCCGATAAAGCCGTCGTACGTTCCGCTCGTGATCGCTGCGAGGTTGAGCGTCGATCCGCTTTGGAAACTAAACCCGGAAAAGCCCTCGGTGAGCGACGTCGGCTGCCCGGGATTTTGGTTCGCGCCGACAATGACGCCGGCCGAATCGTAGGCGACGGGTCCCGAACCGCTTTCTCCCGACCCCCCCGGAAAGACGCCGGTGGAACACGTGCCCGTCGTGCCGGTTTGCGGTTGGGCTTGCGTCCCGTTGATGGTGTAACTCTCACCCGAGAAATTCAGTGTCGCTGCACTGCCGTTCAGCGAGATCGCCGCCGTGCCGCTTTGGTATGCGTCGCCGGTCGTGAGGTTGCCGCCGACTTGATATTCGGGGCCTTCGATCGCTGCGACGCTGACGTTGTACGACGCGGCCGCGCTTGGACAGGCGCTGAGTTCGGTGCCGACGCCCCAATCGGCATTGGTCGTCACTGCGCCGGTGATCGGCGGCGCGGTCGTATTCGTTGCAAAGAACGCAATCGTTGCACCCGGCAGCTCGCGCGCGTACGCCACGTACCCGATCATGCTCGGATCGCTTGACGCGGTGACAACCAGCTTCAGGTCGCCGTTGGGAAGATCGGTAAGCGCGCCGGTGAACGACGAATCGCTAACAGGGTTCGCGACGACCACCGTGTTGGCGCCGTGATCGACGGTGATGAGACTCATCACACCTTCGAGGTCGACCGCGACGTATTCGAGCACGCTGCTCGTCGCGATACTAACCGCGTTCGTCCCGGTCGCGCTGATCGTTGCGGTGGCGTCGCCCCAGGCGATCGCGCTGCCCGTTGCGTTCTGGCCCGAAAACCCCACCACGGCAAAGAGCAACGCGCCAAATGGCACGGTCATGTCGATGGTGCAACTGATCCCGCCGCTCACGCTCGAACATCCGGCGGCCGTCGTACTGACGTTGGCGATGACCGGCGCGACGGCCGGATTGAGCGCCGCGCCGCTTGCGCTGGTGACAGCGATCACGACCGATTGCGTGCTCGATGGAAGTTGGTAGCGGTGGCGCGCGCTCGTCGTGGTCGCTCGCGGCACAAAGACGCTCAGCGCCGCGGAACCCGAGCCTCGCGACGAGGCAGTGGTGGGGACGCCCGGCGTTCCGGCCCCGCCGCAGGCGGTCAGCGCGAACGCTGCGGTCAAAAGCGCTGCGTGAAGGCGAGAAAATCGAACCATGATGCCCTCCAGAAAGGGGGCGAGCGGTTACCTGGGTCTCCTTTCTCTTTCGGGCAGGATCAGCCTCTGGTCCGAAGCGCCCGCGCTTGCTTCACATATGTGGCGTGGGCGTCGGCGTCGGGCGCGCGCGTTGCGTTGCCGCCGGCGTCGGCCGAACCTGCGGCGTCGCGGGAATCATCGGGTGCGAGTGTACCGGCGCGGCAGGCGGAACTGGTCGGGCCGTAGTTACCGGTCTCGCAACCGGTCGCGGCGTGACAACCGGTCGTTGCGTGACAACCGGTCGTGGCGCGACAACCGGCGGCCTCGTTGCGATCGGCCTCGTGTAAACAGGTCGAGCCGTAACAATGGGTCGTGGCGCAGCAGTGCGCGGTGCAGCGACGGGTCGTGGTGTCGCGATGCGATCTGATGAGGTGACCGGCGTAAATCCGGCCGGCTTCGCCGCCGGTGTAAACGGCCGCGGCGCGGCGACGACCGGCGGTTTTCCGCCATTGACCTTCGCGAGCAACGAGCGATCTTGCGACGCGACTTGCGCATGTTGCTGTTGGGTCGCCGTCATGGCGACGTGCGGTGCCCGCGCGACCGCGAGCTGGCTCGTCGTTGCACGTGCTGATGTGCCGTTAGGTCCACCGTTATAACTGATGTGATTGACCGTGCTGTTGACGACGACGGTCTTGTCGACGTAGACGTTCCTGATGATCGTCGTGTTGGTCACCGGAAGGACGGCGGTGTTGTAGCGGAACGTGTTGTTCGACCACCGGCCGCCAACAAAACCGTTACCATAATAGCCGGCGCCATAGTTAATGCCGCCGTAGAATCCAACGCTACTCGCCCAATAGCCGGAGTGCCACGCATACGAACCGTTCTGCCAGCTCCAGTATCCGGGCGTCCAGAGCAGCCCGTACTGCGGGGCCGGCACCCACGTTCCAGGAACCCAGTAGTAGCCGGCAATGCTCCAGGCCCAATAGCCGGGCACCCAGATATAGTTCGGCTGCGGAACCGGCGGCGGCGTGTAGTACGGAATCGGCGGTGGCGCCGAATCCGGTCCCGCCACAACGCTCCCCGTCGTGATATCGACGACTTGGTTCGCCTCGTCC
>DATHMY010000187.1:0-3514 GCA_035486535.1 Candidatus Acidiferrum sp.
CGATTGCGGTTGCCGGCGGACTCACGCCTGAGAATGTCGGCGAATGCGTTCGCACCGTTCGCCCGGCGTGGGTCGACGTGCGAACCGGGATCGAAACCGGCGGCCGCAAGGACGCGCAAAAGATGCATCGCTTCATCGCCGCGGTGCGCGAGAGCGATGCAGCCTAACGCGCGCGGCTACTTCGGGGAATTCGGCGGCCGCTTTGTTCCCGAGGTGCTCATCGACGCACTCGAAACGCTCGAGCGTGAGGTCGCCGTCGCCTTCGACGACCCGTCGTTTTGGGCGGAGTACGAGACCGCTCTGCGCGACTTCGTAGGACGTCCATCGCCGCTCTATCGTGCCGAACGGTATGCTGCACCGAGTAGCGTCCCATTTTTGCTCAAACGCGAAGACGTGAATCATACCGGCGCGCACAAAATCAACAACACGGTTGGCCAGGCGTTGCTCGCGCGGCGGATGGGCAAGACGCGGCTGATCGCCGAGACGGGTGCTGGTCAGCATGGCGTCGCCACGGCGACGGTCGGGGCGAAGTTTGGACTTCCGGTCGATGTGTATATGGGCGCGGTCGACGTCGAGCGCCAAGCCCTCAACGTCTACATCATGACGTTGCTCGGTGCAGCGGTGCATCCCGTGACCGGCGGAACACAAACGCTCAAAGATGCGACGAACGAAGCGTTCCGCGTGTGGGCTGCGCAGGTCGAGGATACGTTTTACGTCATCGGCAGCGTAGTTGGCGCGCACCCGTACCCCTACATGGTGCGCGAGTTCCAAAAAGTCATCGGCCTCGAAGCGCGCGCGCAGTGCATGGAACGCTACGGACGACTGCCGAGCGATGTGGTCGCGTGCGTCGGCGGCGGCAGCAATGCGATGGGCATCTTCGCGGGATTTCTCGAGGACGACGTGCGCTTGTGGGGTGTGGAAGCGGCCGGTGAGGGCATCGAGAGCGGTAGAACTGCCGCGGCGCTTGGCGCCGGAAGCATCGGCGTGTTGCATGGCTCGCGTTCATATCTGCTGCAAGATGCGCGGGGGCAAGTGCAAGACACGCATTCGATCAGCGCGGGTTTGGACTACCCCGGCGTTGGGCCGGAGCATGCATTTCTCAAAGAGAGCGGGCGCGCAACCTACGTCCCGGTGACCGACGCCGAAGCGCTCGAGGCGTTCTTCACGTTCTCGCGCGCCGAAGGAATCATTCCGGCCCTCGAAAGCGCGCACGCTATCGCCTTTGCGCGCCGCCTCGCGATGGAGCGCGGCCCGGACGACTTGATCTTGGTGAATCTCTCTGGGCGCGGCGACAAGGATATCGCGCAGATTCGGGCATTGCAAGGTGCTTGAAGCGATCTTCGAGCGTGCGCGTAACGTGCAACGCACCGCGTTCATCCCGTACGTGATGGCGGGCGACCCCGATCGGGAAACAACGCTGGCGATTCTCGCTACACTCACCCGCGCCGGCGCCGACATGATCGAACTTGGGATTCCTTACAGCGACCCACTTGCCGACGGTCCGACGATCGCCGCAGCTGGGCAACGCGCGCTGGCTGGGGGCGCAACGATCGACTCGACATTGGAACTCGTTCGCGAACATCACGAGAGCGGCGGCGCTCCGATCGTGCTCTTTACCTACTACAACCCGGTCTTGCAATACGGCATCGATCGCTTTGCGCAAGATGCGGCGGCTTGCGGTGCGTGCGGGGTCATCGTGCCCGACATCGCGCTCGAGGAGGGCGAGGCGCTCGGTGCAACGCTGGCCGAGAGTGGGCTCGACATGCCGCTGCTGGTCGCCCCATCGACCAAATCCGCGCGCGCGCGCCGGATCGCCGCGCAGAGCACCGGATTCATCTACGTCGTCTCCCGCCTCGGCGTTACCGGTGCGGGCACGAAGCCGTCGACGCAGGCGCTGCGTAGCCAGATCGAAACGTTGCGCGCGATCACCGAAGAGCCGCTCGCCATCGGCTTCGGGGTGAGTCACGCAGATCACGTTCGCGATGTTGCCGCCCTCGCCGACGGTGTCATCGTCGGCAGCGCACTGATCGATGCCTACGCCGGTACGCGGGGAGAAGAGGCGGCGCAGCGCGTACGCGCGTTTGTCGAGCCGCTCATTGCGGCCGCAAACTACGCAGCGGCGGCGCCGTCAGCCTAGCATCTTGCGCATGAGAATCGCGTCCCACGCTTCGCCGCTGCGGCGCGCGATCTGTGCGGCTTGCGCGTCGATTTCCTCAAAGCCGAACTTGCGATAGAGCGCGCGCGCGCGCTGGTTGTGCGGGAAGACCAAGAGTGAGAGGTGCGAGATCATACGTTCGCGCGCCCAGGTGATGAGCCGGTCGAGTAACGCCGCGCCGACGCCACGGCCGCGATGGCCTTCGTGGACGAGCATTCCGATCGTGTGACCGTACGGATCGTGCCGGTACTCGGTCGCGACACCGACCAGCGTCCCGCTGCGTTCGGCGACGAACATTCCGTTACCATTGCTTAGCGAGAATCCGAGCATGTCGCGATATTTCTGGCGATCGTATCCGGGCTCGGTTCCGATCCATATCCGCTCGGCCGCGACCGCGTCAAAAAGCAAGAGCACGGCGTCGATGTCGCCGTGCTCCATGGGCCGGATTGAAACGTCGGTCACGCTCAGACCGCGGCCGCGGTGGCTCCCAAACCAAATCGTTTGCCGGCATCGTCGGCAATGTACTTACCGATCGCGAGCGACGAGGTTGCCGCCGGCGACGGTGCGTTCCGTACGTGCATCGTTGCATCGTCGCCTTCGAACACGAAGTCGTCGACTTGCGTGCCGTCGGCCATCATCGCCTGCGCGCGCACGCCCGACGGTCCTGGCAGCGTATCCTCGACCTGCAGCTCGGGAATGTAGCGCTGCAAGGCTTTGACGTATGCGCTGCGCAGCAGGTCGCGATACATCTCGCCCATGCCGGTCGAGAAATACTTGCTGGCAAGTTTGATGAACCCCGGATAGGTCAGCGTCTCGAGCAGATCGCCGGGGTTGATCGTGGTGAACGAGTAGCCCTCACGCGCAAACGCGAGCACGGCGTTGGGTCCGAGCCAAATGTCGCCGTTCATGCGCGGCGTAAAGTGCACGCCGAGGAACGGGAAGTTCGGATCCGGCACCGGATAGATGTTGCCCTTGACGAGATAGCGCTTGTCGGGTTTGAGAATCAGGTAGTCGCCGCGGAACGGCACGATCTTCGGATCGCTCTTTCCGCCGGTCATCTTTGCCAGGCGGTCGGACTGGAGACCACCGCACGTGATCACGTACCGTGCGTCGTAGTCGCCCCGCGTCGTTTCCAAATGCACGATGCCGCTGCGGCGTTCGATGTTGCGAACTTCGCGGCCGGTGAAGATCTCGCCACCCATCGCGCGAACGTCGTCGCCGTACGCGCGCGCAACGATGCCGTAGTCGACGATGCCGGTGACCGGGATGAAGATGGCTTTGATGCCGCGTGCGTGGGGCTCGCGTTCGCGGATGCCGTCTGCGTCCACGATCTCCATGCTTTCGATGCCGTTCTGCACG
>DATHMY010000188.1:0-7601 GCA_035486535.1 Candidatus Acidiferrum sp.
TGATGACGCAATACGATTCGTTCGCCGGTTGGACGTACGGCGTGCGCTTCTCCGACACGATCGGAAAGTTCGGCTTCCTCGTCGGCGTTGCGCGTGTGACGACGCCCGGATACATGGCCCCGCAATACATCTTCGGCTTTGGCCGCGCGAGTTTCTTTTCTCCTTACACCTCTCCGACGTATCCGCTCACGGGCAACAATCAGGTATACGCGCCGGGGACGAGCTATGCCGGGGTGCTGAACTACAACTACCTCGCGACCTCGGACTTTAGCAATCACTCGCAGCTCTTCAAGCTGGCGTACAACTTTTCGCCGGTCACATCGATCCAACTCAGCAACTACTCGACGCAGACCTGGCTCGATGAGACGGGCAACAATGTTGGCAATATCTACGCGACGATTGTTCCGTGCATCAGCACCTACCCGGCGGCCGCAACGTGTACAACCGGGCCTGGCGTCGTCAACTACAATCAAAATTGGACGAACCAGGCGTTCGCAGGCTACATCGGCCAAACGGTGCCGATCAATCTCTACGCCGGATATCCCGACACATACGAGACTGACAACGAGCCGATCACGACGGCGGATCTTCGCACCGTGATTGGCCCTGGCACGTTCCTCGCGCGCTATTATGCCGGCAGTATCTCGCGCGACATCATCCAGAACAACGCGTACTCCGCGATCGGCCCGTGCTTCACTCCGGCTTGCGCGTGGGTAGGCAACATCCCCGGCTCGGCCACGAATCCCGACGCGCTCGACAACGGCTACAGCGGTGAGGCGTACTACGAGGAGACGACCGACGTTCTCCACGGCTTCGATGCGCAGTACAACATCCCGTTCGGCGACACGAACTACGTTACGCTTGGCTTCGACAATCACAGCGACAGCTACAATTACCAGGAGCTCTACGCCAACGGTTGGTATCCGCCGTGCGTGACGCAGAGCTGCGCCTATTCGATCTACCAGCCGTCGGCGCAATATCTCAAGGTCAACAGCACCACGGAAAGCGTGCGCGGCAACTTCCTGCTCGCGCCGACGCTGCAGTTGGAGTTTGGCGGCTACCTCTCGAACACGACCTACGTTGGCGCGCGCTTCGATCCGCGCGGCGGTTTAACATGGCGGCCCACTTCGAATCTCAGCGTCCGTGCTTCCGCGGGTAGCGCGTACGTCACCCCGTACGAAGGGTTGATCAACGCCACGGCCTACGTGTCCAAGAAAACGTTCTACCCGGCCTCGCAGTTCAGTGCGGAAACGTCAATGGGCTACGACATCGGCGCTGACTACAAGTTCAATCGTGACAGCATCCTCTCGGCGGACTTCTACTCAACGAACATCTTCAATCGGTATGCGACCATCGACGTGGCGACGAGCGGCACGTACAACGGCGCGGCGTACACGTCGGAAGTCATTCCCACCTCGCAGGGCGCGTCGTTCAACGAGGGAGTAGAGCTCTCGTGGCTTCACCAGCCGAAGACCGGGTTCGGGTACCACGTGGCGGTCGACTTGCTGCGTGACTACTTCTACGATCAGACGAACGTGCCGTTGAAGAACTTTGGCGGTGTGTTCCTCGGACCGTTGCCGGATAACGGCGTACAATTGCCGGGCTATCCGTTCAGCAAGATGCGCTACGATGTGTGGTACCAGTTCAACGACGGCAAGAACGTCCGCCTCGGCGCCACGACGTTCGGCCCAAACAACTCGTTCGGTCAGCCAGGCTTCACGGTAGTCGATGGGGCGCTCAAGCTGCCGATCCAACCGTCGTTCGACTTGACGCTCGGTGCAACGAACATCCTCAACAAGGACAACTATGCGACCGGTGGCATCTACTTCGGCGGTTACACGTATCAGGCTCTCGGCGGCGGCATTGGACCGACGAACTGGGAGTACGCGACGCCGCAAACCGTCTATCTACAGCTGACAAAGGCTATCAGCTGGTAGCCGGGCAGGCGTAAGCGTTCATTTCCGTAAGTAGAGGCCACATGCGCAGATCGTCTATCCACGTGATGCTCGTTGTGGCCGCTACCGCGATGCTTGCCGCGTGCACTGGTAACGGAACAGCTCCCGCTCCGGCGCCGACGCCGGCGAATGTTTCCGGCGATTACAGCGGAACGACGCAAGACGCGCAGGGCGGCAGTGGTACTGCCACCGCAACCCTTGCCCAGACTGGGTTCAACGCCGGCGGTGCAATCACGATAAAAGAGGCCGCGCAAACGGTCACAGCACAGCTCTCGCTTTCACTCACTTCATCGAATGCAGTGAGCGGATCGATGGTGATCGATTTTGCGAACGGGACGACCTGCACGTTCAGCACCAGCGGCACCTACAGTCCAACGACTGCCGTGCTTAGCGGTTCGTACACCGCGGTGACAAACTGCGCCGGAGATACGGGAACCTATTCGCTAACCCAGCAGTGTGCCGACACCATCACCGGCCTCCGGCAACGGAATTTGACCGGCGGCGTCACCGCCTGCTAAAACGGGCGCGAGCATCGAAAGCACTTCCTCGTGACGCAATCCTGAGCCGCGGTTTGCAAGCGCTTCAAAATCCGATCGGTACCGTCCAATGATGTGCGATGCGGTTTGAAGCGCAGCGCGATCGCCGTCCTCGCCCTTCCACTCGAGCAGTCGAAGCTGTCCGTTCGCATATCCGAATAATAGTGCCGCCTCTTCGGGAAGCCGCTCGGCCAAGAATGGCGTCCAGTACGCAATTGCGAGCGCGCGCAGAAGCGGATGGTTGGTTTCAAGTGTAAGGGTCAGGGCTGCATGGGCATGCAGCTCGGCAACGTCGAGCTTGCCGTCTGCGAGTGCATACCCAGCGATGCTCACTTCAAGATAAGGACGCACGTTGTCGTCGGCGCATTCGAGCGCTTTCGCGGCCAACTCTATCGCCCGCTCGCCCGATTCGCTAGCGGCCCACCACTCCAGGATTCGACACACTTCATCGCGGTCGTTCGACGAACGCGCGATCGTCAAGGCTTCATCGAACAGCGCTCGTGCTCGCACTATCTCCGATGTCGGGAGCGACGACGCGCAGCGACGCAGCACGCCGGCCAGCACGCGAGGCTCATCCAACGCGCGCGCTTCACGTATGGCCGCATCCGCCGGCGCTTGCGCCTCCTCGAAACGGTGGGTCTTGGCAAAAAGTTGGGCTTCCTGCGACAGCGCTCGGACGCGACCGCGCGCATCGGACGACGTACGGTAGAGTACAACTGCGCGCTGTGCTGAGGCTAGGGCGGAATCGTTCTGTCCGAGGTTGTTCTGCATCATCGACGTGACGTATTCGATTCGCGCCGCCGTCGCAGGCGCGAGATCAGGAACCTGCCGGGCCGATTGGCACCAGCCGAGGCCTTCGCCAAGCAACTCCATGCGCAGAAACATCGGTCCGCAGTCGGCGGCAAGTTGTGCTCCGGCGCACCGGTCGCCGGGGCCTTCGAGCAGATATGCTAGCGCCGCACGAAAGTTATCGATGTCAGGGGTGAGCCGCTCGAGCCAACCAGGCTGGAGCCGCGTGTCGAATTCGAAGTATGCCTGCGATGCCAGCGCCGAAAAATAGCCGGCGTGTTGTTGCGATGCAATCGCCGAGGCCGCGTGCTCGATCGCCTTTGCTGTTGCAAAGGCCCGGATCGTCTCGAGGAACCGATAGCGCGTCGTCAGCGCGAGCGTGACCGTCAGCAGCGATTTATCGGCGAGGGATGTGAGCACGTCTAGCACGTGAAACTCATCGCAACGATCGCCTTCCCCGCAAACGGCCGACGCGGCTGCGAGCGAAAAACTGCCCCGAAAGGCGGCAAGCCGCTCGAAGAGCGATTGTTCCTTGGGCGTGAGCAGTTCGTAACTCCACTCGATGGTCGCGGCCAAGGTTTGCTGCCGTTGGACGGTAGTGTGCGAGCCGCTCGTGAGCAGACGGAAGCGCTCATCCAAACGCGCGAAGATTTCACCGAGGCTCAGCGAACGCGCGCGGGCAGCCGCCAGTTCGATGGCGAGCGGAACGCCGTCGAGCCGGTCGCAAATCGCGCGTATGAGTTCGCCTTGTGCGCCGGCATCAAAGTGCGCCGACACTGCGCTAGCGCGCGTTGCAAAGAGTTCGGCGCCGGCGGCCGGCGACAGCGGCCCAAGCCGGTAGACCTGCTCGCCTTCAGCGTGGAGCAGCTCCCGGCTCGTCGCCAGAATCGAGACGCGCGAACACGCGGCGCGGATGCGCGCCACGAGCGACGCAACTTCGGCAACCATGTGCTCGCAATTGTCAATGATCAGCAGCAGCTCGCGCGGCCGAAGGTAGTCCAAGAGGGGCGTCGCCTCGCCGCTGTCCTGGGCAGGCCCGGCATCCAGCGTTGTCAGAAGCGTCGCAACCAGCAATGATCCATTGGCAATCGGCGCGAGGTCGATGAACCACACGCCATCCTCGTATCGTCCGATCGTGTCGAAAGCGCATGCCAACGCGACGCGCGTCTTCCCGACGCCGCCGGAGCCGGTGACCGTTACCAGACGCGACAGCGCGAGCGCCGCGCTAATCTCGGTTTGCTCGCGCTCGCGGCCGATCAGTGGGGCGAGATTGACGGGGAGATTATTGGGAGCGCGCGCTCCTTGTGGGCGCAAGCGCGGATCGAGCTTGACCAGCGCGCCCGCCAGATCTTCGGCGAGCCCGGCGAGCATCTGCGCTTCCTCTTTATCGTAGTCGCTGCCGTCGGCGTCGACCGAAAGAAACCCGATCAGCTCGCCTGCGACCGTCATGGGGAATGCATAGGTCCCAAGCGCCAGCGACTTCAGGCTCGCGGGCTTGGCCAGTGCTCCACTCGATCGCAGTCGCACCAGCAGCGGATCGGTGAGCTCCAGGTCCGCTGCGGGAACGTCGTACGACGACGCGGCGGCATGAAAGGCGTTGCGTCGCAGATAAACGGCGCTGGCGCGAGCTTCGAGATGATGATCGACGGCTTCGATGACGCGTCGCAACACTTGGTTCGCGTCACTAAAAGACGTCAGTTCACGTCGAAACTTTGCTAACGCCGCGAGCGCATGGTGTTTTCGCCGGTGGAACGCGGTGTCGATGGCGGCTTCGATGCGCTGATGAACGGGACGAAAGATCAGCGTGCCGACGAGCACGATGCAGATTTCGATCGCGGTGCTGGCGGCTCTCGATCGATCCGAGACCAGTTTCTCGGTCGCCCATTCGGCGAGCGCGAGCAGCAACACGATCGCCGTGGTAACGGCCGTGTACGCTAAAACGTGTGCGCGACGGCGAAAACCCGGGCCGGCTTTGGGCACCCGTCGAGCCTTGGCCGCTTTGGGCGGCGTTCCTGTAGTTTATAGGAACGCTTTTAGGGTTTGCTTATGACCACTGTCTGCGCAGTTTGACCCGAGGGGCTTGGCGCTGCCAATGCAAGCACGTGCACACCCGGAACGAGCGCGGCGCGCGATCCAGGCCCAATATACGTTACCGGCGTGTTGGCCGGGATCTCGATCGTCTTCGTGCCGCTTGGAAAGACCATCGTAATCGTCTTCCGGCCGCCGCTCGAACCGACCGTTCTTACCGTCGAGTTTGCCATCATATGCGATGGCTGTGCAACGCTTCTCACGGTCGAGTTAGCCATCATGTGCGTGCCACTGCTATCCATTTTGGTAAAACCTTCGCCGGTGCCGCGCAGCGACGGCGCAAAAATGTGCACCTCGGTCGACACGAACGTCCCGTCAGTTTGCGGGACCACGGTCGTGCCGATAAACGAGTCCTGCGTCACCTTGTCGAGCGATGACTTGGAGCGGGTTAAAAAGCGGGTGTTTCGCGCCAGCGAAAGGGTGTCGTCACCGGCCGACGTCTTGATGACGACCGACGTTGCGGTCGCGGAGACGACCGTGCCGTCGAAGCGCGTCGATTTCCCCATGGATTGAGCTGGGGTGGCAATCGGAAGGAGCGACGCGAGTAGCACCGCGGTCATCAATACTTTACGCATCAGGCCATTAAACATACCATTTATGAAGAAACTCTAAAAGCGACCGGATGAAGCGAAGCGCCGCCGTGGAATGAAGAGCGGATGAAGACGTCTACGCCCAAGAGCCTCTCGTGGCGCGATATCCTCGATGCGCTGCGCGCATGCCGGGCCGATTCGGTTTTCATCGGTGACGGCCGCGAGCTAGCGCCGGCGGGTACGGTTCGAAGTCGGCCATCGGCGAAGGGCACCGAGCTGTGCCTCTTTCCCGGCGACGCGCCGGTCGCGCGTGAAGCGCTCATCGCGCAGCTCACGGGCTTATCTTCGTCGAGCGGACGCCGCTTCATGGCGTCGGCGCGGGCGAAGATCGCCGATTCGGCCCTTTTCGTCGAGTCGGTCGCGGATGAAAACGTCGACGGCAGTATCAAGACCGTCGTGCGCACGCGCCGTCCGAAACTCGCTTTCAACCAAAGCCAGCAGACGGGCAGCAGCACCACACTTCGCAGTAAACGCATCAAAACCGGATGACGCGATGAGTTTTTCGGACGCTGTTGGCGCAACGCCGTTGATCGAGTTGCGCGCGCTCTCGCGCGAACTCGGGCGACGTATTTTTGGTAAAGCCGAGTTTCTCAATCCGGGCGGATCGGTCAAGGATCGTGCGGCGCGCGCAATGGTCGATGATGCGGAAGTACGCGGCGCGCTCAAGCCCGGTGGTACGATCGTGGAGGGCACGGCGGGCAACACCGGCATCGCGCTTGCACTGGTCGCAAAGGAACGCGGATACGCCTGCGTCATTTGCGTGCCGGACGATCAATCGAGGGAGAAGGTCGAGCTGTTACGCGTGTGCGGTGCCGATGTACGAGTGATTCCCGCCGTCGCATTCACCAATCCGGAAAACTACTATCACGTCGCGCGCCGGACCGCCGAAACGACGCCCGGCGCGTTCTGGGCCAATCAATTTGAAAACACCGCCAATCGACGCGCGCACGAATTGACCACCGGTCCCGAAATTTGGGAGCAGACCAACGGTCGTATCGACGCATTCGTGGCTGCCGCGGGTACCGGTGGCACGGTCGCCGGAACTTCGATGGCGCTCAAGGCGCGCAACGAGAAGGTCCTCACCGTGCTCTGCGATCCGATGGGTTCGGCACTCTACAACTATGTCAACAACGGGAAGCTCGAACCCGAAGGCGACTCCGATCTCGAAGGGATCGGCATCAAACGCCTGACCGCGAACTTCGAAGGCGCGCCGATCGACCGTGCGATTCGCGGCACCGATGCGCAGGCAATCGAGATGGCGCATTGGTTGCTCGACCACGAGGGTATCTTCGTCGGTGGCTCATCGGGTCTCAACGTCTTCGGCGCAGCACAGATCGCCAAGGAGCTACCGGAGGGTTCGACCGTGGTGACGATTCTTTGCGACGGCGGCCAACGCTATCTTTCGCGCATTTTCAACGATGCTTGGTTGCGCGAACAAGGGTTCGCCACGACGTAAGGCGACCTAGTGCGCATGAATACTGAAGCACTCGCTGCTGCAAAGCAACAATGCCAACTCGCGGCGCAGAGTTTTGTGAGCCTGCAAGATCTCGAACACGGTGTACCGCCAGAGCAACTCGCCTTCAATCATGCGGTGTTGCTTGCGCTCAAAGGGCTCTACGAGGCGGTCGAATCAAACTAAAATG
>DATHMY010000189.1:0-14548 GCA_035486535.1 Candidatus Acidiferrum sp.
CAGCCGGGTCACTTGGCTAGAACGCGGCCTTTATGGCCCGTTTCAACCACCTAGTCGAAAGGACAACCGAACGTGCCCACCAAGACGAAGCGCCCGGCGAAAGATCGCCGCCCGAAGCGCAAATCGTGTAATTTCTGCGCCGACAAGGCGCTGGACATCAGCTACCGCGATGTCAACCGCCTCAAGAAGTATGTGTCGGAGCGTGGCAAGATCGTTCCGCGTCGCATCTCAGGCAACTGCGCCAAGCATCAGCGTTTGCTGACCACCGCCGTCAAGCGCGCGCGCATCATCGCGTTTCTTCCTTACGTTTCCGAATAACCACGGGGTTTAGCACATGAAAGTCATTCTTCTGAGCGATGTAAAGGCGCTCGGGAAGAAGGGTGATGTCGTCGACGTCGCCGAGGGTTACGCGCGTAATTTTCTGCTGCCGCGCAACCTGGTGTCTGAGGCGAATAAGGGCGCCCTCGCGGTGCACGCCGATCAAAAGCGCGCACTAGAGAAGCGCGAAGCGCAGACGCTCGCCGACGCCAAAGAACTCGCAACGAAGATCGAGAATACGCCGCTCGCCGTCAAGGCGAAGGCCGGCGGTAACGGCAAACTCTTCGGCGCGGTCACCAATGCCGATGTCGCCCATGCGATCGCAAACACGCTCGCAGTCGACGTCGATAAGCACAAGATCGAGATCAAGAGCCAAATAAAGGCGCTCGGCTCGTACCCGGTCGAGATCAAATTGCACCGCAACGTCATCGCCAAGGCGACGATCAACGTCGTCTCGTCGTAGGACGCTGCTTCAACGATGGCCGCGACGAACGGTGAATATGCTTCGCGCCTGCGCCGCAAATACGGCGTCGAGGACGAACTAAACCGTTACGTCTCGGCCCTTTACGAAATGCTGGCCGGAGCGATCGGGCAAGATAAGCTCGTGCTCCGTGCCGGCAAGGTGAGTGCGTTGAAA
This sequence comes from Candidatus Acidiferrum sp., assembly GCA_035486535.1. Classification (GTDB taxonomy): domain Bacteria; phylum Vulcanimicrobiota; class Vulcanimicrobiia; order Vulcanimicrobiales; family Vulcanimicrobiaceae; genus Aquilonibacter. Next base: position 956 of record DATHMY010000189.1, read on the forward strand.
ATGATGCGCTCGCAACATCTTCCCGACCGGTTGTGCGCGCTTGCGCGCCTGGTCTTCGAGGATCCGACGGTCGAGCGCACCACCACGCGTGCGCAGCAGCGGCGAACGATCGCCGAGATCGAGGAAGCGATGGCCGATCTGCTGGCGCACAAGAGCGTCGGCGACGCGATCGATCGCAAGGTCTCCGAGAAGATGAATGCGCGCCATCAGGAGTATCTCAACGATCTCAAGCTAGAAGCGCTACGCGACGACACCGGTCCCGAAACGCCCGCCACCCAGGCCAAGCTCGAAGAGCTCGAAGCGCTCTCGCAGCGCAGCCTGGCCGCATCGGCGCTGCAGCAGTTGCGTCCCCAACGCCTGGGGGAGATCGTCGGTCAAGAAGGCGCGATCAAAGCGCTCGTGGCCAAGATCAGCTCGCCGTACCCGCAGCACGTCATTCTCTACGGACCGCCGGGTGTCGGAAAGACGACCGCGGCGCGCCTGGTGCTCGAGCTTGCGAAATCGCGCGCGTACACGCCCTTTGCGAAAGACGCGCCGTTCGTCGAAACCAGTGGCACGACGCTGCGGTGGGATCCGCGCGAGACTACGAATCCGCTTCTCGGCAGCGTACACGACCCGATCTATCAGGGCAGCCGCCGTGAGTTTGCTGAAGCCGGCATTCCCGAACCGAAGCTGGGACTGGTGACGCGCGCGCATGGCGGCGTGCTTTTCATCGACGAGATCGGCGAGCTCGATCCCCTCTTGCAGACGCGCCTGCTCAAGGTGCTCGAGGACAAACGCGTCACCTTCGAATCGTCGTATTACGACGAGACGGCGCCCAATGTCCCGGCGTATATCAAACGGCTCTTCAAGGAAGGTGCGCCGGCCGATTTCGTGTTGATCGGCGCGACCACGCGCGATCCCGAAGAGATCGATCCGGCGATTCGCTCGCGCGCGTCGGAGATTTTCTTCTCGCCGCTGACGCAGCATCAGGTCGTCTCGATCGTGCAAGGTGCGATCAAGCGCCTTGGTGCAAAGGCCGCGCGTGGTGTGCCACAGCTCATTGCTTCGTACACGATCGAAGGCCGCAAGGCGGTGCAGATCGTGGCCGACGCCTATAGTCAGGCGCTCTATCGCGTCGATCCCAAACGCAGCAATGCGCCGGTGACCTTAACCGAGGACGACGTACGGGTGGTGGTGCAGACCAGCCGCCTTGTGCCGCACACGTTGGTGCGGGCGCGTTCGGCGCGCGAGATCGGCAAGACGTTCGGCTTGGGTGTGCACAACTATCTCGGCAGCATCATCGAGATCGAGGCGGTCGCGTTTCCCGCGGCGCAGGCAGGCAAGGGCACAATTCGTTTCAACGATACCGCCGGCTCGATGGCCAAGGATTCAGTCTTCAACGCCACCAGCGTGCTGCGCACGCAGACCGGCATCGACGTCTCGGATTTCGACTTGCACATCAACATCGTCGGCGGCGGCAACATCGACGGCCCTTCAGCCGGCTTGGCAATTTTTCTCGCTCTCTACTCCGCAACGACCAAGACCGCGCTGCCGCAGGACGTCGCAATTACCGGCGAGCTCTCGATTCAGGGGAAGGTGCGCGCAGTAGGAGGCGTGGTGGAAAAACTCTACGCCGCGCGCCAAGCCGGCATGCGCGCGATGCTCCTGCCCAAAGAAAACGCTCGCGAGGTCGACGTTGCGCTCTCGGGTGTCCAAGTCGTGCCGGTAGCCACCGTCGATCAGGCCTTGCGCGAATTGCGCGTCCACAAGTTATCCACCCGTCGTTCGCAAGGTCGCTCACAGAGCGCGCGTCGCAAGACCCGCTCGTGAGCGTCTCGCCTCTCCATAGCGGTTCGATCGACCGCATTCCCCCGCACAATCTCGAAGCCGAGATGGCGCTGATTGGTTCGGTACTCGTCGACCGCGAGATCATGGGCGCCGTGGGCGAGATCGTGCGTTCTTCGGATTTTTATGCGCACGTGCACGAGTCGATCTTCGCCGTGCTCTACGACTTGTTCTATCGCGGCGAGCCGCTCGATAAGATCAGCGTCGCCGAGGCACTGCGCAACCGCGATCAGCTCGATAAGGTCGGTGGCCTTTCGTACTTGAGTTCGCTGATGGACACCGTGCAGACGGCTGCGTCGGCAACCTATTACGCGAAGATCGTGCGCGAGAAAGCAACGTTGCGTTCGCTGATCCACGCCGGTACGCAGATCACGCAACTCGGTTACGAGGCCGAGGAAGACGTGGATGCAGCGCTCGATCAATCCGAGCAGATGGTCTATTCGATCGGCGAGCGCTCGATGCATGGGGACTTCGTCGCCGTCAATAGCCTGATGAAGGACGCCTTCGAGCACATCGACCGTCTCTTCCATGCGCGTGGCGACCGCACCGGCGTTACCTCCGGATTCCGTGACATCGACAACATGACGACCGGATTCCAGCCCGGGAACTTTGTCATCGTTGCCGCGCGTCCCGGCATGGGCAAGACCTCGTTCGCGCTCAATATGGCCGTCGCAGCGGCGCGCGAGGCGAAGGAACCGGTCGCGTTCTTCTCGCTCGAAATGTCGAACAACGAGTTGATTCAGCGCTTGATTTGCTCCGAAGCGCAGCTTTCGATGCACGACCTACGGCGCGGGAACATCAAGTCGCATCAGTGGGAAGAGATCTCGCGCGCGATGGGTGCGCTCAACGAGCTGCCGATCTATCTCGACGACACCGGCGGCTTGTCGATAACCGAAGTGCGCAGCCGTTGCCGCCGGCTCAAATCGACCAGCGGACTCGGCGCGGTTTTCGTGGACTACTTGCAGTTGCTGCGCCCGGGCGTGTTGCAGAAGAACATGAACCGCAACGAAGAGCTCTCGGAAATCTGCCGCACGATGAAGGTCACCGCAAAGGATCTCGGCGTGCCGATCATTGCGCTCGCGCAGCTCAATCGCGCGGTCGAGACCCGCGGCGACAAGCGCCCGATGCTTGCGGACCTACGCGATTCCGGATCGCTCGAGCAAGAGTCGGATCTGGTCGCGTTTCTATTCCGCGACGGCTACTACAATCCCGAAGGCCCGGAGCCCGACGTGACCGAGTTCATCATCGCCAAACACCGCAACGGTCCGACCGGCACCGTTCGTCTGCGCTTCCAGAAAGAGTACACGCTGTTTGTCCCCTACGCGGACGAGTCTCACTTCCCGCCGCCCTAGATCAAGGCGGTGGGGCGTCGTCCTCGCGGAGTTGATCGAAAAATTCTGAAGCGGTATCGCGCAAGACATTGAGCAGTCTGCCGAAGTGCGGCCGCACTTCGCCCGTGGTGTTGACGCACAGCTCGACGGTGAAGAGCACGTCGCTCTCCTCTTCCCAGAGCGCGGTCTTCACGAACTTCTTTCGCACGTTGAGCCGATTCGCAACGTCGATCGCATCGATCGCGTCGACCCCGCCGGGGAGCGCCCAGCCCGAGCCGATCATCACGAAGGTCGGGTCGTCACGATAGGAGACGACAAAATAGCGGTCGCCCTCGCTCTTGAAGGCCACTCGGTAGGCGTCTTCGTCGTCATCGCGCGTATAAAACAGCCCCTCGTCGGCCAATGCCAACTCGATCGGCCGCAGCGGATCGATCACTGACCGCCGCCCATCATAAATGAGTTGATGAATTTCTCGGCCGCGACCTTGCTCTCGGTGCGGTCGACGATGTCTTCGATGGCTTGCGCGCCGGCGTCGCGCAGACGCGATACCAACAGCCAGAAGCCGTTGATCAATTCCTGCGAGGATTGCGCGCGCTCATCGAGCGTCGCGACGAAGAGGCTGCCGTCATGCGCAAGCGTGAAGACGACATCGGGGTGTTCGACGTGCACCCGTTCGAGCGCTTCGTTGTTTTGCGTGGGCTCGCGCGCCCACTCCGGAATCTCGTAAGCAGTTGAAATGCTAAAGGCGGCGTCGTCATCTTCCGCGGTCGTCACCGAAAAAACTTGGCCGCGCGTGCGGAAGAGCAGCTCGCTTACTCCGGCGTCGTCGGGCGGTGCTGCGTCGACCTTGTGGCCTTCACTCTCGATGAAGCGTTTGATCAGCTCACGGGCGTTGGGCATCGATACCTTCGGCAATATACGAACGCGAGAGATGCACGTATTCTTCGGACGCGATCTCGATCCAGCGCGCCGCCTCGCCTTCTATCGCTTTCTTAACTTTCGCAGGGACGCCCGCCGCGAGCGTGCGATCGGGTATCTCGACACGTTCGCCGACGACGCTGCCGGCGGCAACGAGCGCGCCCTCGCCGATAACGCAGCCGTTGAGCAGCACCGCGTTGCTGCCGATCAACGCATAGCGCTTGACGTGGCAGTCCTCCATCACCGCGCAGTGACCGATGGTGACGTCATCGTCGATCTGCGTGAGGCTCATCACATGAAGCACGGCGTTGTCTTGCACCGAGGTGCGGGCGCCGACGCGAATGGGGCCGTTGTCACCGCGTAGGACGGCACCGAACCAAATGCTCGATTCCTCGCCGATCTCGACGTCTCCGATGAGCACGGCGGTGGGCGCCACGAACGCGCTTGGGTGAATTTTGGGGGTTTTGCCACGGTACGTGATGATCATTGGTCGAAGTAGTACGCTATGCACCGCCACAACACCCCGCTACGCGGCGTCAAGGCCATCCCCCGACCCAAAGCGGACGACCCCGGCTACTCCGATGTGAACTACCGCTACGCGGGCCGTGAAGGACACATCCACGAGGTCGTCGAGATCAATGGGCGCGCCCTGGCGAAGGTGGGATTCGACGACCGTAAGATCGTGTATTATTTCTTGGACGACCTCGAACTCGATCGCACAGCGAAGCGCGGGACGTTTCACGACCAAGACGTTCAATCTAAAGGATAACTCGTGCCGATTGTTGCTGTAACACAGCCCGTTCCGGTCAATCCTGGTGGCGGATTCGACTATGTAACTGTTGACTCGGCGCGCGGACGTGTATACGCCGCGCACCCGGGCGGCGGCGGATTGCTGATCGCCGACGCCGACACCGGCAACGAGATCGGCGTGGTACCAGTCGGACCGATGCATGGCCTTGCCGTCGATCCCGAAACCGGCCACGTGTTTACCGGAAACGGCGACTCGCGCAGCGTGAGCGAGGTCGATCCCGACTCGCAACAGATCGTGCGGACGGCGATCGTCGATGGACCCGTTGACGCGATCGCCTACGATCCCGATCTGGGGCGTATCTACGCGGACGAAGACGACGGCAATCGTATCTTCGTGATCGACACAAAGACGTTCCATCAGATCGCCGTGGTTCAGCTACCGGGGCACAAGCCCGAGTACGTGCAGGTCGATCCGCAGACCCACGATGTCTATCAGAACATTGCAACGAACAACGAGATCGCGGTCGTCGATCCCAAAACGCTCAAGGTCAAGCGTTTGATCGCGACGCCGCAACTCACCAACGACCACCCGCTGCAGTACGATGCCGATCACCACGTGCTCATTGACGCCGGCGAGAACAACGTGCTCGCCGTGTATGACCGCTCGGGGAAGCTCCTGCATCGCGTCAACTTTCCGACGCAGGTCGATCAGTGCGCGTGGGAGCCGCAGCACCAGTGGCTTGCGTGCGCCGGCGGCGGCCTAACGCTCTACTCCTTTGACGGCACGAGCGATCCCAAGCTGCTCGATAGTCAAAAGCTTGCGGGCGGTGTGCACACGACGGCCATCGATCCGAAGACCGGAACGATTTGGGTCGTGTGGGGCGACGCTGCATCCGGCGATGGATTCATCCAGGGATTCACGTACCGCTGAGCAGACGCTCGAGCCCGAGAAATCCGAGATCGTAGGGCGGCGTTTCGTCAAGCAGTAGTTGCACGACGATCTCGCCGATCGCCGGCGCGAATTTGAAGCCGTGACCGGAGAAGCCGGCGGCGACGACGATGTTGGGATGGTTGGGGTCGCGGCCGATGGCAAAGTTCGCATCCGGCGTCATCGTGTACATGCATGCCTTGGCCGAGCGCAGTTGTGGTTGCGAATCGGGCATCAACCGCTGCAGCGTTTCACGCATCACCTCGACTTCATCGTCCTGAATATCGCGATCTAGGTCGTCCGCGCGTGTGGTGGCGCCATAGCCGTGAAACGCGACCTTGAGCCCATCGCCGAGATCGGGAATGCCGTAGATCGGCGCGGGCAAGGTTGCGCGTTCGAAGAAGAACGCTGGGAGGTCGGCTGGACCGTAGGCTGGTTGCGACGTTGCGAACCAATATTGCACGTTGCGTTGAACGCGTAGCGGCAGCGCGAAGCCGGCAAGCATCTCGCTCGTCCACGCGCCGGTGCAGAGCGCAAGTCTTGCGGCCTTGACGGACTCGTTGCCTTCGAAGGTGATGGTGACGCCGTCGCCGTCGGGTTCGTAGGCGCGCACGCGCGCTCGATCGTAGAGGTGCGCACCGTGATCGCGCGCGACTTTGAGATGTGCCGCGACCGCGCGCTCGGGAAAAACGACGCCGGCATCGGGTTCAAACAGGCCGACCTCGTCGCGCTCCAAAGCAAGCTGCGGAAAACGCGCGCCAAGTTGCGTAGCATCCAGCTGCTCGATTGGTATATCGAAGGTTTGCGCCGCGGCGGCCATTCCGCGAATCGTGGTCGAATCAGGCGTTCCGATCATCAGTACGCCGAACAAATCAAGCAGCGCGTCGTGCGACTGCTCTTCGAGCTCGCGCCAAAGCGTGTAGGCGCGGTCGAGCAACGGCACGTACGCTGCATCTTCAAAGTAGGCGCGACGGATGATTCGCGTTCGCCCGACCGAGGAACCGAGTTCGTGGACAAGGCCGAAGCGCTCGAAGCCGGCAACGCGAAGCCCGCGTCGCGCCGCGTGTGCGGCGACGGCGCTGCCCATGCCGCCAAGACCAAGCACAACGAGATCGTAGTCCATGCAGGCGGGGGTTCTGCGCCCGTGCAAGTCTCCCGCCCCGAGATCAATCGAGGGAGAACGAGGACACGATGGACCCCAGAACAACGGCGGTCGTCTTGATCGAGTACCAGAACGATTTCACCTCACCGGGCGGCACGCTCCACGATGCTGTCAAACCGGTCATGGAGCGCACCAACATGCTCGACAACACGCGCGATACCGTGGAGCGCGCGCGCGAACTCGGCGCCACGATCGTGCACGCACCGATCACGTTCACGCCGGACTATCACGAGCTCACGTCCGAGCCGTACGGCATTCTCAAAGGCGTGGTCGACAGCAAATCATTCCGCAAGGGAACGTGGGGCGCGGAGATCGTCGACACGCTTGCACCCAAAGAGCGCGACATCGTCATCGAGGGTAAGCGCGGGCTCGACGCATTCGCCAGCACCAATCTCGATTTTATTCTGCGAAGCCGCGGTATCACCAACGTCGTACTCGGCGGGTTCTTGACCAACTGCTGCGTGGAGTCGACAATGCGCACCGCCTACGAGAAGGGGTACAACGTCGTGACGCTGACCGATTGCACCGCGACGCTCAGCGACGACGAGCAGCGCCTAGCGGTCGAGAAGAACTACCCGATGTTCTCGCGCCCGATGAAGCACGATGAATTCCTCGGGACGCTCCAAGGCGCGCAGCCCGTGACGGCCGGCCGAGGCTACTCAAACTAAAGTCATACACCGGGGAGCAGGGGGAGCGGTCGGGCCGCAGAACCAGGCTCCGCGGCGGTGGCACCAGCCACCCATGTGCCGACGTAGCTCAGTGGTAGAGCAGCTGATTCGTAATCAGCAGGTCCGGGGTTCAAGTCCCCGCGTCGGCTCCATTTCGTTTATTGTTCCCACGTCAGATGCCATACGTATGGTGCTGTCGTGGATTTTCATATGTTCTATGCGCGCGAGGTACATCAGCGCTTCTCAGGTTCCGCCTGACCCGTCTCTCAATGAATAGATCTCAACAATCGTTCTGCGTTATCGTGGAGCACTTTGCGAAGCGTTGATGCGCTCAACCCCAGCGATTCGATGCCTCGTGATTCGGCAAGGTAGTCGTGGGGAATGTTCGGGAAGTCGGTGCCGTAGAGCACGCGATCCGCATGTTCTTCGATCGCATCGAGTGCGGTCACGTTGGCGTGCATCGGCGACGACGGCGCGAAGACCATCGTGGTATCGAGATAGAGCCCTTGATGTTTCGACATCAACTCGAAGTAGTCGAGCGTGTCGGGCACGCCGAAATGCGCAACGACGACGCTGAGCTTCGGATGCCGCTCGAGCACGCGTTCGACGCGAGCGCGACCTTCGCGCTTTCGATATTCCCAGGGAATCGGTCCGACGTGGACGAGCACGAAGCCGTTGCGCGCGGCAAGTTCGGCGTAGATCGGATCGAGTCGTTCGTCGTCGCACGCGATCTTTTGGACGTCCTCGTGCAACTTGAGGCCGGCGCAGCCTTCGTCGAGTGCGGTGCGGAGCTCGTCGAGATACGCCGGATCATCGGGATGTATCGTCGCGAGCGGAACGCCGTAACCGCCGAGAGTTTGCGCCGTCTGAACCAGCCACGCATTCAACTCGCGCGCCATGCCCGGGCGATGCGCGTAGCTGCAGAAGACAAAACGTTCGACACCCGCGCTGCGTAGCACGGCCGCTACCTCGGCCGGCTCTTGCGGCTGCGCGGCGATGTCCCACGAGCTGTTCGTGGCGAACCAGCGGCGTATCGCGGCGAAGAGGCGCGGGGGATGAAGGTGGGTGTGAATGTCGATCATAAAACGATCCCATGACTCCACTAGATCTGCGTGAAAACCCGCCCCGCGGCGTTCGCGAGACGATCCTTGGGTACTACTTCTTGCCGCGCACAATCGACAAACTGCGCGCGGAGTTGCCCGGCGGTAACTTGGGTCCCTTCCTCAATCACGATACCGGCTTCAGCGCATATACCGTGCGCCGCCTCGGCCTGGACATGAACGAGTTTCGCGACGTCGTCGCCGCGGCGCCGGACGAAGCGGCCGTGGTCGCGTGGCTCGCGAGCCGCGTTGACCCGGCGGGCGCCGCGGCGTTCAATGCCAAGATGGACGGCTTCGTCATCGAGCGGATGAGCGCGGAAGACCAGCAGATGGTCCGGGAACGGCATCCTGTCGTGGACACGCGGCCGGAACTCTCGAAGCTCCTCGATATCATCGACGCAGACGACGAGGTGTGGTCCCCGCACTAGCGCCGCAACCCTCGGCAACGTCCCCTCCGTCTTGGACCCCAACCGATCCCCTGGAGGTGCCTGTGGTTTCGCTTACGATCAATGGTGAGAAGCACGACCTTGACGTCCCCGACGAGATGCCCTTGCTCTGGGCGATTCGCGACGTCGTCGGACTGACCGGAACGAAATTTGGGTGCGGCGTCGCGCAGTGCGGCTGTTGCACCGTCCATCTCGATGATGCGGCCGTGCGCTCGTGCGTTACGCCGGTAAGCGCCGCCGTCGGGAAGTCGATAACGACGATCGAGGCGCTCGGTACGCCCGAGCAGCCGCACGCGTTGCAAACCGCTTGGATCGACGAGCAGGTCCCGCAGTGCGGGTATTGCCAGTCGGGCCAGCTCATGGCGATCTCGGGCTTGCTCAAGACCAATCCGCATCCGACCGATGCGGATCTCGCGTCATCGATTACCAATATCTGCCGCTGCGGCACCTATGGCCGAATTCGCAAGGCCGTAGCGCGCGCAACGGGCGGAGGGCAGACATCATGACGACGATCAATCGTGGGGATTTTGTACGTCTCGGCTCGGTATTCGCGGGAAGTCTCGTGCTCGGCGTGAGCGCGAACGGTTGCGCCAATCAGAGCCACGGCGCGCCGTCGGCATCGGCTTCGCCTGAAACGGCCGGATTCAAACCGAACGCGTGGCTGATCGTTCATCCCGACGAGAAGGTCACGATCTTCGTCAACAAGTCGGAAATGGGTCAAGGTGTCGCAACCGGTATGCCGACGATCGTCGCCGACGAACTCGATATTCCGATGGATAACGTCATTATGGAGTTCGCGCCGGCAGCGGCGGTGTACGCCGATCCGGGCTTCCACTTGCAGATCACCGGTGGCAGCACGAGCACCGCATCGATGTGGATGCCGCTGCGCACGGCAGGCGCGAGCGCGCGTGCCATGCTCGTTGCCGCAGCAGCGAAACAGTGGGGCGTCGATCCTTCGACCTTGACCACCAAGAACGGCTCCGTGATCGATGCCAAGAACAATCGCACCGCAACCTACGGCAGCCTGGTCGCGGCCGCCGCGGCGATTCCGGCGCCGGCCAAGCCGACGATGAAAACGCCGGACCAGTTCACCTTGATCGGCAAAGTGAACCAGCGCATCGACACGCCGTTGAAAGTCAACGGGACGGCGAAGTATGGCATCGATGTGCGCGTCCCGGGCATGAAGTTCGCGTCGGTTCTCTATCCACCGGTGTTCGGTGCGAAAGTCGTCTCGTTCGACGCGTCCAAAGCCAAACAAGTCAAAGGCGTCACCGACGTCGTGCAGATCCCCAGCGGAGTTGCCGTCGTTGCGGACAACTCGTGGGCAGCGTTTCAGGGCAAAGCGGCGCTCGTCGTCAAGTACGACAACGGCGCGTTTGCCGGCCAAAGCACCGAGACGCTCAAGGCGCGCTATCTCAAACTTGCAAGCGATGGAACCGGTGCGATTCCCGCGGTCGAGCGCGGCTCGAAGGATGTGAGCGGGAAGCGTTTGGAGGCGACCTACTTCGGCAATCTGGCTGCGCACGCGGCGATGGAACCGATGAACGCGACGGCGTCGGTGACGCCTGGCGGCGTCGAGATTTGGGCACCGACGCAGGTGCAGACGATGGCGCAGGCTTCGGCAGCGAAGATCGCCGGCGTTCCCGTCGACAAAGTGCAGATTCACACGACCTACCTCGGCGGCGGTTTCGGCCGCCGGCTCTACACCGACTTTACCAACGACGCCGTTTGGGTGAGCAAAGCCGTCAAGGCGCCGGTCCAGGTTATCTGGCAGCGCGAAGACGACACCCAACACGACTGGTACAAGCCGATGGGTGCCAACAGCGTAAGCGGCGTGCTCGACGACCACGGCAATCTCGTCGCGATGCAGCACACGGTGGTCATGGACTCAATCTACGAAGGCTTGGGTTTCCCGTTGCCGCCGAGCGGACTCGATGCGATCTCGATGGATACGGTCGTGAATTCGTCGTACGAAATCCCGAATTATCACGCGTACTACATCAATCCAAAGAGCGGCGTTCCACCGGGGAGCTTGCGCGCGCCCGGTGCGAATTGGAACACGTTCGTGGTGGAGACGTTCATGGACGAGCTTGCCCACGCGGCGGGCAAGGATCCGCTCGAGTTCCGCCTTGCGCTTTTGAAGAAAAATCCGCGCGCGCAAAACGTTTTGCGCACCGTCGCGAAGAACGCGTCGTGGGGTTCGCCTGCGGCCGGAACGAAGCAAGGCATCGCGTTTGGCTTCTGGAACGGAACGTCGGTGGCGACGGTCGCCGAAGTTTCAATGAACGGCAACACCCCGCGGGTGCATCGCGCCTTCGTCGTCGCCGACGTTGGTCGCGCGGTGAACCCGACCATCGTGCTGCAACAACTCGAAGGTGCCACGAATTATGGCCTCTCGATGGCACTCGCGAGCATCATCACGATCAAGAACGGCGCCGTTCAGCAACACAATTTCTACGACTACATCGTCATGCGAATCGATGAGGCCCCGGAGATACACGCCGAGATCGTGAGTAGCTCCGAGAACCCGACCGGCGTCGGCGAGCCGGCCACCGTCACCATCGCTCCCGCGGTCGCAAGCGCGGTCTTTGCGATCAACGGTAAGCGCGCTCGCGTCCTTCCGTTCAGCGAGGCATACACATGACACAGCCACTGTCGCGCCGACTCATAGCTGAGGCCTTCGGCACGTTCTGGCTCGTCTTTGGCGGGTGCGGCGCGGCGGTGCTCGCCGCGGCATTTCCCAAACTCGGCATCGGCTTCGCCGGCGTGGCGTTGGCGTTCGGCCTCACCGTACTGACGATGGCCTACGCAATCGGACGCATCTCGGGTGCGTATCTCAATCCGGCGGTGACCGTGGGGATGTGGCTTGCAAAGCGCTTCCCCGGGCGCGAGGTGTTGCCGTATATCGTTGCCCAGGTCGTTGGTGCAATCGTCGGCGCGGCGGTTCTCTATTTGATTGCATCGGGGCAACCCGGTTGGGTGCCCGGACAATTTGCAAGCAACGGCTACGGCGATCTCTCGCCCGGCGGCTACAACATGACGTCAGCGCTCGTCATTGAGTTCGTTTTGACGTTCGGCTTCATTTGGGTGATCGTCGGTTCAACCCACCATGAGGTGCCCAAAGGCTTCGCGGGCATCGCGATTGGCCTAGCACTCACGTTGATTCACTTGATCTCGATTCCGGTCGACAACACGTCGGTAAATCCGGCGCGCAGTACCGGTCAGGCGCTATTCGCCGGTCCCGAGGAACTCTCGCAGCTCTGGCTCTTCTGGCTCGCGCCGCTGCTTGGCGGCGCGGTCGGGGGCTGGCTCTTTACCGTGATCTTTGGGGCAGACGAAGCCTAAACGCTTAGATGACGTTCGCGTCGTAGATGATGCGCACGTTGCCGTGGCGTTTGCCGCGGACGTATAGGCCTACGATGATCTCGTTGCATGCGACGCCGGTATCGCGCGCATAGACCCACGACTCCCACGCGCGTTGTCCATCGGCCGGAAGATTGAGCGTGCAGCCTGCTTCGATAAAGGCTTGATAGGGCGCGCGCATGGGCAGTGTTTCGGCGGCGGGTCCCAGACCGTGGCGCGCGTACTTCAGTGATGCCGGATCTTCGAAGAGCCGCTTGATCCGGTTGCCCGGGACGTCGAGGGCCGGATCGCCTGTCCAATCGCCGATCTGTCGCCGTGGGTACGCGTAGACGAACGAATTGAGATCGCCGACCACGATCGTGGCGATGCCGTACGGCAGAAGCTCCTCGTAGGCTTGCTCGAGGATGTCGATGATCGGCTCTTCGATGACCGAGTCCCAGCGCGTCGAATACTTCTCCGGACTGAAGCCGGTCGGCGGCACGTGCGAGACATCGAACAGGTGCGCAAGCGTTTTGATGCGAGCGCCGGTAATCGGAACGTAGTCCGAATGTAGCAGGGCGTCGCGCGTGAGTTTCTTCGATGCGATGGCGTCTTGGATCGCGCCCTCGATCTGCGCGGCGTAGCCTACCCCGAGCGCGCGCAAACGCTCCGCTGCCGTACCGATCGAACGGCGTGCGGCGATCGCGTGCGAACGGCTTCCCAAGGTGATGAGTTCGAGCCGACGTTCGTCGGTCGTGCGCGCGGCGGCATAGTCGAGCGACGTAGCGCCCGCGTTCACGCGCTGCAGCACCGCATCGAGTGCGCGCGACTGCTCTTCCGCGGTTGCTGAAACGTCGAGCGCGCATTGCACGGTCGCCTCGAACGCTTCATGTAGCTTCGTGAGCGCGGCGCGCGCGAGGTCGGCACTGTGATTGACGGTCCGGGTTTCCGCGGCGACGCCGTCGCCCGAGTCTCGAATCGCACTCGAAGTAGGACCGACTTGCTCGATCGATTCGGCGACGACGCGGGTGGATTCATGCGTCGAACGGGCGAGCGAGCGAATCTCCTTGGCGATCACAGCGAAACCGCGCCCGCGGTCGCCGGCGTGCGCTGATTCGATC
>DATHMY010000190.1:0-5723 GCA_035486535.1 Candidatus Acidiferrum sp.
AATGCGGCGGGAATGAACAAGAGTTCGACCAGGCACAACGCGAAAGCGAACATCTCGGCCCGCTTGTATGACGCGGTGAAGATCACAACGATGAGCAGCAGCGCGGCCACCAGCACAAGCGGCGCCGCCGGCAAGCCGAAAATCAATGCTGCACCCGCGATACCGGCGAACTCCGTCACCAGCGCAGCGATGTTCGTGATCAACATCGTGCCGAGCGAGACCCACGCCCATCCCAGGCCATAGAACTCGCGAATCAATTTTGCGTGGCCCTTGCCGGTCACGGTGCCGAGTCGCACCGTCATCTCTTGCACGACGAAAAGCGGCACGATCAAAAGCAATTGCAGCAGAATCAGTTTATAACCGAACTGCGCGCCCGAGGTCGCCGCGGTCGTAACGCTTCCCGCTTCCGTGTCGGCAAAGGCCACGATCAGGCCCGGACCGGTAACGGCCAAAAAGCGCAGAATGAGCTGCCAGACTGAGCGGCGCACGGGGGCAGCGGCGACGGGCGACTGGACGGTGGCCATGGTCGTTGTTAGGTTAGCCTAATTCGGTTGCGGCCCTCTGCCGGAAAGGTAGGGATCGATGGTTGTCGCGGTGGCCCGCCTCGTGCTTGGCGGCCTTCTGGTCTGGGCCGGAGCGCTCAAGATCGGGCACCCCATTGATCTCGCGTCGGCGATTGCGGGATTCCGGTTGCTCCCCGGCGAGTTGGTCGCGCCGCTTGCGGTCGTTCTCCCCTACTTTGAAGTGCTGCTCGGCCTGTATCTCTTGGCCGGGCTCTTCACGCGCGTGGCGGGGTGGGTGGCGGGCGCACAATTCGTGATCTACGCGGCCGCAATCGCCTCGGCAGTAGTGCGCGGGATTCCCGCGAACTGCGGCTGCTTTGGCCCGGGCGACGCGGCGGTAGCGGACTGGCCACACGTCGCCTTCGATCTCGCGCTCGCGGCGCTCGCCATTTTTATCGCTCTACGCGCCCCCGGCGCTTTCGCTCTTGACCGGAGACTACGTCCTCGATGAATCAACGCGTGCTCGCAATCGTCTCGCTGATCGTGCTCGTTTTACTCGTCGCCGGCGGCATACTCTATGTCAAGTTGAACGGCGCGCAGCTCAAGAACGCATCGACGGCGCCAGTTAACGCGTCAGCAACGATGGGGCAAAAAGCGCCCGAGTTCCAACTGCCGACGACCGCCGGCGCGTTCGATCTCAACACGGTGACCCAGCCGGTGCTCTTGGAGATCTTCGCGACGTGGTGCCCGCACTGCCAGCGCGAAACGACGGTGATGAACCAGCTCTTCGCCGCCTACGGAAAGCGGGTCGCGTTTCTCGCGGTTCCCGGCAGCGATACCGGCATGGACGGTGCTTCGCCCGAATCGCAACTCGACGTCTTGAATTTTCAAATTCGATTCAACGTGAAATATCCGATCGCCGAGTACGATCCGAATCTCTCGGTCGCCAAGATGTACCTCAAAGGCGGTTACCCGACAATCGCGATCATCGATCGAAACAAAACGATCGCCTATATCAATGACGGCGAGATCCCGTATAAGGAACTCGCCGCCGCATTGAACGCTGTCCTGAAGTAGCTAATCCCCCGGCGGGAAGGCGTAATTCGGTGGCGGCACGGTCGGTGTGCCGACTTCGAGCACGACCTGCTGATGCGAGCGCAGCGGAATTGTGCGCAGATCGCCATCGTACGCTGCGCCGTTCACGTAGGCGATCACCGGCCCTTTGAGACCGGCGACGTCGTCGCGCGTCAACGGCTGCCCCCAAATATCGAAGAACATGCCGAGTTGGAATCCCGGACTGCCCTCCGGTGCGATGACCGGCGACTCCACGTGAATGATGCCGTCCTGCGAGTGCGTGTGAATCCAGTACAAGCAGCCTTGCGGCGGAAGCGGTGCTGCGCCCACGAGTTTGGGAACCGCAACCTGTTTCCCGTGATAGAAGATCGCCAGATGCGTATGCGTGTGGAGCGTGCTGTATTCCATCCCGCCGCACGTGATGCTGTCGATCGGCTGGCCTTGACCGCCCGTCGGCGTGTCGGGTAGCCCGCTCTTCGAGAGTTTGATGAACGGCTTTCCAAGCGTATCACCGTCGGCGAGTTGAATCGGCTTCGATGTTGGTCCGATCGAGGCCGCGGGGGTCGGCGTCGCGTAGGCTTCGTCGATTTGGTGCTTCTGCACCATGTTTACAATCGCGAAGATCGCGATGATAACCACGACCAGAACACCAGCACTGATGTAGACGATCGTCATTGGATCGCGTTTCGGCGGAGGAGCGGAACCGCCGCGCGACTGACGGCGACGTTCTGAGCGGGAGTTTGACATCAATCCTCGTTATCGTATGGTGAGCGCTTCGGCTTGCGCCGGGTCAAGTACGCGGCCCGGCTCAAGATAATTCAACACGTAGTCTTTCACGGCGTCCCCGAGCGGGGTGATCGGCGCGACATAGCCGGTCGCGCGCAGCCGTTCGATTCGCGCCTGAGTAGAATACTGGTATTTCGGGCGCAAAAGTTCCGGCATCTCGATGAACTCGATCCGTTCGGGAAGCCCGAGCGCGGCGAAAATCGGGCGCACGAGGTCGAGCCACGTTTGCGCTTGCCCCGATCCGATGTTCACTAGCCCGCCGGTCGCGCTCTGCGCGACGGCCATCGTCATCTCGACGGCGTCTTTCACGTAGATGAAATCGCGGCGCTGTTCGCCGTCGCGGAATTCGGGGCGGTAGCTCTTGAAGAGCTTCACGCTGCCGCCGGCGCGAATCTGTTCGAGCGCCTTGCACACGACGCTGCGCATGTCAGCCTTGTGATCTTCGTTGGGACCGAAAACGTTGAAGTATTTCAACCCCACGATCTGCTCGCTCATCCCGCTGCGCTGCGCGTAGAGGTCGAAGAGCTGCTTCGAGTAGGCGTACATGTTGAGCGGGCGCAACGTGCGCAGATCCATCTCGTCGGAGAGATCATCCTCGAGCGCGCCGTACGTTGCCGCCGACGACGCGTATACGAAACGCGTGTCGCGCTCGACCGCCCAATGCGCAAGCGCCTTGGTGTATTCGTAGTTGTTGCGCATGAGATAGTCGGCATCGCGCTCGGTCGTAGCCGAACACGCGCCGAGGTGAAAGACGGTACCGACGTTCCCGAAGATGTCGGGATGGTCGCCGATCGCATCGGCGAAGTCGTCTGCGTCGACGTAGTCGAGATAGCGCAGCGGTACGAGGTGCCGCCACTTCTCCGATTCATCGAGACGATCGACCGCGATGATGTCCTCGACACCGCGGCGGTTTAGCGCCCAGATCAAGGCACTTCCGATAAGGCCGGCGGCGCCCGTGACGACGATCGGTCGGGCTGAGAAGTCGTGCATGCGAAGCCGCGTATTCACCCTCAGAAATCTGAGAGTCCTCCGCATCGGTCGAAAAGTGTCCCTAGGCCGTGCAGGTTGCGCAGGTTCCGTAAAAGGTCACCGCGTGATCTTTCACCCGGAATTTGGGCGGGACCAACTTGCGCAGGCTGTCCACGCAGCCGGCGATATCGAAAACACGCTCGCACTTTTCACACTGAAAATGGTGGTGGTGGCCCTTGTCGGATCGCTCGTAGCGAACCGGCTCGCCCGGGATCTCCACGGCCGCGATCCAGCCCTCCTCGAGCAGGGCATTGACCGACCGATAGACGGTCGCCACGCCTAGACCCTCGATACGCTCGGATGCCGACTCCAGCAGCTCGCCGACGCTCAAGGGGCGCTCGGCGCGTTCGAGGACGGCGTGCACCGCGTCGCGTTGCTTAGTTTTTCGGCTGATTCGGTTCACGGGGCTCCTCGCTGGTGTTGACTACTTGATAATGATAAGCTATTCTCATTTAAAACACAACTGTCTGGCTCGCTAAAAGGACGTTCGATGATCCGCCTTCTGCGGCGCTGCTTGAGCGCGGCGCTGCTTTTTGTTCCCCTCACGCTATTGTGGACCGCACCATCGCGCGCGGTCAACGCGAGCGCGTTCATTTCGGGCATCGTAACAGATGGCGGCCGCCCGGTCGCGCACGTGCAGGTCACCGCCAGCGGCAACAATCTAACCGTTAAAACAACGACCGACGCTCAAGGCCGGTTTGCTTTTCCGCCGCTCGCGCTTGGTACGTATGTGGTGGCAGCGACATCGGGCGACCACCGTGGCGCGGTGCGCATCGACCTGAGCGGCGGCGGTGCCGTGATTGGCATCACACTCCTCCCGTTCAAAGAGATCGGCTCCGTTGTGGCGACTGCGGGCGCATCCTCGGCGGGGATCCTGAGCGGCAGCGGCAGCAACGTGACCCTCAATCACACGCAACTCACGGAGATGCCCTATAACAATAGCTTCTCCGAGATGGAGATCCAGATGCCGGGCGCGGTGCGCGGAGCGAACGGCGTCGTACACATCAATGGCGATCACGGTGTGATCAACTATATGATCGACGGCGTCGCACTTCCGCAAGAGCTCAATCGCGACATCGGCAGTGAGATCGATCTCAACGATCTTTCGTTTGTCGATTTGATCGAGGGCGCGTACCCCGCTCAATATGGGCTGCGTTTCGGATCGGTCTTCAACATGGCGACGCGTGCCGGAACGGGACCGGCCGGCTTCGATGGAAATTTCTCCTACGGTTCGTACGGCACCGCGATCTCGACGATCGGCTACCACGCGCCGATCGCCGGCGGAGGCGGCTATGATATCGCGCTCAGCGGCGAGGAAACGACGCGCGGGCTTGATCCGCCGGACTTCAACTCCCCGCACAACGACGCGAGCGATCTCAACCAATTCGCGCGTTTCACGCTACCGAGCAGCAACGGCACCAACTACACGAACATCACCTTCATACACAGCCACAGCACGTTCCAGATTCCCAACGACGTGCAATTCGGCGAACCAGCCGACACCGACGACAACGAAACGCAAGAGGACACGTTCCTATCGGTGCAGTTTCGTCATGCGATCGGTGATTCGGGCGCAATCACCTACGGGCCGGCCTTCAAATCGTCGAGAATTCAAGATTTTGGCGATGCGGAAAATGACTTTATCTACGGCGAATCGCTCAACGTGACGCCACCGCCATACGGCAACGGCGGCACGTCGGCCGACTGTTCCAATGCGTTTACCGTCGGTCCGGAGAACCCGACGGCCTTTCCGACGATGTGCGCTTACTCGCTGGCGGATGAGCGGACAGCGATCGATTACATCATGCAGGGCGACTACACGCAAAACTTCGGTAAGCATACGGTGTCGGCAGGCGGCTCGTACGATCTCGCGCGGATTTTGAAGTATTACGCGATCACGTTGCAGCCGAATAACTTCCTTGCTCCGATTCTCACGCCCGGAACGCCGAACGCGACGGCGACCGTTATCGACGATGCGCCGAATCTTGGCAATACGTATCAGTCGTATGTCCAGGACAGCTGGCGTATGAGCAATCTGTGGCAGGCGGACTACGGGCTGCGCTACGACTTCTTCACGATTCGCTCGACCTCGTTTTATCAAGGGTTTGGTGCCTTCAGCCCGCGCTTCAAACTCACACGCTACTATGGGACACGGGCGAGCGTCTATGCTTACGTCGGACGATTCTTCGAACCGTTCTCGCTCGAGAACGTGAGTCCGCAAGCCGCGTATTTGCTCAATCTGCCGCTGCAGCCGACCGAAGCGCAATTCGACCTCAAACCCGAGCGCGATACGCAGCTCGAACTCGGTGGCCACCTGCCGCTCGGTCCCGG
>DATHMY010000191.1:0-6765 GCA_035486535.1 Candidatus Acidiferrum sp.
CTTCGTCATCACGTTCCCGTTCGTGCGTGCGCAACTCGCGGGGGAACCACTGCCGAGCTGGGGACACTTTGCCTGGCGTCGTTTCATCAAGATCGTGCCGTCGTATGTGCTTTCGATTATCGTTGCGTACGCAATCGGTTATGCGGCGCTCAACCGCTTCAGCGCGCCGCCCTGGCAAGAGATCCTCACCCATCTGCTCTTCATCCATACCTGGTGGCAGTCGACCTACGGCTCGATCAACGGCGTCCTCTGGACCCTCGCCGTCGAGGTCGAATTCTACCTAATATTCCCGCTCGTGTGGTGGTGCTTCTCACGCCGCGCCATCCTTACGGCGCTGGTGATGATCGTGATCGCGTTGGTATGGCGGGTGCATGCAGCGCAGTGCTGTTTCGCGAACCAGATGCCACTCTTAGTCGAAAATCTTCCCGGCTACCTCGACATCTTCGCCTGCGGCATGCTTTCCGCGTGGGTCTTTGCGCGCTTCGGCCATCGTCTGCGCGCGCCGGAGATATCGCCGATTATGCCGATGGCGGCCGTCTTGGGGATCTGGCTACTCTGCGTGCTGCTCATCGGGATGTTCGATCATCGCACCGATCCGCAGTGGCAAATCGCCCCACAGATCTACACCCGCGCGCTCTACGGACTTGCCTTTGGCGCGATCGCACTCGGGGCGTTATCGGCGCCGGCGGCATTCCAAGTGTTGCTCTCCAACCCCCCGCTGCGATTCCTAGCCATCATCTCCTACAATCTCTACCTTTACCATCAATTGGTCGCGCGCGAGATGATCAACCACAACATCCCGCCGTACACCGGCAGCCCGCACTTCGATCCGGCGTGGCAGGTGCGTTACACCGTTCTCGCCTTTATCGTGACGATCGCACAAGCGGCGCTCGTAACATATCTTTTCGAACGTCCGCTCTTGCGCTTGCCGCAGCCGCGTCGCCTTTTGCGGGTGCGCGGGCACTCACCATGAGGTGAACGACCTCGAACGCGGGGACAGTCTGGTTGAAGTCGTCATCGCGGTTGCGATCGTCGCAATCGCAGTCGGTGCGCTGGGCGGCACGCTGATCGCAGCCGAACGCCGTTTCGGGCCGGATCCGATCGAAAGCGCGCTCGAAGCGACGACTACGCGTGAGATGCGTATCGCCGTCGACGTCATGAAATATCAAGGCGCGAGCTTGCCGTCAACGAGCCTCGCGACCACGATCCCGCTTCCCAGTGGCTCGCCGCTGCCGGTCGTCCTCTCGGTCACGAGCGCGACCGCTGCCGACGGTTCGGTTACGATCGTGCTCTCCGCTGACGACAGCGACGACGCGAGCAAAAGCGCAACGCTGAGCCAAACGATCGCCGCACCGGCCCCGCTTCCCGGTGCGCGCGTCCCCGCGGTGAGCGCCGGAAGCGCGCCACAATAGTGCTGCTGCGCACGATGTTCTTGCTTGCGTTTCTCGCCGTGCTCGGCGAAACGATCGTCCACGGTGCGGCATCGCTCGCGCAAGCGGCGCTGCGCGCGCGTGCGCTCGATCTAGCACACACGGCGTTCGTCAGCGGCGTTCGCGCTGCGCAAGCCTCGATCGCGCAAGGCGTCGCGCCGGCACCGATCGCAACCTGTGCGTTTGCCGACGCCAACGGCTGTGAGATCAATGTCCAAACGACGATCGCGACGGCGACGCCCTCGGCGGCACCGGCCGCAAGCGCTTGTCCCGGAACGCCCTGCACCGTGATCCTGCAAGGCAACAGCGCGGTTAGCGAGGCGCGAACCACGTTCCTCATTTCAACGGTCGTCAACGCGGCGAGCGGCGCAACGCTGGCCACCCGCAGCGGGACCGTGGCATTTCGCACCTTCGCAACCCCGCCGCACGCGGCGATCATCGGCGGCGCCGACGGCACCCTGAGCGCCTTACTCGACGGCGGCGCAGCCGATGATGCCGGCGCTCCAACGACGCTTATCACCGTGGAGTACGATCCAAACAGCGGCGGCACGAATACCGACGGCAACGTCTGGCAGCCGGTCATCGAGGATCCCGCGTCGGCTGCACCCGCGTGGGAGCCCTAACTCGCGAATCTTCGCACCGCTTCGGCGATATCGTCCGGTGCCTCGATCGGCAGATTGTGCCCCGCATCGCGTAGCTGGACAAAGAGCCCACCCTCGATCGCGCTCGTCACTTCGCGCTTCACCCGCGACGCCGGCGCAAGCGGATCGTTGCTCCCCGCGATGGCGAGCACCGGGACCGCGATCCTCGCGAGGCGATCGCTAAAGTCGCTCACGCGTCCCCGATCGTACCATCCGATCCAGTGCTCGAACGACGCCACCAACGCATCGTCAACGATACGTTCCATCACCGCTTCGCCAACCTCGCGCTGCATCGCGGAGCGCTGAAACCGTTCGATGCGCTCGCGATAGCCGTAGGTCTCGAGGGTAAGCTCGCGATGGCGCGCAGACACGCGTGCCGGCTGTGCGCTCCCCGGCGCGACCAAAATCAGCCGTTCGAGGTTTGCCGGCTGTTCCGCGGCCACGTATTGTGCCAGCTTTCCGCCCATCGAATGTCCAACGAGCGTCACCGGTGCATCGATTGCTGCAAGCGCAAGCCGTAAATCGCTCGCGTAGGACTCGAGATCGTGCCCTTCACGCGGACGGTCGGAGCGTCCGCACCCGCGAAAGTCGAGCAGGTGCAGGCTACATTCACCGGTATCGAGGCGATCGGCTACGTCGTACCACATACGGCGCGACGAGATCCAACCGTGCGCGAAAAGCACGTGCCGGGGCCCAGCGCCGCGACGCTCGCAACACAACCGGATCGAACCGTTTTCGAGAAAAGGCATGGACTGGTTCATCAGCACGCGAAACTTGCGCGTCATCGTGCCGCGCCGCCTGCTTATCTACGGTGCATTGCTCTATGTCGTGCTTGCCTGGGCGATCAACATGGTCGTCGCAAAGCAAGCCATCGAGCAGATGAACCCGCTCGCCTTCACCTTCGTGCGTTTTCTCGTGATGGTGCCGCTCTCATTTCTGCTCTTACGGATCGCAGGCGGACGGCTGCATATCGAACGGCGCGATATTCCCGCGCTACTGCTCTGTGGTGCGTGTGGATTTGGATTCTACCAATATCTGTGGGTGATCGGGCTTTCGCACACGACGCCCTTCGCGACCGCGCTCATCGGCGCGACCTCACCGATCTTCACGCTCGCGATCGTGGCAATTGCCGGGCACGAACACGTGCGTCCGGGCCGGTGGCTGGGCGTTGCAATCGCGCTGCTTGGGGTCGCGATCTTTGAAGGGGCGTTTTCCGGCAACGCGGTCGTACGCATCGGCGACCTTCTGGTGCTTGCGTCGGCGGCGGTGTTTGCCGGTTACAATGTCGTCGGTTCACGGTTGATGGCGCGCTACCAGCCGCTCGAACTTCTGACGATCGGATTGACGATCGGTGCGATCATGCTCATTCCCGGCGGCGTGCCGGCGCTGCTCCACACCAACCTCGCCACACTTGGGTGGGATGTGTGGTGGCGCGTCATCTATGCGACGCTTTTTCCAATACTGCTCACCTACCCGGTGTGGATTTGGGGCATCAATATTCTGGGGGCCGGGAAAGGGTCGATCCTCCAGTTTCTTTGCCCGGTATTTACCGGTCTGCTGAGCGTGCCGATCCTACATTCCGCATTTCTTCCTTATGAGCTAGTCGGCGCGATGGTATGCCTCGGCGGCATGCTCTTCGCATTCGCGCTTGGACGCTCGAGCGGTGAGAGCCGCATCGAAGCGATCATTGAGAAAGGAGAACCCGCGACATGACGACGGTACAACCCGATGGCTGGCCGCAGCCGCGCGGCTATAGCAATGGCATGATTGCCCAGGGCCGCGTTCTCGCCATTGCCGGACAGATCGGCTGGAACGAGCGCGGTGAATTCACCTCCGACGACTTCGTCGAGCAGTCGGCGCAGGCGCTCCGCAACGTGCTGGCGATCGTTGCGGCCGCGGGCGGGAGTGCAAGCAACGTCATTCGCCTGACGTGGTACGTCACCAACAAACGCGAATATCTTGCAGTCGCCTCCAAGCTCGGAGCGATCTATCGCGAGCTCTTCGGTGCGCACTATCCGGCGATGACGCTCGTGCAGGTCGTCGCGCTAGTCGAGGATCGCGCCAAGGTTGAGATCGAGGCAACCGCCGTCTTAGGCTAAGCCGTCGCCGTACTCCAGCAACATCGGCTCCGACGCGTTACGATCGAGAAACGCGATCGGGACGGCCTGCGCGGTGTCCGCGCGACTGGGCTGGTTCTGTGCGTGCACGTGCAGATGCGCGTGCCGGGTCGTTCCCGAATTCCCGCATCGCCCGATCTCGTCGCCGGTGTGGACGCCCGCGCCAACGCGAACGGTGATCGAATCTTGCCGCAGGTGCGCCAGAATCACATAGCCGCGTGGTGTCTGAATTGAGATGTAGTTACCGAACGGTCGTGCACGGTTGCGCTGCGCCTCCTCGGGCGGTGCATCCGGCTGGCGATGCTCTACGTGGACGATCAAGCCGTCGCAGGGTGCAAGGATCGGCTCATCCCAGGACGCGCCGTTTTCGCGGACGAAGTCGTAGCCGAAATATTGATCGCTGCGCCCGAGATGATGGTTGTGACGGGGATCGGGGCCGCCCGATTCGACACGCCAGCGATCGCCAAACGGTGGTCGCAACACCAGTGGTCGATCCTGCGCGCGCGCCAGCCAGCGTTTTGAGGCGCCCGCCGTGTTGAAACGGTTCCACAACACGAGGGCGATGATCGCGGCGAGCGCAAGGCCGAAGCCGGGTATGCCGATCCGCGGTGCCCAGAACGCGAGGAACCCGAATCCCGCGGCGACCAAGACAAGAATCGTGAGACTATTCGGCAGACGCACGTTGCCTCAGTTTAAAGCGTTGCACCTTGCCGGTTTGGGTGCGCGGCAGTTCGTCGACGAACTCAATCTCGCGCGGAGCCTTGAAAGGCGCGATGAGCCGCTTCACATGCTCGCGTAACTCGTCGGCTTTGGCGTCGTTACCGTGTTCGGTGCATGCCATGACAACGTAGGCCTTGACGATGTGCGTGTCGTGCGCCGGATCGGGCTTGGCCACGACCGCCGCTTCGCGCACCTCCGCGTGCGCGAGTAGCGCTTGCTCCACCTCGGGTCCCGAGATGTTGTAGCCGGCCGACACAATCAGATCATCCGTGCGCGCAACATAATAGAAATAGCCCTCGTCATCGACGCGATAGGCGTCACCAGGATAGTTCCAGCCCGCCTGCACGTAGCTTTGCTGCCGCGCGTCATCGAGGTACTTGCATCCGGTTGGACCCTTCACCGCCAGCCGTCCCTCTTGGCCAACCGGCAGTGGTCGGCCATGCTCGTCGTGGATCTCGGCGACGTAGCCCGGCACGACGCGGCCGGTCGACCCCGCCCGCGTCTCCGACCGCGGTGAGCCGACGAAGATATGCAGCATCTCCGTGCTGCCGATCCCGTCGAGAATGCGCAGGTTCGTACGCGCAAGCCATGCTTCGAACACGGGCTTCGGGAGTGTTTCACCGGCGGAGACACACGTGCGCAAGGTACGAACGTCGTAGCGATCGAGAAGCGCGCACATCGCGCGATAGGCAATCGGCGCGGTAAAGATCGTGGTGACCCCGAACTCGCCGATCGCGCGCAAGAGTTCCTCGGGCGACGTCGTCTCGAGCAAGAGCGTCGCCGCACCGGCGTAAAGCGGAAAGAGCAGCAAGCCTCCGACACCGTAAGTAAACGCGAGCGGCGGGCTTCCCGCGAACAGATCGTGCGGCGTCGCTTGCAGCACGTGTTTCCCGTAGGTATCGCACGTGGCGACGAGGTCGCGGTGAAAGTGCATCGCGGCCTTGGGCGAACCGGTGGTGCCCGAGGTAAAGGCAATGAGTGCGACTTCCTCTGCCGCCGTCGGTGCGGCGTCGAAGTGATCCGGGGCCGCGCGCATCATCGCCTCGAGCGCGCCGGGTGCGGCGCTTGCGAACTCGACGATGCGGATACTCGAGCCGTGCTCGCACGCGGCATCAAGATCGTCGCGCAGCCGCGCGTCGCAAAGCGCTAGATTCACTCGCGCTTTCTCGATGATGTAGCGCAGCTCGCCGGCTCGATAAAGCGGCATGGTTGCAACCGCCACCGCGCCGGCCTTTACGACGGCCAGCCAGCACGCCGCGAGCATCGGTGAATTCGGCGCTCGCAGGAGGACGCGTGCTCCCGGCACGACGCCAAGATTGCGCACGAGCACGTTCGCAATTCGATTGACGGTATGGCGGAGGTCGTCGTAGGTCCAATCGATGCCGCCCGGCGCGACGATAGCGCGAGACGAGCCGCGGCCCAATGCGCACTGCCGCTCGACGAAATACGTCGCGGCATTCATTTGCGCCGGATAGTCAAGTCCGGCGAGATCGAAGCGCAGCTCGGGCATCAGCTCGGGCGGCGGCAGATGCTCTTCCGCGAAACGATCGACGTGTGCGCCGGACAACGGCTAGCCCTCGAGGCTCGCGCGAGCGATCACGAGTTTTTGAATTTCGCTCGCGCCTTCGTAGATGCGCAATGCTCGAACGTCGCGATAGATGCGCTCCACGATCTCGCCGCGCGTCACGCCGCGGCCGCCGAAAAGCTGCACGGCGCGATCCGCAATGCGCCCAGCCGCTTCGGTTGCGTAGAGTTTGGCCATCGCGGCTTCACGCGTCACTCGCGCTGCACCGTTGTCCTTCGTCCACGCCGCGCGATACACGAGCAACGCGGACGCGTCGATTTCAACCGCCATAT
>DATHMY010000192.1:0-6581 GCA_035486535.1 Candidatus Acidiferrum sp.
TGCGATGGCAAGCAAGATGCCCTGTACACGACGGTCACATTAGGCGCTGCAAAAGAAGACATTATTCTCACCATGTCGGGGCAAGCGTATCTCGCCGAATACGTTCGCAACAGCGACGCGAAGGATGATCCGGCGGCAACACGCGCGCTGTTGACGCTCTGCACTCCATAATCCAGGTTAAGTGAGGGCTATTCAAAGGGTCTCGCCGCCTGCGTCGGTAAGCCGGTACAGTTCCGATGCTTTTTGATGCCGCCGCCCTTGAGCGTTCGTTCGATCCGCAAACGGTAGTGCGTGCGCGCAGCTACCTCACGGGCAATCGTGTCACGAATCTGCGCCTCTCCGAACAAGGCGAAGCCGCGAGCGCGAACGTCCGTGGCTCCAGCGCGCGGCCGTACGCCGTGCGCATCGCCGCGAGCGAGCGCGACGGCATGCAGACGATCGAAAGCGATTGTTCGTGTCCCGACGGACACGCGTGCAAACATGGTGCGGCGCTGGCGCTGACGTTGCTCGATCGCGGTGGAGAAACGGGCGGCGCATCGGACGGTGCGATCGACGCGTGGACACGGCGTACGCTCGAGGCGTTCGGCGAGTTGCCCGCAAGTGAGACGATCGAGCGGCTCGTCTACGTCCTAGACGTTCCGGAATCGCACGGGCTGCGCACCTTGCGACTCGTCCCCTACGTCATGCCGGTGTTGGGGAGTAGCGCGAGTCCCCGCGAGTTCTCGTTCCACAACTTCAAAAATTCGCGCGCGCGCTTCGTAACCAACGTCGATGTCATTGCTGGGCGCCTCGTGAGCGCGAGCGGTCTGCTCGGACTCGGACAAGATCTCTCGCCGGCGGTTCTCGCAATGCTCTTCGAGTGGCTCGCGACGCGCGGGCTCCTTCGCTGGCGCGATCCGTCGTCGTCGGCGCTCGCGCATGTGCCGATCGCTGGGTCGGCGCTTGCGTGGCGAACCGATGACGATGGCCTCGTGCGCGTGCACCTTGCAGAACACGCCGATGCCGCGCTGCTCCCTACGTCGCCCCTGTGGTACGTCGACCCAACCTCAAATCGCGCCGGTCCGGTCGCAACCGATATTGCACCGGAGCTAGCGGCGGCAATCGCGCGCGCTCCTGCCTTTGCCCCGGCACAGGCGCAGCGCGTGCAGATCGCGCTCCATCGCGTCTTGCGCGGTACCGGTATCGAAGGTCCCGCGCACGATCTTGCGGTGCACATCGACGAACGCGAACCGCAACCAGTCTTGCGTCTTTCCGCCGTCGAAGGGGGCCGCGCGAGCGGCGGTGTGCTCTTCGCGTATGGCGATCAGCTCGTGCCCGCCGGCGATCCGCGCGATTCGATCCGCGTCGCTAATGGTGAAACCACAACGGTGTGGCCGCGCGACCGCGGATTCGAGCGCCGCGCGCAGGAACGGCTTACGCAACTCGATTTCCCTCCCTATGGCGAAGATGCGTGGCTGCAATTTATCGAGCGGGACGCACCGCAGTTGCGCGATGAAGGGTGGAGAATCGAAACGATGCCGTCGTTCCCGTTTCGCATCGTCGCGGCGGGCGACGAGTGGAGCGCGGAAGTCTACGAGAGCGGCGCCGCGCAATGGTTTGAGCTCGAACTCGGCATCGACGTCGATGGTACGCGCGTCTCGCTCTTACCGGTACTCATCGATGCGCTCGGGCGCAGCGGCCTCGATCTCGATGCCGATCCTGCGGCGCTCGCTCGGCGGCAGACACCGTTCGTCGGACGCGTCCCGGGCGGTGGCTACGTTGCCTTGCCGGTCGAGCGCGTCGCACGTGTGCTCGCGACGTTGGGCGGACTCTTCGGTGACCGCCGCAGCGAGCCGAAGGCGCGCGTGCGTGTCCCGTTGTTGCAAGCCGCAACGTTGGCGGCGGCGGGCGGGATCGCGACGCGTTGGACCAATGCGCCGTCGATTCGCGCCATGCTCGACGATCTCGCCACGTACGCCGAGCGGCATATCGATCTTCCCGCGACCTTCGTCGGTGAGTTGCGGCCGTATCAACGCGAAGGTGTCGCGTGGCTGCAGACGTTGCGCGAACATCGTGCCGGTGGCATCCTCGCCGACGATATGGGCTTAGGCAAAACGGTCGAGGTGCTCGCGCACGTTGCAGTCGAGCGCGCCGCCGGCCGCTTGAAGCACCCGGTACTGGTCGTTTCGCCAACCAGCGTCGCACCTAACTGGCGCGCGGAGATCGCCCGCTTTGTGCCCGACGCACGCGTGCTCGCGCTCACCGGTGCTAATCGCGCCGATCACTTCGCGCAGGTCGCCGATGCGACATTCGTGCTTACTACCTATGCGTTGCTCTTGCGCGACATCGAAGCGCTCGCAGCCTTCGAGTGGTCGATCGCGGTCCTCGATGAAGCGCAAGCCATCAAGAATCCGCGCTCGAAGGTGGCGCTCGCCGCGTCGCGGTTACAGGCCGCCCAGCGCCTCGCGCTCACCGGAACGCCGATTGAAAATCATCTCGAGGAGTTGTGGTCGATCTTTGCGTTCGCCGTGCCCGGTTTGCTTCCGGAACGATCGCGCTTCAACCGGCTCTTTGGCACGCCGATCGAAAAGCGCGGCGACGCCGATCGTCGCGCCGCACTCGGTGCACGCATCAAGCCGTTTCTACTGCGCCGCACCAAGGAGGGCGTGGCACAAGAACTCCCTGAGAAGACCGAGATCGTCCAACGCGTACCGCTCGTCGGGCGCCAACGCGATCTGTACGAAACGATCCGCCTCACCATGCACAAGCGCGTGCGCGATGAAGTCGAACGTCGTGGCCTCGCGCGCAGCCGCATCGTCGTGCTTGACGCCTTGCTCAAACTGCGCCAAGTGTGCTGCGATCCGCGCTTGCTCAAGCTCGATGCGGCCACCGGCATCGATGAATCCCAGAAACTCGACGCATTGCTCGAGATGCTCGAGAGCCTAGTCGAGGATGGCCGCCGAATCCTACTTTTTTCGCAGTTTACCTCGATGCTCGACTTGATTGTGCCGGAGCTCGAGAAGCGCAACCTGCCGTTTGTGGAACTGCGCGGCGACACGCGCGATCGCGTCACGCCGGTCGCGCGCTTTCAAAATGGTGAGGTGCCGCTCTTTCTCATCAGCCTCAAAGCCGGTGGAACCGGACTTAATCTCACCGCGGCTGACACCGTCATCCACTACGATCCGTGGTGGAACCCGGCGGTCGAACGACAGGCAACCGATCGCGCGCATCGCATCGGCCAAGAGCAACACGTCTTCGTCTATAAGCTCATCGCCGAAGATACGGTCGAAGAGCGTATTCTCGAACTCCAAGAGCGCAAAGCCGCGCTCGCCGCGACATTGTTCGAAGAAGCCGCGAGTCCGACGGTCGACCTCGATCTCGCCGACATCGACCGCCTCTTCGCTTAGCGCGTTCGGTACCGACGGAGCACGCGAAGCGCCCGTAGCGTGTTCCACCGGCTCGGTTCGCCCACGGATTCTCCGACGGAGAATGCCAGCGCCTCGTCGTACGCGCGGTCGAGGCACCATCGGCCATTGGTCTGCCGCCGGCTCTCGATGAAGCGTAACGCATCGTCGAGGCGCGCATCGTCGACATCGGTGCTTCGGAAGTAGTCGAGCCCGCGCAGTACGTCGTAGTGGTAGCGCGGTGGAAACGCGAGTTCGAGGAACTCCGCGTTTGCAACCTCGCCGGTTGAATGGCGGCGAAAGAGGTGACGATCGAGCAGATATGTCTCGCCGCGCCGTCGCGCCGCGGTGATCTCCGGCACTGAACCGGCCGTGCGCTCGTGCTCCAGCAGCCCCTCGAGTACGCAAATGGTCGTGTGGAACGACGAGCGCGCGCTCTTCGGCGCGTCACAGTTCCAGCCGCCGTCACCGAGCTGTTCGCTGACGAGGCGACGCGCGAGGCGCTCGGACGGGCGCCCAAAGTAGGCGCCAAGTGCGAGCACGCCGCCGTTGATGCACGGCTCCACTTCGCCCTCGAAGTACGGCGCGCCCGATTTTACGGCACGTAACTCCCACGGGCCGGTTTGATTGTCCCAGCGCAAGTTCGTCTCTAGCCGCGCGATTGCAGATTCGATTGCGGCGTCAGCGGGGTCGACGCCGGTCGCGCGTAGCAGTTGCAGCGTGAAGAGCGTCGGTAACCACGCCGGGCCCTTGGCGCGGCGCCACGCGCCGTCGGAGTCTTGGTGGGCGAGAATTGCAGCGCCGAGACCTTCGCGCGGAACGCGCGCGCGTTCGGCGGCAATCTCTGCAGATGAAGCGTCGCTGAGATCGCGCATTGCTTGCCAACGGACAGCGGGGTCCGAATCGAGGAGCCAGTCGATGGCGCTCACGCCGCTATCCCGTCTAGTTGGGAACGAGCGGCGGCGGACCGGCGAACGTTGCCGGATTGGCAAGGGCGCGAACGACCGCGGGTGCCGGTGGAGCGTTGCGCAAGATCACATAAAACGGGCCGGACGGTGCGGGAAGCCAGTTGGATTCCTTGTCGCCGCCGGGATCATCATGCTGCACGTAGATCGTGAACGACCCGTCGGCATTGCGTTTGAGCGCGTCGTCGCTCCCGAGCGAATAGCGACCGATCGAATTGGTCGCCGTAAAGCCGGAAATGTCGTACATCGTGAGCGACCAGTATCCCGGTGGGATGGTCTTGATGTACGTCATCGGCGGGGCGAAGGTGATCGTGTAATGCTTCGCGCCGTTGAGTGTCGCGCCACCGCCGTCGCGGAAGGCCGAATAGTAGATGGTCTCGTTCGGCGTATTCGCCAGTAGGCCGAGCACCGCAACGATCGCGCGAGTAAGATAGTCCGCGCCCGAGAGCCCAACGTTTGCCGGCGGAATCGTCCAGCCGTGCGATGACCGCACCACCAGCGACATCGATTGCATCATCGGGCCGATCTCCTGTGCCGCAGCACGCATTTGCGCGAGGATCACCGGGTTGACGCTCTCGCGCTTCCACGGTTTGCCAAGTACGATGCCGAGATACTTGAACTGCGGCAGGACCGATGCGATTTCGGCTCTCGGCGGCGGATTTTCGTTCAATGCAGCCGAGAAGATCTCCCAGAACTGCAGCGGGTCGTCGAATTGCACGTGACTGCTGGCGACGTTCGGATCGATTTTCGGGATGGCATACGTATACGCCGGTACCTTCGACGGCGGTTGGCCGGTATATTGCGCCAACCCGGTCACGGTGATCGCTTGCAATACGCGTTTCGCCCCGGGAAGATCGGCTTGATTCTTCACGTGCACGCGCGGCTGCAGGTCGATCCAGCGCGTGGGACAATCGATGCGTTTTACACCGGGCGGCAGGGTACCGTGCCAGCCCGGTCCCACCAACGCGAATGTCCCGCCGGCATAGCCTGTCGTGGCGCCGCCGACGTACGCAAATGCATTACTCCACATATCGACGATCTCGACGACGTAGTAGCGGCCATGCGAGTTGGGTGCGCGCAGAATGATCGGCTGCGCCTTGAGGTCCATGAATCCGAAGCCATAAAGCACGTTCACGTTCGGGGTGACAAAGCCGAGCTGCTTGGAGATGGCCGGATTGGTGATGTGCTCCACGCGGAGGATTTCATTCGGCCGCACTTTGGCATTCGGCCCGGTCGATGTCGCGTTTCGCAGGTTGTACATGGCAACGATCGGCACGCCGTAGATCGCTGCCTCGATCGCGAGCGCATGCATCCCGCTTTGGATATCCCGTAGCTTCCCAAGCTGTTGCAGCTGGGCGCAGCCTGCCAGCGACGAGGAGGCGAGCAGCACGGAAAGAACTGCGGCAAAGGCTCTTCGCGGAGCGTACATCTCTTGGAGCTTAACCCGAAAGTGCAACCGCTGGCAACGCCGACTCGATTGAGGTGGATATGAAAATTTTGGTAGTCGGTGCGGAAGGTACCATCGGAAAAGCGGTCGTGGATGAGCTCAAGCCGCGGCACGAAATCGTCAGTGTCGGAAAGACCCGCGGCGAGTATAAGGTTGACATCGGCGATCTCGCGAGCATTCAAGGGCTGTTCAAAGCAGTCGGCAAGGTCGATGCAGTGGTCAGCGCGGCGGGCGCCGTGCACTTTGGGCCGCTGCTCGACATGACGCCCGAGCAGCTTCAGATTGGGCTTTCATCCAAGTTAATGGGCCAGGTGCACCTCGCATTGGAAGCGACGAAGTACCTCAACCCCGGTGGCTCGGTGACGCTCGTCGCGGGCACGCTGAGCCAGGATCCGATCCGTTTTGGCGCGAGCGCGTCGCTCGTGAATAGCGCCATCGAAGGTTTTGTACGCGCGGCAGCAATCGAGTTTCCGCCCGGTATGCGAATCAACGCGGTGAGTCCGACGATTCTGCGCGAATCGATGGGCGCGTTCGGATCATTTTTCCCCGGGACCGAGGGCGTGCCGGCTAAACTTGTGGCGCTCGCATACAGTAGGAGCGTCGAAGGCGCGCAAACCGGTCAGGTCTACTTCGTCGAATAGCGCGATGGCACAATATCGAGACGAGTTAGCGGCGGCGCAGCAGCAAGGCAAAGTTGCGCACGAGGCAATGGAGGCGTGGGTGAGCCGTCCGCTCGACGCACCCGACGTTCCCGGTGCAGTGTTAGAGGCGCATGCGAATGCGTTG
>DATHMY010000193.1:0-7231 GCA_035486535.1 Candidatus Acidiferrum sp.
AGCTGGTGCGCGGTGCCGGGCTCGAGGTCTGCTGCGGCGGCATCATCGGCATGGGCGAGACCGTCGAGGATCGCATCGACTTCCTGTGCGCGTTGCAGGAACTCGAGCCCGAGGAAGTGCCGATAAACTTTCTTAATCCGCGGCCCGGGACGCCGTTCGGCGACCGTTCGCTGGTCGAGCCGGTCGAGGCATTGCGCTTTGTCGCGATGGCGCGACTGGCGCTGCCGCGCGCACTGGTGCGCTTCGCCGGTGGTCGCGAGATCACGCTCGCGGGCTTACAGGACTTAGGCATGCGCAGCGGCGCAAGCGGGATCGTGCTCGGCAACTACTTGACGACGGGTGGCCGCAGCGATCAAGATGACTTCGCGATGCTCGATCGGCTCGGCTTTGAAGTAATGGCGTGACCGCGCAACGCGTGGAGGGCGCGGAGCGCCCGTCGAGCCTGGATCAGACCAAGACCCCGTATTTTCAAGCGCTCCTCGAATACGTCGATTCGGGCGTGCTACCGTTTCATACGCCTGGGCACATGCAAGGACGTGGCGCCGAGCTGTCGTTCCGCGAGTTCGTCGGTGACAACATTCTCGCCATCGACCTCACGCCAATGCCTGGAATCGACGATCTCTTGCAACCCACCGAGTCGATTAAAGAAGCGCAAGAATTGGCGGCAGAAGCCTACGGCGCCGATCACACGTTCTTCTTGGTCAACGGCTCGACGAGCGGCAATCAGGCAATGATGATGACCGCGTTGAATCCGGGTGAAAAGATCGCGGTTCCGCGCAACTCGCACAAGTCGATGCTCGGTGGACTGGTGATGAGCGGCGCGCATCCGATCTACATGCAGCCGGCGGTCGACCAAGAGATGCATATGGACAATGCGGTGACGCCCGAAACTGTCGCGCGCACGATTGCCGAGCATCCCGATCTCAAGGCCGTCTACATCGTTTCGCCGACCTACTACGGCGTCGCCGCCGATCTCGCCTCGATCGTGCGCATCACGCACGACGCCGGCAAGATGCTGCTTGTCGACGAAGCGTGGGGGCCGCACTTCAAGTTCCACCCCGCACTGCCGCTTTCGGCGACCGAGGCCGGTGCCGACCTCAGCATCAACTCGACGCACAAGATGCTCTCGGCGTTCTCGCAAGGAGCGATGCTGCACCAAATCGGCGACCGCGTGCGGCTCGATCGGCTCAAAGCGGTATTGAAGATGTTTCTCTCGACGTCGCCCAATCTACCGTTGGTCGCGTCGCTCGATGTGGCGCGCATGCAGATGGCCACCCAGGGCGCCGCGCTGCTGTCGCAGACCATCGAGCTTGCGCAAGAGACCCGCGAGCGGCTCAACGGAATCGAAGGGGTCTATTCGTTCGGCGAGGAGCTTCAAGGCCGCGAGGGCGTCTTCGACTTGGATCCCACAAAGATGACCGTGCGGGTGACCGGACTCGGCTACACCGGCTATGAAGCCTCGGAGATTTTGCGAAAGCGCTACAACATTCAGGTCGAGCTCGCCGATCTATTCAATGTGGTTGCGCTCTTCACGATCGGCACGACGCGCGAAGCTGCCGAACGTTTCGTGAGCGCATTCGAAGAGATGGCCCGCGAAGATCGTCCGCTCGACATGTACGCGCCTTCCGGCATCCTCGAGCAGCGGTTGAAGCGTGGAACGTATAAGATGCCGGCGATTCCGCCGATGCGCATGTTGCCGCGCGATGCGTTCCTGGCCAACACGGAGTTCGTCGACTTCCGAAAGTCGGCCGGGCGGATTTGTGCCGAAACGATCTCGCCCTACCCGCCGGGTATCCCCGTGCTCGCGCCGGGTGAGGAGATCACGCCGGACTTGATCGACTACTTGCGCCTTGAGCTCAAAGCCGGCGTGCGCATTCAAGGGCCGAACGACGACACGCTACGGACGATTCGCGTCGTTGCGGCGTAAGGGGCTGCGGCCGTACGGGTAGTGCTTGCTACGGGGGAGGGCCCAAGATGTAGGCAGGGTGGTACCCCAATTGTGGGTAACTATCCACAAGAATCCGCAGGATGCGGGTCACCCTTGGAGGCGAGGAACCGCGTTGGCCGTCAAAGCGCAGTCCGTTTCCCCGAGCTGGGAACTCTCACAGCTCCTCGACATCTTCCCGCTCCCGATCCGACAGTCGCTCGTAAGACTCTCCAATCTCGAAGATATCATCGAAGTCGTGCTCGATCTCGGGCGTCCGCCAGAGGCTCGATTTGCGAACGACTTTCGTTATCTCTCCGAGACGCCGGTGTCAAACGAAGATATCGGACACGTGTGCTCGCGCATCTCGGCGTTCGGTCCCGATAACCGTGCCGGTATCGAGCAGACACTCCATCGCATCAGCGCAATTCGCAATCGCCAGGGCAAGATCGTTGGCCTGACGTGTCGCGTCGGTCGCGCGGTGTATGGCACGATCGACATTTTGCTCGATGTGCTGCGTAGCGGCAAATCGATTTGCCTGCTCGGGCGACCCGGCGTCGGCAAAACGACGATGTTACGCGAGTGCGCGCGCATTCTCTCCGAAGATCGCAAGCGCGTAGTGATCGTCGATACGTCAAATGAAATCGCCGGCGATTCGGACATTCCGCACCCGGGCATCGGCCTCGCGCGCCGCATGCAAGTCGCCGACCCGGCGCTGCAGCACGCGGTGATGATCGAGGCGGTAGAAAACCACATGCCCGAAGTGATCGTCATCGACGAGATCGGCACCGAGGCGGAAGCCGGCGCAGCGCGCACGATCGCGGAGCGCGGCGTGACGCTGATCGGCACGGCTCACGGTCAGACGCTGGAAAATCTCTTGATGAACCCGACGCTCTCCGATCTCCTCGGTGGCATTAGCGCGGTGACGCTTTCAGACGAGGAAGCACGCCGGCGTGGAACGCGCAAGACCGTGCTCGAGCGCAAGGCGCCCCCGACCTTCGATTTGCTCGTCGAGATTCAGGATCGCGACCGCTTAGCGATTCACAAGAACGTGGCCGAAGTCGTCGACGCGTTGCTGCGCGGTTACCAGCCGCAGCCCGAGATTCGTCAGCGTACGCCGAGCGGCGACGTGGCGATCGTACAAGAAGCCGACACTGAGACGATGCCGCAGATTGCGGAAAGCCTCGACCATCATCACGATCCGCACGACGAGTCGATCGACAAGCCCTTGTTGATCTTCCCCTACGGCGTGTCGCGAAATAAGATCGAACGCGCGGTGCATAACCTTCGCATCAATGCGTCGATCGCGCGCAATTGGGATGATGCCGACGTCGTGTTGACGCTCAAAACGCTCGAGCGAAAGGGGCAACCCAAGCTCAAACAGATCGCCTCAGATAACGTGCCGATTTACTCGATCAAGACCAATACGACGACACAGATTCAAGGGGCATTGCGCGACGTCTTCAACTTGGGCTCGATCGATCACGAAGAGATCGCGATTCGGGAAGCCGAGGAAGCCGTCTATCAAGTGCTGCTAACCAACCAGGCGATGGAGCTTTCGCCACAGACGTCGTACGTACGCCGGATGCAGCATCAGCTCGCCGAGAAGTATCGCCTGCAATCGCGCAGCACCGGCCTCGAACCAAATAGACGCGTCCGAATATTTAAAGTAGCAGACTAGGCGCTACAGCGGGGTTATTTCCCCATCCTCACTCACGAGAAATCGCGTGTCGAACGCGAGCATTTCGTCACCGCGTTTGACTCGGCTGTGAACGTTGAAGCGGTGCGATGGTTTCTGTCCCGGACGGTTCACGAGGCCGCCGTAAAATAGCTTGAGCAGCGGCGTCTGACCTTGCTTCGGCGCTTCGAGCTTGTTTTGCGCGATCAGCATTGTCATGATCTTCTGCTGCAGCGCCATCGGTAACAGACGGTACGCGTCGTCGACTTTCTCGCCCGGCTCCTGGTTTTGCATCTTGCGGCGATCGCTGTTCTCCGGCTCGTCGTTGACGTAGCGGACGATCGCGTCCCAATCGTCGGCGCCGATGCCCACGAACTCACACATGTAACGGTTCCAGCTCGCGCCTTGGTGCGTCACCTGGTCGCCACGCACTTGCTTGACACGCAACGGAATGTTGCGCTCGCGGATCCGCGCGATGATGTTGAATTGCGGGGCCGTCACCGGCTCTTGCATGATGAACATCGCCCCGTTGGGCGAGATTTCAAGGCCAACGCCGGATTTGAGCAGGTTCGGATCGGAGGGGTTGGGCTGATACCACATGTGGTACGCCCCGGCGCGGCGCTTGTACTGACGACGGTCGCCCGCTCGTCCGAGAAACCACTCGATGATGTCGCCGAACATTGAGCCTGGAGATGACATACAAAGCCGCTCCGTCGAATATCGACACGTGACATTTATCACGGTCGAAGGCGTTGAAGGCTGCGGCAAGAGTACCCTCATTGCCGGTCTTGCCGAACGATTACGCGCTCGGGACCAAGAAACCATCGTGACCCGCGAGCCGGGCGGCACGCCGGCCGGCGACGCGATCCGCGAAATCTTTCTGCGCCCGGGCCTGGAGATCGCCCCACTGACCGAGGCGTTGCTGATCAACGCTTCGCGGGCACAGCACGTGGTCGATCGTATTGGGCCCGCGCTTCGGCGCGGCGCGATCGTCCTTTGCGACCGCTTCGTCGATTCAACGCTCGCATATCAGGGCTATGGCCGGGGAATCGATCTCGCGTTATTGCGCGAAATCTGCGATACCGCGACGGGCGGCCTCGAGCCCGATCTTACCTTCGTGCTCGACCTTCCGATACCGATTTCTCGCGAGCGCATCGCGGCGCGCGATGGTCAGGCCCGCGATCGGATGGAGCTTGAAGACCTCGGATTTTACGAACGCGTGCGCCGCGGATTTCTCGATCTGGCCGAGCGTTCGAAACGGTATCATGTGCTCGATGCGACCAAACCGCCCGAA
Source organism: Candidatus Acidiferrum sp. (assembly GCA_035486535.1). GTDB lineage: Bacteria > Vulcanimicrobiota > Vulcanimicrobiia > Vulcanimicrobiales > Vulcanimicrobiaceae > Aquilonibacter. Next base: position 4,897 of record DATHMY010000193.1, read on the forward strand.
GAGCTGGCGGCACAAGCGTACCGCGTGCTGTCCGGAGTATTGGCGTGAGCGACATGCATTTCGACGTGATTGGGGCTGCGGGACCGAAGTCGTATTTCAGCCGGATGACCGTCGAGTCGCTTGCCCACGCGTATCTGTTCATCGGCGCAGCGGGCGTCGGGAAGAAGACGTTTGCGCGGCGACTCGCGCAGTCGCTGTTGTGCGAAGCTCCCGCCTCGGCAAAAGACGGTGTGCTCGGCTACGACGGTACCTGCCATTCGTGCCGGCTTTTCGCAAGCGAAGGCGCGCGCAATCCTGATTTCCTCGAACACATCGGCGTCTTGAAGATCGGCGATGCCGACGCCGCGATGGGATTTTACGAGGGAGAAGACCTAACCGCACGCGATCTGGTGCGCCAACTTTCGATGCAGTCGTATAGCGGCGGGCTGCGCGTGCTCTTGCTTGGTGACATCGACTTCGCGACACACCATGCCGCCAACGCACTGTTGAAATTTTTCGAAGAGCCGCCTCGCGGGGTGGTGCTAATTCTCACTTCTGCGACGCCCGGGCGCCTGTTGCCGACGATTCGCTCGCGTGTGCTCGAATTGCGCTTTCCGCTGCTGGCACAGCCGCAAGTCCGCGAGATCTTGCTGCAGATGGGGTACGATCAGGAACACGCGCAGCTCGGCGCTTCGCTCGGGCAAGGTAGCGTGACGCGCGCGGTCGCAGCGCTTGGAGGCGACGACGAATCACTGCGCGCGCAGATTGCCGGCTGGTTCTTTCGCGTGGTTGACGGCGAGACGCCGGCCGAAGGTTGGGCCAACCGTGAGACACTCGATGAAGGGCTTGACGTGCTCAAGTCGCTGGTACGCGATTGGACCGCGCTTGCGACGGCCGGCGATCGTGCGCCGCTGGTCTGCGTCGACTATGCCGGCGAGCTGCGAGCGCTGCCCGCGCTTAAGCCCGCCGATGCAATTGCAATCATCGGCAAGCTCGACGACGCGCAGCGCCTGGCGCGCACCAACGTCAGCCCGCCAATGGTGAGCGAGTTGGTGCGCATGGCGTTGACCGGAAAAGCTTAACCGCTAGCGGTAGCCGCGAAAGGCCGTCTCGTCGTAGGTCACCGCAAAGGGGAAGGCCAAATACGCGAGCACGATGGCGCGGAAAACAGCCGTGCCGATGAGATATGGGATCTGTCCGTAGACTTGTAGCGCTTCGCCGACATAGTTGTATGCGAAGACCCACAGCGCGACGAAGATGACCGCAAGGATGACGCAGGCCAGCGTGTTGGAGCGCACCGCGCGAATCGAACCCGAAAGCGCAAGGCCGCCCGGAAGGCCGCCGATTGCTGCCGCTGGGATCGTCAGGATCATGAAAAAGTACGCGATGAGCTGCAGTCCGAGTTGCAAGATTCCGCTGCCGAGCAATCCGCCAACGTAGGCGGCGGCAAAGACGACGAACTGGAAGCCGATCGCCGCGAGGAGAATGCCACCGGCCTTGCGGCGCGTCTCCTCCCAGGCGTCGTCGAAGCCTGCACGATAACCGCGCGCGATGTTGTTGGCTTGAATCACCGCACCACCGAACGCGAAAAGATAGACGAGTTGCACGACAAACCCGAACAGGCTCGTTCCTAGACCGCCGACCGGATCGGTGACCGCCGTCTGCCAATACGCGACGAACATGTCGATGACCGCCGCCAAAAGCGGAAGCGCGAAGATCGAAGGGTTGCGCGCAAGATACATGAACGCTTGTCCGTAGATCGCCATGTTGACGCTCGGGCCTCCGCGGCGTTGCATCGCGCTAGCCTCGTGCGCCCGCCAGGGCGTGATGGCAGCTACAGTCGGCCTTCAAGTCGATCTTCGCAACGATGGTCCCGATCGCGTTTTTTACTCGGTCGTTGTTCTTTTTGAACACTTCCATCACTTCGTGGTGCGAAACCGGCGGAATCCCATCGATGCCGACATCGTAATCGGTGATTAGCGAGATGTTGACGAAGCAGATCTCCAGCTCGCGCGCCAAGTAGGCCTCGGGATATTGGGTCATTTTGATGACCTCCCAGCCTTGGCTCTGATACCATTTCGACTCCGAGCGCGTCGAGAAGCGTGGTCCCTGAATCACGACCACGGTGCCGCGTTCGTGGGTATCGATGCCAAGCGAACGCAGCGCGTCGATCGCGATTGGACGCAACGTCGGGCAGTACGGATCGGCAAAACTCACGTGCGTCGTGATCGGGCCATCGAAAAACGTGTCCTTGCGACCGGTGGTGCGGTCCACCAGTTGATCGCAAACCACCATCGATCCCGGCGCGACTTCTCTTTTTAGCGAGCCGCACGCATTGGGAGCGATGATAAATTTC
>DATHMY010000194.1:0-15651 GCA_035486535.1 Candidatus Acidiferrum sp.
AGCTTCGGCGTTGATTTCCGTCACCGCGCCGTCAAGCGTGTACTGCGGAATGATGTTGCGCCACGACGAGATGCCGTACATGTCGACGCCTTTCGCGCGGCAGAACACCAGCCCACGTTCGTCGCGCTGCGTGAGCATATAGTCCGCCAAGGCGATCGTCAGCGGCATTCGGTCGCGCACCCACGCATCGTCCAGCGTCGCATTGTAGTGGTGCAGCATCGCCACGAGGTGCAGCGGCGTGTCGTCATTGATATTCAGATCGTAGGCCGTCGTGTATCCGCTTACGCCGCGCACATACTCGACCATCAGTCCTGAGTCTTCGATACACTTGTTGAAGACGCCAATCGCATCGCGGCTGAACTCCGGCCAAAAATAGTCGAATCCATGGACGAACCACGACGTATCGCGCGAAACCAGAATGTCCGACGGGGGCGAATTGGTCGAACCCCATCCTTGCGGATACTCCTTAACGATGCGGATCATGTTGGCTTTCGCCCACGCCACGCCGCGACTGATTGTCGGCGCCGGCGTCATAAAGCGCGCGTCGGCAAGCCGGCGCGCGTAGTAACGCTGCGTGTCGTGCAATGCGCGCTCGTCGTCGAGTAAGCGCTGGAGCACCGGAAGGCTCTTCTCCGTGCCGTCTTTGTGGAAGACGACAGCGAGGCGCAACGCCTCGCGCGATCCGGGCGCGATCGTAATGCGATACTCGAGGGCGCCGTACACGCGACGCCCGACCAGTGTCGAGGTCTCAGACGCGCCGCGCCCAAAGCCCGGCAAGCCTTCGGGCAAGAGCGAGCCGCGGCGCATGTTTTCCATGAGCACTTGCTCGCGAAGCGAAAGTGAGACGGCGCGAGGCTCGCGCGAGCCGCCCCACCAGCGCTCGGCGCCGGTCTCGTTGCTCTTGGAACAAATAAAACGCCCCTGGGACCACGCCGTCATCTCGGCTTCGGGCTCACCGTAGAACCGCTGGCCGACCAACATGGCCCACGGGAAAACCGCCACTTCGATGGGTGTCGCTCCCGGATTGTAGAGCGTGACGTCCACCACGAATGAAACGGTGCGATCGAACGACTCGCCGAAGGGCACGTAAAACGCTTCCGTGACGTGCACGCGATGTTCGAGCGTGAACTCCGCGATTTGCGCGTAAGGCAAGAACGTGAGTTCACGAGTGATCTGATGAGGAAACAGCGTTTGGTTGCTGTCGATGATACGGTACGCGATATGGTGCGTACCGAAAATGATCTTGTCGGTGTCGGCGTCCCACAGGCCGCGCACGCCGCCTTTGGCGGTCGATTGCGCGTACGATTTATAGTTCCCAAGCAAGAGCCCGTAGGGCGTTTGCGATTCGGGGACCACATACGCGCAAAACTCGTTTCGCTGCGCGTCATAGCTTGGACCCATGCCCATGGATGCTACGCCCTTGACCGCGACGCCCCTTTCGCCGGAAACTAATGCGGTGACGTTTGCTTGCCCCGCAAAAATAAATCTGACCCTAGAGGTGGTTGGGCGCCGAGACGATGGCTACCATACGCTGCGTAGTGTTATGGTGCCGCTTGAGCTCGCCGACGAGTTGCAGGTCGCGGCGTCAAGCCGGTTTTCATTCACCTGCAACGATCCTTTATTAGCGGGTGATGATAATCTCGTGGTGCGTGCCGCACAGGCCCTCGATCCGCTCCCGAAGTACGCGCTGACGCTCAACAAGGTCATTCCGACGCAGGCCGGCCTGGGCGGCGGGTCGAGCGACGCGGCGGCCGTGCTGCGCGCGGCCATGTCCGGCGCCTTTGGCCGCAGCTATGCCGCCGATTGGGTCGCGCTCGCGCGCTCGCTCGGCTCGGATGTGCCGTTCTTCCTCACCGATTCCGGTGCGCTGGTCGAAGGGACCGGCGAGCGCGTAACCGCGGTCGGGGCGCTTCCGCCGTGGCACGTGCTGGTCATCAAGCCGCCCGCGTCCGTTTCCACCGCGGCCGCGTACGCGCTGCTCGATCGCCTGTCGCTGCCGTCGCGGCCACGAAACACGTCGGCATCGCTCGTGATGCTCGCTGCCTTGCAACGCGCCGACTTTGACGAGGTCGAACGGACGCTTAGCAACGATTTTCACGATGTTATTGCCGGCGCGACGCCCGAGGTTGCGCGTGCGATCGATGCTTTGCGCGTTGCGGGAGCGAGCAACGCGTTGCTGTCGGGATCGGGCGCCGCGGTTTTCACGCTCGCTCGAGACGCGCAAAGGGTCGCGGAGATCGAAGCGCGCTTGGATCTCGAGCGGAGCTATCGGCGCTTTGCGACCGCATTCGCGCACGGGGGCTCCTGGCGCGGGAGCGTCGCTCGATGACAACGGCGGTGGTTTTGGCCGGCGGACCAGCGGACGAAGTCGCCGCGCTCGAAGCCGGCGCCGTCAACAAAGCTTTTGTACACATCGGCGGCGTGACGCTGGTGGAACGCACGTTGCGCGCGCTGCGCGCGAGTTCTGAGATCGATCGCATCATCGTCGTTGCGCCGGTGAGCGCGCATGGCGATCCGGCACTTGCCCTTGCCGACGAGCGGCGCGCTGACGGCGAAAAGATCAGCAACAGTCTGCGTAACGGGCTGCGCGATCTTCCGCCCGACGAGATCGTGCTCGTGTGCACGTCGGATCTTCCGATTCTTACGCCGACGGCGGTCGATGATTTCGTGGACTATGCGCGCATGCAGGACGCCGATCTTGGGTACGGTTGCGTGGAACAAACCGTGCACGAAGCGCTGTATCCTGACGTCCCGCACACCTGGGCGCGTCTGCACGATGGGACGTTCTGCGGCGCGGGGCTCGTCGCGATCAAACCCCGCGCGCTACCTGCGCTCGAGGGTTTCATCGAACGGCTTGGCGCCGCGCGCAAGAATCCGCTGCGGCTGGCTTCGCTCTTCGGCTGGAACGTCTTCGCTCGCTTCGCCGTCGGGCGACTCTCGGTCGCCGCCGCCGAACGGCGCGCGTCACAGCTGCTTGGCGCCCGCGTCTGCGCGCTCGTCTCGCCTTACCCCGAAACCGGCGTGAATGTCGACCGGGTTAGCGATGTAGCGCTTGCGGAAAAGCTCGTCGCAAATACCGCCACAGAATAGTCATTGCGCGGCCCAACCAATTAGTGTTAGCCTCTCTGTTACCAGCTTTGGAGCGAGGAGTACATGTCAATACTTTCCGACGTCAAAGAAATCGAAGCAAAGGTCCGCGAGGCCATGGAAAACGGGCCGGTGACCCCTTACTATACGTTACCGCTCGACAAGGTCTATGAGGTTCTCAACGCGGCACTCGCTTCGGAGATCATTTGTGTGTTGCGCTACAAGCAGCACTACTACATGACCACCTCCATCCATCAAGAACAGCTGCAAGACATGTTCAAAGAGCACTGGATGGACGAGGAAGGACACCTCGAGCGGATCGCTGACCGGATCAAGCAACTAGGCGGCGTTCCGAATCTCGATCCCAACGGCATCAGCAAGCGTGCCTTCTCTACGTTCCAAAGCGGCCATACGCTGGCGGACCTGCTGCGCGAAGACTTGCTGGCCGAACGCGTCGTGATCAAAATCTACGGCGACATCGTGAACTTCTTCGGCCACGCCGACCCGGTGAGCCGGCGCATGATGGAAGAGATCCTCAAAGACGAGGAAGATCACGCCGATGAGATCGCCGATCTGCTCTATACCGTCGATCCGAAAACCGGCAAGACGGCTGAGCAGTTTACCGGCGACGGCGTGCTCCAGCCGTTTAAGCCGAAAAGCTAGGTGCCCGGGGTTCTCCAGCGTTTGAACAAGTCGTTGGTGATCCCAAACTGATCGAGTGCCTTACCGACCGTGTGCGCGACGATGTCGTCGACGCTCTGCGGCGCGGCATACATCGCCGGAATCGGGGGCAGAATCACGGCACCGATTTCGGCAAGCTGGGCGAGCGTACGCAGATGGCCCAGATGCAGCGGCGTCTCGCGGACCACCAGCACCAACTTACGCCGTTCTTTCAAACACACGTCGGCGGCGCGAACGAGCAAATTATCGTTCATCGAATACGCGATCGCGCTTGCGCTCTTCATCGAGCATGGGATGATCAACATGCCGTCGGTGACGAACGACCCGCTCGAAATCGCCGCAGCCAAATCGTCGCCGCGATGCACGACGTCGGCCAGCGCTTCGAAGCCATCGGCGCTCATCTCCATCTCGAGCTCGATCGTGCGGCGCGCGGCGTCGCTGATCACCACGTGCGTTTCGACACCGCCGATCGCGCGCAATGCTTGCAGCGCCATATAACCATATGCGCTGCCGCTTGCACCGCTGATGCCGATGATGATGCGCCGCATGAGGCCCCTTTATACGCCGGATGCAGGGGCGCCTGGTGCAAGCTTTAACTGCTAACCGGTAATCGTGAACGCTTCGCTAGCCGCTGCATTTATCGCCGATCTTCGCGCATGGTGGGACACCGGAGAGGACGCTCCCCTAATTCGGGCGCTGCGTTCGCCGTGTTCGGGCGTGCCGCACGACACTGCCGCGGCATACGCAACCGCGGCAACGCGCCTTCCGCCGCTGCTGGACGCGATTACGCGCGGACTGCTCGCGGTACCGACGAGCGAACGCGACGCGTTGCTGCGCTTTGCCGAACGGGTCAACGCGATCGAGCCGCAGAGCGATCTTTACGAGTTGTTCGAGCTTCGCGTACGCGACGATGACCTTAGTGACGACGATGGCTCGGTTTTCGCGCTCGCTCCGGTTCAATCGCCGGATGCGCCCTCGGGCGTGCGAGCGCGCCGGGCGCACTTCTCCGCTTCTTCACTCAATACGTACGCCGAATGTTCACGCAAGTGGTACTACCGCTATGTCTGCGCTGCAGTCGAAGACGTGCCGTCATCGGCCTCGACCTACGGCACCGCCTTCCATGCGGCGCTCGAGGATTTCCACGGCGAATTTCCCGAGCCGAACGCGGGCGATGAAGTCGCGATGCGAGCCAAGATCACCGGCTACATAAACTGGGCTTTCGAGCGCTTTCACGAACAGTTCGGCAGCGCGGTCGAGTTTGAGTTGCAAAAGCGACGCGCACTTCGTACGGCAGGGCGCTACATCGACTGGCTGATCGCCGAAGCCGCGCGCGCGCCGTTCAGGGTTATCGGCCGCGAAATTCCGGTCTCGCTCGAGCTTGGCGGCTTCGACTTCGTCGGATTCATCGATCGCCTCGATCGCGACGAGAGCACGGGTGCGGTGAGCATCTTCGACTACAAGACCGGTTCCATCGCGACCAGCGCCGCCGAATATCGTGAAGACGTGCGGCGCTTTTCGGATTTCCAACTGCCGTTCTACTATTGGGCACGAACTGCAGCCGGCGACCGCGTCTCCCGGCTCGCGCTAATTCCGCTCAAAGATGCCCTCCTCGACGTGGTTCCAATTTCACTCGAAGTCGTAACGGTTTCGGGCCCAAACGGTAAACGCAACGATTCACCGAGCGGAACAATTGCGATCGCAGATCTCGAGCGTGCTCGCGATCGGATGATCGAAATCTGCCGCGAACTCAGCTCCGGTTCGCTCGAGCGGTTCCCGGTGACGACCGATCCGAACGCATGTACCTATTGCGCATATCGCGACGCCTGCGCCGATCGCCCGCACGATGAACGCGAGCACTTCGGACGATGACCGTGCTCGAGTTCACGACCGAGCAGCGCGAGGCACTCGAAGCCGGGTTTTCGGACTCGCTCGAGATTAGTGGACCCAGCCGCAGCGGCAAGACCACGGTGCTTCGCGCTCGAGCCGAACGCTTCGCGCGCGAGATCGGCGAGCGCTGCCTCTTTGCCGAGCATCCCTGCGAACTACTCGCACTCGCGCGAGCGGTGCTTGAGGCTGCCCAGACGCCGGTACGCATCGTCGATGAGATCGAAGCGCGACGCCTCTTTGCAAACATCGCGCAGCCTCTGCTCGATCTTGACTGGCCCGAACTCACGAGCGGTGCAGTCGATCCCGATGTTGCGGCGCTTCGCATGCCGGACCGCTTTCTCGAAGCGGCGTATCGGCTGATCCGCAAACTCCGGGACGCCAATGTCGATCCGCAGACGTTTCTCGACCGCTCGCTGGCCGGTGCAACCGAATTTTACGCGAATCCTCCGAACTTCGCCCACGCCGCGCTGATCGCGGCAACCAAAGACGCTTACCGCGATTCACTCGACGTCTCGCCGCAGGAGTTGGCACGGCAGTACCGGCGCGAGATCGACCTCGTCAAGATTTTTCACCGCCTCTACGCGACGTACGTCACCTCGTTACACGGCAGCGACGCGCTCTGCGAAAGCGATGCCGTTGCGCTCGCGCTCGACCGTTTGCGCGAGCGGCCGTCGCTCGCCGAAGCGATGCATACGCGCTTCGCGCACGTCTTTATCGACGACATGCAGGAGGCCACGCCGGCGCAGCGTGCGTTACTCGACGCGGTCTATGGCGATCCGTTGCGCAACGTGAGCTTTGCCGGCGATGCAAAGGCCGCGACCAGCCGCTTCCGCGGTGCGCGTCCTGAAATCGCGCTAGCCGGGGCGACGCGCACGATTTCGCTGGCTCAAGCTGCGGCACGACCCGAGCTGACGCTGCATCGCGCCAAAACGCAGGCAGCGGAGGCGGCCTTCGTCGCCGAGCGCGTGCGTGACGAGCTTGAACGCGGCGTCCCGGCAGACGATATTGCAATCCTCTTTCGCACGAGCGCTGACGTGCAAACCTATCTCGACGCACTACTGGATCGCGACATCCCAGCGGCTGCGGCGGGCGACGTCAACGTCTTCACCGACCGGCGTGCGCTCGACGCCATCGCGCTCTTGTGGAACGTGTGGGACCCGTTCCGCCACGATTGGCTGTTACGCACGCTTGCGGGCGCAGCGCTCTCGCTCTCCGACGGATCGATCGCGACACTGTGCGGCGATCCGCCGGATCCACAAACCGCGCTCTTTGCCCCCGATCCCGAAGCCGCGCCGACCGCGCGCGTCAGCCGCTGGGATCCCAAGCGCGACGTACGACTCGGATGGAACGTCTTGCGTGGCGAAGCCGACGTTTCGCTCAACGAGCACGCGCGCGATCGCATCCGCCGTTTCCGCACGCTTCGTTCGGCTTGGGTGGACGCGATGACGTTGCTGCCGCTGCACGCGTTCGTACGCAAAGTGTGGTCGGAAGGCCTTGCCGCTGATGGTCCGCCGGGCTCGGCGCGCGCGCGGGCCCAGCAGCATGTCCTGCACTATCTGTTGCAGCGGATGCTGACGCTGCAGCGCGGGCGTCCAGAGGCGACGCTTGGCGATCTCTTAGCCGACATTGCCGAACGCGCGCAAACCGACGGAGAGTCGTGCGAAGCCGTCCTCGAGCCCGGCTTCGTCCACTTGCTCAATATCGATGAAGCGCGCGGGCGCGCGTTCGCGTTCGTCGCGATCCCCGACGCGCGCGCCGGCTCGTTTCCGCGCTGGTATGTACCGGACGCATTCCTGTGGAGCCCGAAGTTGGGCATGATTCCGCGCGAGAATGCCGGAGCAGAGCGCGCGTCACGGACGGCAAAGTTCAGCTACTACCTCTACCGCACCAAGGCCCGCGACGCATACAACGCGCAGGAGCGCTGCGCCTTCGAATATGCGCTGGCTCGTGCGCGAACCCGCGCGCTCGTTACCGCGTACGGCCCAGCCACGCGCGGCATCACCGCTCCGGAATTTCTGGAAGAGCTGCGCGCCGCGCGATGAATCTCCGAAGCATCGACATCGAGACGTACGCAGCCGAGGTGCTGCCGTTCACCGCAGACCTGTGGGCCGGTGAACGCACGTTGGAGCGTTACGTCGAGCACACCGCGGAGGTCGCCCGCTGCGGCTATGGGCGCCGCCACTACCGCACCGTAGGGTTGTATAACGGCGCGCAGCTACTCGCATCGTTCAAGCGCTACGAACGTGCGCTTCGCAGCGGATCCGAGCGCTTGCGGGCCGCCGGTATCGGCGCGGTCTTCACCCCCGAGGCATCTCGCGGGCGCGGCTATGCAAGCGCGATGCTCGCCTTAGAGCTAGACCGCTCACTCGCCGATGGTCTCGATTTTGCGTTTTTGTTCTCCGATATTCGGCCGCAGTTTTACGCGGATCTCGGCTTCGTCGCTTTGCCGTCACGCTCGATGACCTTACGCGCCGACAGTTTGCCCCGCGCCCGCGTGGAGGTCGCGCGGCTCGAGGAACGTGATTGGATCGGCGTGCAGCGCTGCTTCGACCTCGCGGAGCGCCCCCGGCGCTGGGCGTTCGTTCGCACACCACTAGTATGGCAATGGCTGCAGTTACGCATGCGCCACGGCTCAGAGCATCCGGAAAGCATCGAAACCAATTTGGTGGTGCGACGCGGCCGTGCGATTGCCGCTTACGTCCTTGGCGCTCGAGCCCCGCAGCACGACGCATTCATTCTCGACGAGTTCGGATTCGCCGATGCGCAAGCCGCGGCGATGATTCCGGCGTTGCTTCGCAGCGCGGCCGGTGATTTGCGACGGATCACCGGGTGGTTGCCGCCGGAAGCTTCGCGTGATGTGCTGCCGCAAGCCGCGATTCGCAAGCGCGCCAAAGCGGTGTTTATGGTGGCGCCGCTCTCGGCGGCCGCGAAGCGATGGGTGAACGCGGCTGCGAGCGAGAAGCACGACGGCGTATGGAGCAGCGATCACATCTGATATGCTAAACCGTGGAGATCATATTCCCGACGTTGCGCTCGTCAATGCCGACGGTTCGACCGTATTGCTCGGTTCGTTGATCGACCGGCCGCTGGTGCTCTTCTTCTATCCGAAAGACAATACGCCGGGATGCACGGCCGAGGTCTGCGCGTTCCGCGATGACTACCAGGCCTTCGTGGAAGCCGGTGCCGACGTGATCGGCGTGAGCTCCGACGACAATCAAAGTCACGCGAACTTTCGCGAACGCCATCGGCTGCCGTACCGCTTGATGAGTGATCCTGGCGGCGCAGCACGCAAAGCCTTCGGCATCCCAAAGACGCTCGGCGTTCTCCCCGGGCGCGCCACCTTCGTGATCAATCGCCAAGGAACGATACTCTACGCATTCAACTCGCAGTTCGCGCCGGAACGCCACGTCAAAAACGCGCTCGAAGCGTTACGCGTTCCCACCTGATTCGAACAAGCTGATTTGCTTCGCGTCGCCGAGTGCTATCGAGGCGACGCGCAGCCCGAGCAATCGCACCGGTGTTCCCGCCAGATTCGCGCGACGCAGACAGTGAACGGCGGCGCGGTAGATCAACCGAGCTTCTCGCGTGGGTTCCGCTAGGTGCGTTTGCCGTCCGAGGACACGAAAATCCGCGCGCTTTATCTTCACACCGACGGTCGACGCGACGCACCCTTCGCGTTCGAGTTTCTCGGCAACCTCGACCGCTTGCTCGCGCAGCACCTCAATCAGTTTACGTTCGTCACGCACGTCGTATTCGAACGTCGTCTCCGACGAGATCGACTTGGTTTCGCGCTCCGGCTCGATTCTTCGCGTATCGATGCCACGTGCCAGGTCACGCACGCTCGGTCCCCACGAGCCGAAGATCGTCCGCGCTTGCAACTCTTCGAGCTGGGCGATTTGACCGATCGTGGTGATCCCAAACGTCTGTAATCGCGCGGCCGTCTTGGGCCCGACGCCCCAAAGCCGGCCTGCCGGCAACGGAGCGAGGAACGCGGCTTCGTCGCCCGCTGCAATCGCTAAGAGTCCGTCGGGCTTGCAGCTATCCGACGCCGTCTTCGCGACCATCTTACCGGTCGCAACGCCGGCGCTGACGGTGAGGCCGGTGTGCTCGCGCACGTCGGCACGCAGCGCCGCAGCAAACTGGCGTGCTTCGTCGAGCGACATCTCGCTCAGATCGACGAACGCCTCGTCGAGCGAGAGCCCCTCGACCGCGTGTCCGCCCGCGCCGAAGATTGCGAAGACCTCGCGTGAGAGGCTCTTGTAGCGCGACATGTCGGGCGGTACGACGACGAGCTGCGGACAAAGTTCGAGCGCCTTATAGAGCGGCAGCGCCGAGCGTACGCCAAATGGGCGCGCCTCGTAGGATGCGGTTAAGACGACCGCACGGCGATGCCGTCCCGCAATCGCCACCGGCCTACCGCGCAGGCTGGGGTCGTCGCGAATCGCAACGCTCGCGTAAAACGCGTCGATGTCAAAGTGCGCTACGAATCCCACCAGGATTCAGCTTTGCTGAATCCGTGGCGTTCGGCCTTCGGCCGATCCGCTCACGCCGCGCGCAATAGCTAAAATCGTTTGCATGTTCCTCTGGTCGTCGGCCTCTTCACCGGGCGTTTCTAGAATTGCTGTCTTCTCCCGTACTTCCGGGTGCGCCAGCAGCGCGCGAAACCCGTCGAAGCCGATGAGTCCCTCCCCGATGTGGTAGTGACGGTCGCGGGCGGCGCCAAGTGGCACCTGCGTGTCGTTAAAATGAAACACCGGGATCCGATCCATCCCGATCGACTCGTCAGCTTGGGTCAGGAAACGATCGACGCCACTTGCCGAATTGATCTCATATCCCGAGGCCCACGCGTGCGCGGTATCGAGGCACACGCCCAGTTGGGGATGGCGTACCGCCTCGACGAACCGGCCGAGTTCCTCGAGCGTTCCGCCCGCCAAGTTCCCCGCGCCCGCCGAGTTTTCGAGTACGAGCATAACGCCTGGTTCGATCTCCGCGAGCACCGTTTCGAGCGCCTTGCAAATCGCGAGAAAGCCCTGCTCACGATCGCGCGTACCGTACGACCCCAAATGCGTGTTGACGTACGCAATGCTGCCTGCGGCAGCGCTGGCTAGATCGGCCCGCAGCAACCCAAGTGAGCCGCTGAGCACTTTGGGGTCATCACTCGCCAAGTTGATCAAATACGGCGTGTGGACGACACTTGGATCGATCCCGGCGTCGCGACGCATCTGCGCGAAGGCGGCGAGCGCCGCGACATCGAGCTTGCCAACGCGATAACTTCGCGGGTTGCTCGAAAAGATCTGGATCGCGGTGCAGCCCAGCGACTTCGCGTACTCGATCGCCTTCGCATATCCGCCCGAGACCCGCACGTGGACCCCGATGCGCATGGTTAGTGCCTCGGCACTACGTTCGCGCCAAGTAGAGAAAATGGATGTACGAGAGCGGCAAGATCGGATCGCCTTCACCGAATGTTTCGCGCAGGCGCGCTTCCAATTGCTCGAAATACTCTTGCGCACTCGAACCAAACTCGTCCCGCACAATCTTACGCGAGCGCTCGTACTGCAAGAACTTGCTGAGCGTGACGATCGTTCTCCACGGGATCACTCGCACTGCCGGATCGGCCAGACCCGAAGAGTAGAAGTCGCGAAAGCCGCCACGCCAGTTGCTATTGAGCGGCGCGATGCCCATGTCTCGTGCGATCGAATCGCGCAGCTGTTTGACCGGATCGTCGCCGGCCAGACCTTTCCACCAAATCGCGACGATGCCATGCGGACGCAAGACGCGCTTTATCTCCTCAAGCGCGGGCAGTGCGTCGGCGTGATGAAACGCCTGCCCACTGATCGCTACCTCGAACGCGCCGGCATCAAACGGCAGCGCCTCGGCAGTCCCACGAACCCACTTTGCTTCGGGATAGCGCTCCTTCGCCACGGCGAGCATCGGCTCGGACGGGTCCACGCCGGTGACGTTGTAGCCGTTCTCGATCAACGGCGCGCTCGCGAGGCCGGTTCCGCAACCAATATCCACGATCCGGTGGCTTGTCTGCAATCCGAAAGCAACGAGGTGATTGTACACATCGTTGGCATAGCCGAGCCGGCCCGCAGCATAATCGGTTACGAGCCGATCGAACGAGGTCACGTAGGCTCCTGCGGCACCGGCTCCGTCGAATCGTCCGGCGCGGTCTGCGCAGCCTGGGGGAGAATCAAGTTCAACTCGAGCGGTTGACCGGGTTCGAGTTCGAGCTGCGGTAAATCATCGAGCGAACGCAAGCCGAAGGACTCGAGAAAGAGCGGCGTCGTCTTGTAGGTCATCGGTCGTCCCACGACATCCTTACGTCCGGCTTCGGCGATAAGGCCGCGATCCAGCAGCGTGCTCGTTACGCTGTCGGAATTCACGCCGCGAATCGCCTCGATCTCCCCTTTGGTGACGGGCTGCATGTGCGCCACGATGGCCAACATCTCGAGCGCGGGCGTCGAGAGCGACGTTTTCGGCGGCAATAGATAGGCCTCGACGACCTCGCGGACCGCCGACGACGTAGCAAAGCGGTAGCCGCCGGCAATCTGACGCAGCACGATGCCGCCGTGACTGTAGCGCTCTTCGAGCGCTTGGAGCGCAAGCGCGACCGCGCGCTCGTCTTCGCCGGTCAACTTTGCGATGCGTTTGGTTTCGAGCGCCTCGCTCGCGACAAAGAGCAGCGCTTCGATCGCGGACTGCACGCCTTCGGCTGCGGCATGCAGTTCCTGCGCTTCGGGGCTGAGCGTTTGTTGCGAATCGGTCAACTCTTGCGTGTCCACGGTTACCCTTGTACGGCGGAATGCGAAAACGGAAATAGCCGAATATCGTCGTCGATGTCGGCCTGCTCGAACTCGACGCGATGGCGACGCACCAGCTCGAGAATGGCAAGGAACGTTACGATGATCACTTCGCGCGTCATCCCGAGCTCGTGGCAGAGCGCGAAGAACGACACCGAACCCGAGTCCTTGACCTTGCGGGAGATAAAGTCCATCTGCGCGAGCAGCGAGACCCGTTCGCGCACGACCTCGCGTTTTTCCGGCCGCGCCTGCTGGAGCATCGCGATGAACGCACGCTTGAGTTTCTCGGGATCGACGCGATAATGCTGCACGAGCTCGCTGGACGGATCGCCGGAATCCCGATAGTAGAAGCCGCTGGCTTCCTCTTGCCGCGCGCGCAGCTGGACGCCGAGCTCGCGATAGCGCGAGTAGGCGATGAGCCGCCGGCGTAGACGCTCCTCGACCTGCTCGGGCGACTCTTCGCTTTCATCGATGAACTCTTGCGGAATCGGCGGCAAGAGCGCCTTCGACTTGAGGAAGACCAGCGTCGCTGCGATCACCAAATATTCGGCCGCGACCTCCATATCGAGGTCTTCCATCACGCGGACATATGCCAAATACTGTTCGGCGACCGACGCGAGCGGGACGGTGGCGATGTCGAGCTGCTGTTCCCGGATCAGACTCAAGAGCAAGTCGAGCGGCCCGTCGAAAACGTCGAGCCGAACGTGGAGCGCGTCGGTGTCGGTCAAGAGCTCTTCGGTTCGGCCAGGGCGACGACGGTCTCAGGAAAGAGCGCCGGATTGGCGGCAACGTACTCGAGCGCGATATCGACCAGGCGCTTCTCGTTCACGTACTTGAGCGCTTTGCGCGCGGCGCGCACCTCGAACCAACGGGCCTCATCGACCTCATGGTCGTGGTTGGCCGTATCGCCCGAGAGATACCGCATCAGAAAGAACGTCACGCTTTTCTTGTGTTTGGCTTTGCCGACATAGAACCAGTAGGAAATCTCCGACAGCCGCGTGAGGATCTCAGCCCAGCACCCGGTCTCCTCGCGCACTTCCCGAAGACCCGCTTGCTCGTTGGACTCGCGCGCCTCGACGTGACCCTTCGGCAACGTCCAGATACGCGGCGAACCGCGCCCGATCAACAGCGCGTCGAAACCAGAATCGCGCGGCCGCAATACCAAGCCGCCAGCCGACACTTCGTACTTGATTCGCATGTCGATAGACCCGTTGCGGGAGACAGGGAAGGGGGCGCTGTCGTGCCCCCTGATTACCCTCATTATAGCCTTCGGGCCCAAGAAGCGCCTGCCGAAAGGTCAATCCTCTTTTACCCCTCGAAGGACCGCTCGCTTGCTTTATCTCGCAGCGGTCACATTCGCCGTCTTGGACACGATGGTCACCGCCGCGTGCCCAGCGTCATAGCCCTGGGCATAGGCATAGATGTCGACCACGCGCGTCGCGTCGGCCCCCGGAATTCCGCGCAGCAGCGCGTGGGTCGTGTGCCTTGGAAGGGTCACCGCGCCAATGAACGTCTGACCGGCGCGGGCCACGAGGGTTACCACGGAGGCGCCGGGCGTGAGGACATCCACGCGAATCGGTCGTCCGTCGTACGCGGTGGACGGCACGCGCAAGCCTAGGTCACGCACGACTCCTATCGCCTCCGGCGCTTCGGCGACCTTCGGTGCGCCCGGGTGATCGTGATGGAAAACGTAGTAGAACACGCCACGATGCCGCGGCGCCGGCGTTGGCTGCGGGTCGGGCGCAACGCTCGAGAGATCGGCTACGATCGCGCTCGAACTTTGCTGGCGCGTGCGCGCGATTACGCGGTGGCTCGCACGCTTCGGGTGTGGCGCCGATTGCCGCACGGATACTACGGTGACGCTGCCGGGCTCGCTGTCGTTTGTCTCGTCGATACGCGTCGAAAGGTATGAGGTAAGCCGATCGTAGAGCGACATCACGTTGCGGACATACGCTTGCGTTTCGCTATATGGCGGGATGCCGCCATAGCGCTCAACCGCCCCAGGGCCCGCATTATAGCCCGCAAGGGCGAGACGATAGCGCTGCGTTTGCGGATACGCCGCGTATCGATCCAACAAGCCGCGCAAATACCGCGCGGTTCCATTCAAATTGTCGTGCGGCGAGAATGCATCAACGCCAAGCCCGGCGGCCGTCCCCGGCATCAGTTGCCCGAGACCGCGCGCGCCAACCGGCGAAACTGCGTACGGATGCCATGACGACTCGGTCGCGACAAGCGCAACGAGCAACCGCGGATCCAATTGGTAAAAGAGCGATTCGATGCGAACGCGATCGGCCAGCGCGTTGCTCTCCAACGATGAAAGATTGGGATTAAACTGGGTGAGAACGTGCGCGTACTCTGCGAGATGCGAAGCCGGCATCGTGGTAGGCGCGGCTGACGCAGGCGACGCTGCTGTGCTAAGCAGAACAGCAAGCGCGCCGGCAGCAATATGCCGCGGGCGGGCGAGTCTCATGCGTAGCTAATCGGTTCCGTCCGGCGAAAATTCAAGAGCGAGAAGATGTTCGCTCGCTTGCTGAGGGGCACGTGTGGCGCAGCGAGCAATCGGCGCAGAGAGGCGACGCTCGCTTGCACAGTTTTCGCCCATGCGCGCGGAAGAGGGCGTAGGCTTCGAGCGCCCTCGAACCCGCGATGCCGGCCATCGCCAATGCCGTCACGCCCGCGCGATACGCCCTCGGGTACGCCTGACCGCTCGCAACGAGTCGCAGCCGCTCAAGCACGCGTAGTCCGTTGGAATCAAGCGCCGGCGCGTCCGAGAAGCCGCACAACAGCAGAACCTTATCGGCGCCCGGATCGGCGATCCCCGGGAATCGTTTGAGCAAGGTTCGTCGGGGCTTTTCCGGGAGTGCCGACAGGGCTGAAGCTAGGTCGCCGTCCGCGTGGGTGAGCGCGATCTCCGCGCAGCGAACGACCTTGGCGGCACGATGCGGCGGTTGCATGCCGGCCTCGCTGATAGCCGCTTCGATCTTCTTCGCTCCGGCGGCGAGCAGTCGTTGGGGCGTAATGCCCACCGCTTTTCGCAAGCGCTCAAAGGCTACCGCGCGCCGCTCGTCATCGACGAGGTACGCACAATTCTCCCAGACGATGAGCGCAAACGGCTCGCGCGGCTCGGGCACGTCGATGGGCCCATATTGCTTGCGCAAGGCAGCCAGCAGCGTTCCCAGTTGACCGGTGACGG
>DATHMY010000195.1:0-2118 GCA_035486535.1 Candidatus Acidiferrum sp.
CAAACAACCGCTTCGGCCGGGGATGAGCGTCGAAACCTACGTGAAAGTTCATTAAGCCGGAAGCGTAAACAACGATGATGGAACCGAGAAACGTAGTCGAATTCGGCCTACGTAGGGCCATCGTGAGCGTCGCGGTCATCGCCGCCACGCTGCTCGAGATCATCGACACGACGATCGTCAACGTGGCACTGCCGAACATTCAGGGGAATTTCGGCGTGCCGGTGGATCAAGGTGCTTGGGTCGTGACGGGATACATTATCGCAAACGTGGTGGTGATCCCAATTACGCCGTGGCTCGCCGCGCGCTTTGGCCGGAGGCAGTATTTCGTCGCATCGATCGTCATCTTCACGATTGCCTCGCTGATGTGCGGCCTCGCTGCGAACTTCAACTCGCTGGTCTTTTGGCGCATCATTCAGGGACTAGGCGGCGGTGGATTGATCTCGACCTCGCAAGCCATTCTGCGCGATACGTACCGGCAGAACGAGCAAGGACAGGCGCAAGGGATCTTTGCGATGGGCGTGATCGTCGGACCCGCGCTCGGCCCCGTTCTCGGCGGATGGATTACCGACAACTTGACGTGGCGCTGGGCGTTCTTCATCAACTTGCCGGTAGGCATTATCGCAGCCACGCTGATCTGGAACTACCTGCGCAATCCGGTCAAGCCGCGAGCGATGAAACTCGATTGGATCGGCCTCGCGCTGCTCGCGATGGGTCTGGGTGCGATGCAATACGTCCTCGATCAAGGGCAAACGTACGACTGGTTCGACGATGTCAACATCCGGCTCTTCACCGGACTCGCCGTCGTCGGCATCGGTTCGTTCATCTGGTGGACGTTGCGTTCGGGCTTTCCAGTGGTGGATTTGCACGTGCTCAAGCTGCGCCAGGTTGCAGCCGGAAGCATTCTGGGCGCGGTCTTGGGGGTGAGCCTTTACGGCTCGATTCTCGTGTTGCCCCAGTATCTGCAAAATTCGCTGGGCTTCACCGCCACGCTGTCGGGCCTCACGATCCTCGTTCGCGCGGGCGCAGTGATGCTCTTCACGCCGATTACAGCGGCACTGGCAAGCCGCGGCAAGATCGATGTACGGCTCTCGGTCGCGATTGGATTCATCCTATTGGGCGTCTCGAACTGGATCCTCGCGAGCGTAACCACGCCGAACTCGCAATTCAGTACATTTATCGTTGCGCTGATCATCAGCGGAATCGGGCTCTCGCAGATCTTCGTGCCGCTCTCGATCGCCGTCATCGGTGGCGTGCCGAGTAAGGAAGTCCCGTCGACCTCGGCATTCTTCAATCTCTCGCGCCAAGTCGGCGGCAGCATCGCAACGGCCGTGCTCGTTACCCTCCTGGTTCGCGGCATCACCACGCACCAAACCGAACTCGCCGCCAGCGTCAATCTGCACAGTGCGCCGACGGCCATCTATTTGCAGCAAAACGGCGGAGCGCACTCGACGTACGCTCTAACCAGTCTCGAAGGATTGGTCGAGGGACAAGCGACGGTGCTTTCGTACGCTGATACATCGCGGTGGACGGCCGTCATTACGATCGCGCTATCGCCGCTAGTCTTATTACTCAACAAACCGCGACTCGACGGACACGTCGCGGTCGAATAGGAGCGCTCCGTGAAAACTCGCACACTTTGCACACTTGCTCTCAGCGCGATCATGGCGGCGACGCCCTTCGCCGTGTCGGCAAAGCCGACGCTGCCGCCGGCGGCAGCCGTCCCGACGCCGGTGCCGACGCCGGTGACGCCGGCTGTGCCGACGGTTGCGCCGGGCTATAAAGCACCTGACGTTCCGCCGACCAACGCCGATATCGTCGGCGTCACCCAGCAACCGTTCGTGGGCATCTCGCTCGAGTCGGCGATCGGTATGGCGCTGCTCAAAAATCCCAACCTCTCGGTCGCCGCGTCCAATACGCGCATCGCGACCTATCAGGTGCAAGAAGCGAAGGGTGCGAACGATGTGCATTTCTTCGTCGAACCGACGGTTAAGCACGACACGAACCCTGCACTGAACGCCTTTTTCTCGGGCGGCACCGACTTCCAGCCGTACGTGCAAAACTACCAGACGCAGCAGGCGGGCGTTGAGGGCCAGCACGAGACGGGCACGCAATACAACC
>DATHMY010000196.1:0-5299 GCA_035486535.1 Candidatus Acidiferrum sp.
CGCGTGTACATGCCGACCGACCTCGATCCGCCGACCGTAAGCAAACAAGGCGAATCCGAACCGCCGTTGCTCGACATCGCGATTAGTTCCAAGGATTTGACGCAGCCGCAGATCGCGGACGTCGTCAACAACCAGGTCGAGCCGCTTGTTGCCCAGATTCCCAATGTGCAGACCGTCAACGTGTACGGAACGGCCAATCGGGAATTTCACGTACTGCCGAGCCAAATGGCGCTCGATGGCACAGGCGCGACGCTGGAAGACATCTTCAATACTATCCAAGGAAACAACGCGAACGTTCCGGGCGGCATCATGACGCAGCCGACCCAAGAGGCGACGGTCGCCGTGCACAGCTACATCGAGCAAGCACAGGACCTCGCGCTGATCCCGCTCTCGCCGCCGACCGTCCTCGCCTATCCGGTAAAGGGCCTCAAGGTCGGCGACGTTGCTCGCGTCGAGGACAGTCATGTCGAGATGCGTACGATCTCGCACTACAACGGCGAGCCGCGTGTGTACATGGAGATCGACCCAACGCTCGACGCGGATCAGGTGAAGTCGACCGCAACTGCGCGCGAACAGATGAAGGCGATCGAGGCGAAATTTCCGCAACTGACC
This sequence comes from Candidatus Acidiferrum sp., assembly GCA_035486535.1. Lineage (GTDB taxonomy): Bacteria > Vulcanimicrobiota > Vulcanimicrobiia > Vulcanimicrobiales > Vulcanimicrobiaceae > Aquilonibacter. The sequence continues at coordinate 613 of DATHMY010000196.1, forward strand.
TTCAACGAAATCGATGCGCCGGCGGATTACACGGTGCAGCAGCTCAACGGCGTGTTCATCTCGCTCGGTGAAGGAATCGTACTAACGGCGCTCGTCATGCTGCTCTTCCTGCACGCCTGGCGCAACGCGGTCGTCGTCTTCCTCGCGATCCCGACCTCGATCATGGCTACGTTCATCTTAATGAAGCTCTTCAATTTCCATATCGACGGCCTTTCGATGATGGGCCTTTCGCTGATCATCGGCATCTTGGTCGATGATTCGATCGTGGTCCTCGAAAACATCACACGGCACCGCGACTTGGGCGAGGATGCCATGAACGCGGCGATCAACGGCCGCACCGAAATCGGAAGCGCCGCCGTCGCGATCACGATGGTTGACGTCATTGTCTTCCTGCCGATCGCGTTCTTACCGGGGATCGTCGGCGCATACCTAAAAGAATTTGCTGCAGTCGTCGTAATCGCTACGCTCTTCTCGCTGCTGGTGAGTTTCACGCTTACTCCGCTGCTCGCCGCTAGGTGGAGCGTCTTGAGACGCTCACAGGGCACGCCGGGATGGCTATTGGCGCTCGACAACCGCGTTTTGGACGCTGGATTGTTCACGGCTTCGGTTGTGGCGTTCGGCATCGGCCAGTACACCGGCTGGCACATCCTCAACGTGCTCGCCGTGTTCGTGGTGGCGGCACTGGTTTGCCTGAAGTTTGTGGTGCGTTACGATCCAATCGTGACCTTCTACCAGCAGATGGCGCTGCCGTGGGCGTTGCGCCACGGAAGCTTCGTCGTGTTCGTGTGCGCGGCACTGTTCCTGAACGCGATCTCGCTCGCGGCCGGCGGCGGCCAAGCGACTTTCGTCATCGATGCAGTCATCTTGACGCTGACGATCCTCGCCTACGCCGTGGCGTTCGGTATGCGCAGGTTCAGCTACGGCCGGGCGCGCGGCTTCGCGCAGCTTGGATCGAACGGCGGCCTCGCGCTGATCACGTTGGTACTTCCAATCGTGCTTGCCGGCGCGATGTTCCACTTCGGTGTGAGCACCGATTTTGTGCCGTCGTCGCAGAACGGCGAGATCGATATGGTCGTGAACTATCCGTCGGGCACGCCTATTGCAACGACCGACGGTTATGTGGTGCAGCTCGAAAAAGCAATCGCCAAGCTGGACGGCGTGAAGTCGGTGAGCTCTACTGTCGGCCGCAAGCAGCTCGGGCACGGCAGCGTGACGGGCGGCAACTTTGCAACGCTCAACGCGACAATGCGCAGCGATCGCATCAAAGACACCGACAAGACGACGGCGGCAATTCGCAAGCTCGGCTATCTTGTGCCGGGCGGCGAGTTGCAGGTCGCCGGTGATACCGGAAACGGCAGCGCGATCTTCTATGCGCTGACTGGTCCCGACGATGCTATCGGCCCTGCGGCCGAGAAGGTCGCCCAATATCTGCGCGGCCTACCCGGAACGGTGAACGTGACAAGCAGTGCCGAAACGGGCGCGCCACGGCTCAACGTCGACATCGATCGCGCCAAATGCACGTTGGTAGGCGTCAATCCCGCCGACGCAGCAACCGTTGCTCGTATCGCGGTTGACGGCGCAGTGGCTACGCGCGTTCGGACGAGCACAGGCTTGGTCGACGTCCGCATTCAGTTTCCGCTAGCAATGCGCAGCACCGTCGACCAATTGATGCGCGTGAACGTTCGTGCCAATGACGGCTCGCTCGTTCCGCTGGGTAGTATCGCGACCTTTACCTGGACGACTGCGCCGACCAAGATCGAGCGCATGAACCGCCAACGCGTTGTCAACATTGTCGGCGATTTGCTTCCTGGTTACTCGCTCGGCGACGTAACGGGGCCGCTCAACAAAAAGTTGGTTGAACCCGGATTCTTGCCGGAAGGCGTAGGGCTCAAGCCCGAGGGCAACTCGCAATACATGGTTGAGACCTTTATGAACATGGGTATCGCTCTGGTCCTCTCGTTCATGCTCGTGTACATGCTCATGGTGATCCTCTACGGATCGTTCCTCGAACCGTTTATCGTGATGTTCTCGGTTCCGCTTGCCGTCATCGGCGCACTGACGTTCCTCGGCGTTCTCGGGAAGCTACCGGGTGGACAAGCGCAGTCGCTCAATATCGTCTCGATGCTCGGTGTGATCATGCTCTTCGGCCTCGTCGCCAAAAACGGCATTTTGCTGGTCGACTACTCGAACACGCTCTGTAAACGCGGGCTCCGCGTCAGAGACGCTGTGCTGCAAGCGTGCGCAACGCGCTTCCGCCCGATCATCATGACAACGGTGGCCATGATCTTTGGAATGCTGCCGCTTTCGCTTGGCTATGACGCGGGATCCGAATGGAGGCAAGCGATTGGTACCGTCATCATCGGCGGCCTGCTCAGCTCGTTGATCCTGACGCTCTTCCTCGTTCCCATGATCTATAACACGTGGATGGGCTGGTTTGAGCGGCGTGCCGATCGCAAGGCGGTTGCAGCCGAGCTTCAGCCTGCTCGCGCAACGGTGTAAGACATACGCATGGTTGGGTAAACCCCAACAATGCGTATTAAAAGTTCTTTCGCCGCTTGTGCGGCTTCGATGATTCTTGCAGCGAGCGCGTTCGCTGCACCTGTCCTCGCGCAACAAAGCGTTGGCGTTACCGTTATTGTCAACGGCAATACGATGAGTTTCGATCAGCCGCCGCTTGAGCAGGCCGGGCGCGTGTTCGTGCCGCTGCGCGGCGTCTTCGAGCAGCTTGGCGCCAGCGTCGTCTATCAAAATGGCCAGATCAATGCGACCGGTGATGGGCGGACCGTCTCGTTGCAAATTGGTTCGACTCAAGCCACGGTTGACGGCCAATCGGAGACGCTCGACCAGGCGCCCTTCGTTCAAGGATCGCGCACGCTCGTGCCGCTGCGCTTCGTCGCGCAAGCCCTCGGCGCGTCGGTCGATTGGAACAACAACACGTCGACGGTTACCATCAACGGTGGCGGCAATCACGGCGGCGGCGGTGGTTATAATCGACCGGCTCCCGCGCCGATGAATCCGGCGGCATATCTGACCGATCGCGCGCCTGAAGGACGCACTGGCCCAATGACGCCAATTTCGGCAACGTTCACCCAGCCGATGCAACGGAGTTCGATCCGCGTCAGCGTCGACGGCAATGACGTCTCATCGGCCGTCTACTTCAACGCTAACGGGTTCCAATACACGCCGCGGCGGCCGCTCGACCCTGGCGCCCATACGGTGCGCGTGAGCGGCACCACGCGCGACGGCGCCTCGTTCACGACGAGCTGGGAATTCCGCGTGTAGAAGGTGAAGCACCGCGGGTGCGCATCGACATCTGGAGCGACGTCGTCTGCCCGTGGTGCTACATCGGAGTTACCCGCTTCGATCGCGCGCTCGCGAGCTTCGATGGCGAGGTAACGATTCGGTTGCATCCGTTTCTACTCGATCCGGATGCGCCGATCCCGGGTGTTCCCGTGCGCGAGGTCTACGCGGCGAAATTCGGGGATGACGTCGATCCAACGCTCGAGCGAATAACCAGCGAAGGCGCGCGCGAGGGGTTGACCTTCAACTGGGATCGCGCGACCCGCGGGAACACCTTCGACGCGCATCGCGCGATCGCGTTTGCGCGACCGAGCGGGCGCGACCGCGATCTCGAGATGCGGCTCTTCCGCGCCTACTTCACCGATGGACTCGATGTGAGCGATCGTGAGGTCCTTGCCGACGAAGGCGCGCGCCTAGGTTTAGACCGCGACGAAATGGCGGCGTATCTCGAGAGCGATGCCGGCGTGGACGAAGTGCGACGCGAGTTAAATCACGCGTTCGAACGCGGCATCAGCGCTGTGCCAAGCTTCGTCTTCGAAGACGAATTTCTCGTGCCGGGCGCGGTCGATACCGCAAGCTTTTCGCGTATCCTCGAGCAGATGCGAGCGGTGGGGTGACGCAACGGACGCGCCGCGCGCTCGTTACCGGTGGCGGCAGCGGGCTCTCATCGGGTGTCGCAGCCTCCCTCGCAGCAGACGGATTCGCGCACGTTGCAATCACCTATCGCGCTAGCGATCCGGCACCCACGTGTAAAGCGATTGAGGCTGCCGGTGCACGTGCGAGCGCGACCAAGGTCGATTTCGGCGGCGATGTTGCGGCTGCAGCATCGGCGCTGCAGCGGCTCGTGGAAGTCGAGGGGCCGTTCGATACGCTGGTGCATGGTATTGGGCTATTGATGGTCAAGCGCTTTGTGAACCTTACGCTCGACGACTATGCGAATGTCTTTAACGCGAACATTCGCAGTGCAGTGCTTGCTGCGCAGGCGGTGCTGCCGGCGATGCGCGAGTCGCGCTTCGGGCGCATCGTCGTGTTCGGCGGGAACGGCTCGAGCGAGACCCGCCCGTATCGCGGATTCAGCTTGTACCAGGCGTCGAAAAGCGCGCTCGTCGCTTTCGCGCGAACGCTCGCGATCGAGGAAGCGCAATTCGGCGTAACCGTCAACGTCGTTGAGCCGGGCGACATCCGCGACAAACGTCAGACCCGCGCGGACGCGCTCGCACAAGAGAGCCCGATCCCGCGCGGGCGCCCGGGCAGCTTCGAAGATGTTGCCGACGTCGTGCGGTTCTTAATCGCGCCCGAGCGCGATTTTATCACCGGTGCGGTCATCGGCGTAACCGGGGGGTTGACGCAGGCCGACGGGCGAAACGCAACCCACTCATGAGTTTCC
>DATHMY010000197.1:0-16082 GCA_035486535.1 Candidatus Acidiferrum sp.
CGCACGTCGCTCCGAGCGTGCATCCGGTACTACGTGACCCCTCGGATTCGTACGTTGACGACCTTTTTTCGAAGGATGACGTGGTGATCGATCGTGCGCGCACGGTCTCCACGCACTGGCTCGAGCCGCAGCTCGCAATCGTTGTCGGGCTCTGCGGCCGCGCAGCCTCAACCGATGCCGCTTTCATCGAACTCGGCGTCCCGCTCGCCGTCGATCTCGATCCGTCCGCACCACAGGCAAGCGATGTCGCGGCACTGGCGCACCAATCGGGCGACGTAGTGCTCTTGCACCTCGAGAGCGCGCCTACGCAAGCGCAGCTCGCGCGTTTGCGAAAACGCTTCGGGGACTTTTCCGGCGTGGCCTCGCGGTCGGTCGACGGCTTCGTGCAATCGCTCGACGGCACGGGCCTACTGTTCTTCGATGAGCGCGGCGATGCGGATCCAGAGGAGTTCACGCGGGTCGGCATTCCGATCGTACAACGCGATGCAACGGTCGACGATCGCACCGCGCGCACGTACATTCGCTTCATGCTCGATCGCTCGGTGCAGCGTTCGCGGCGCGAAGGGAGCATGGTAGTGCTCATGCGCCCACTCGCGCATTCGGTGGACGCGCTCAAGGGGCTCATCGCCACGAGGAGTGTACAATTCGTGGCGCTAACGCAACGCTGATGGAACGCTCACGAATGGCACGACTGGCTGCCGTGGCACTGATCGGCATCCTAGCAGCGTGCGCAAAAAGCAATAACAGTGCCTCCGAGTCCGCCAGCCCGTCCTCGCAGGCATCGGTAGCGGCATCGGCGTCCGCGGCTGTTGCGCAAAACGGTGCGGCTGCCAACGACGGCGCAAAAATTTATGCGCAGAACTGTGCGAGCTGTCATCAGTCCAGCGGGCAAGGGGTGCAAGGAACGTTTCCACCGCTGGCCGGTAACGCAACCGTGACCGGCGATCCCACCAAGGTCATTCACATCGTGAAGTATGGCTTGAACGGCGCGCTTACCGTTGCCGGCGCGAGCTACAACGGCATGATGCCGGCCTGGGGTCAGTCGCTCTCGAACGCCGATATCGCATCGGCCATAACCTACATTCGTTCCGCGTGGGGCAACAAGGCGAGCGCGGTGACCGAATCAGCGGTCGCCGGCGTCTCGCAATAGGTCTGTCACGCCCAGCTGCTGATCTTTCCAGCGGACGGTGCTGCCGAAGAGTCCGGCCGCCCAGATGCCTAGACCGATGCAATCGCGCAGCGGCAGGAGCCATGCCGAAGCTGTGCCCGTCACCTTGAACGCGCGGCGCATCGCCTCGTGCATCGCGAGGCGTACCGCTAAAGACGCGCCGAGCGTGATCCAGGCGGCGATCGTCGCCGGGAAGAGCAGCACCCATGCGAGTGCAAACGGCACCGGAAATGTGACGAACGAGCAAAGATAGCCGAGCGCCTGCACCGAACGAATCGTTCGCGCCCAACGCAGCTCGTGTTGCAAGAGCGCGCTCACACTGGGCTCCGCGACGACGTTGCGAACGACATAGCGCGAAAGCGCCACACGGTAGCCGTGCGCGTGTACGAGTGACCCCAGCATGTAGTCATCGGCGAGGTATCGCGCAAGCGCCGCAAAGCCACCGATCGCTTCGAGGACGCGGCGACGAACCGCCATCGTCGAGCCGAGACAAAAGCGCGGATCGCCGCCGAGCGTAGCGACCAGCACCGATGGGGCGAACTGATCGTTGAGTTGGAGCGCGGCTAGCGCCGAAGCGAAACCGTCACATGCGACGCCGGCGTACAAGCACGTAACCGCACCGACGCGATCGTCGGCGAAGTCTGCGACGATGGCGCGCAGGTAGTTGCGGTCGACGCGCATGTCGGCGTCGGCGATGACCACCAGATCGTGTTTCGCCTGAGCGAACATGTTCTGTAGATTCGCAACTTTGGGGTTGCCGATCGCAGGGTGGCCACCAACGACGAGGGCGAGATCGTGCAGCGGAAATCGCTCGATGACGCGCTGGATCACCGCGATGGCCGGGTCGTCCGGCTGCGAGACCCCAAAGATCACCTGAAATGCTTGCGCATCCTGATCGCAGAACGAACAGAGATTCTCGAAGAGTTCGACTTCGAGCCCCGCGATGGGTTTGAGTATCGTTACCGACGTGCTTCCGTCGGCTAGCTTTGAAGGGCGCGAGTTGAAGCGAAGGACCGCAAAGAGGGCGACGACGCAGTAGGCGACGCCCGCCACGCAAACGATCAGCACGCGGTCAGATCCGAATAGGCGCGTGGATCAATACCGATCGCAGCGAGCTTTGCGCGCACTTCCGGGCTGACAAGCGCATCGAGTTCGCCGGCGAAGTCGTAATCGGCGATCTGTGGATCGATGCCGGGCCAGGGTCCGGTTGCCGGGTGGAAATACATTTCGGAAATTCCCGGCGGCAGCGTGTCGAGCAATTCCAGCACACGCGCGCGGGTCATATGGCCGGAGTCGCGGATGCCGAGCACGACGTCGTTTGTCGCAATTCCCGCACGGTGCAGGCGGCCGCGCATCAAGGCGAGCCACGGCGTCAAGAATGCCGCGCCGCCGGGCTCCTGCGGAACGCGAACGGCGCGCACGTCGTAGTCCGCACCGACCTTGATGATGATGCTCAAAATCGTTGGGTGGACGTGCATGTGATTTTGCGCGTTGACGTGATCGAGTGGAAGCCCGGTTCGCGCGAAGGCCTCGAACTGCGCACGAATCTCCGCTTCGAGCGCACGTCGCGCGCGCGGATCAAAAAAGTAGCGTATCCCCGCGGCAACCAGATGGGACGAGAAATTCCCGTTGGCATCGACGAGCGGACGCACGCGATCGCGTGGCAAAAGCGGCTGTCCGTTCACCACGACGACGTGCAAACCCACGCGCAGGCCCGGCAGCGCTCGCGCTCGCGCAATTGCATCCGGCGCAGCAGGGGCTGCAACCATCAGGCTCGCGGCTCGCAGAATGCCGTCGCGATGAGCGCGTTCGACGGCCTCGTTGACTTCCTCCGATAAACCGAAGTCGTCGGCGGAGACAATCAGCTGGTTGGTCATTTGGAGGGCTATAGAGTACCGTAGCGAACGCATCGTTCCTTCGCGCGAACGACGTAAATCATGGGAGACTTCGGAGCTTTGGAATTGGCTCTTCTACGCGACCGGCAGGCGCGCACAATGGACTATCTGCAGAGCGCCGATGTGCAATTCAGCGCGGTGTTCGAACGAATCATGCGCCATACGTTCGCGTACGCGGATCCGCTCTGTGCGAGCCTTGTGCTCTGGGCCTGTGATGCCTGCGGCGGCGATTCGGAAACCGCGGTTCCGGTAGCGGCGTCCGTCGAATGTCTGTATCGTTTTTCGGTGTTGCATGACGAATTGCAGATGACACCGACCCTCTCGTTCGAACGCGAATCGACCTCGTCCATCTGGGGTTTGGCGCAGACGCTCAACGCCGGTGACGCCTTTCACGCGCTGGGGTTAGGGCTGCTGGCCAAGGACGCGGTGCATGGCGATCGGGTATTGGACGTTGGGCTGGTCCTCGCGCATGCCGTATTACACGGCGTTGAACAGCGCAACCGCCTGATCCGGGCGAGTGCGCGCGCCGGGAGTGAGCGGCGCTTGCGCATTGCCTATGCCGGAACCCACCCGTTGATGCTCGCGTTGAGTCTGCGTGCCGGCGGCATGATGGCTGGAGCCTCGCCGCATTTGGTCGACCTCCTCGCACGAGCCGGGCGTCTGCTCGGCGCGATCATGCAGCTGGCAAGTCAGGCGCACGGTGTCTCCAGCCCAGCCGCGGCGCGCTATGCAGCGAAAGCGGTGGCGCTCGTGGAAGGGTCCTCGCTGGACCCCACCTACCGAGCGGAATTCAAGGAGATCGCGTACGAGCTTGCAGCAGGGCGCTGAACGCGGCCGGCCGGGTGACGGCAGCACGTCAAGAAAAGCCGAGCATCTTCGCATCAATATCGAACAGGATGTCCGCGCCAAGGGCGTCAGCTCCGGATTCGAGCGCTATCGTTTTGCGCATTGCGCGCTTCCCGAGATCGCGCTCGACGATGTCGATCTGAGCGTCACCCACTTCGGACGCACGTTGCGCGCGCCGATCCTGATCTCGTGTATGACCGGTGGTACGCCCGAAGCGGCGGGCGTTAACCGCACGTTGGCGCGCGTCGCCCAGGAATTCGGCTTCGCGATGGGATTGGGCTCGGGGCGGGTGCTGCTCGAGCAACCCGAGACGCTGGAAAGCTTCGATGTGCGCTCGGTTGCACCCGAGGTACTGCTCTTTGCAAATCTCGGCGCCGTTCAATTGAATAAGGGCTACGGCGTTCCGCAGTGCCGGCACCTCGTGAAACTCGTCGGCGCGGATGCGCTGGTGTTGCACCTCAATCCGCTGCAAGAGGCGTTGCAGCCCGGGGGCGATACCGACTTTCGCGGGCTGCTCGATCGCATCGGCGCGCTCGCCGGTGGCTTAGACGTGCCGGTGCTCGTCAAAGAGGTTGGCTGGGGATTGAGCGGGCAGGTCGTGCGTGCGCTGCTCGACGTCGGCGTAGCCGGTGTCGATGTTGCCGGCGCCGGCGGGACGTCGTGGAGTGAGGTCGAGCGATTCCGTACCCATGAGTCGTGGCGCATTCGCGTTGCCGCGCAGTTTGCGGCATGGGGCATTCCGACCGCCGAGTGCGTTCGCGCAGCTCGGGCGGTGGCCCCGGACGCGCTGATCATCGCGAGTGGCGGTATTCGCGACGGACTCGATGCCGCCAAAGCGATCGCGCTGGGGGCCGATATGGTCGGCATTGCAGGGCCGTTTTTGCGCGCAGCTTCGCAAGGTTACGACCAAGTTCAGGATCTCGCTCGCGAGATCGTCGAGGTACTGCGCATCGCGATGTTTGCACTCGGTGTGCGCTCCGTCGATGAACTCAAAGAGACCGACCTCTTGGTTCCATCGTGAGCGTCACCGTCGATGCGGCAGATGCGTATTGCCGCGAACTCACCAAGCGGCACTACGAAAATTTCATCGTCGCGTCGGGTCTGGTCAGCGCCGCGACGCGGCTCGACCTCGCGCGCATTTACGCGTTCTGTCGTACGACCGACGATTTGGGCGACGAAAGCGGCTCGCCCGAAGCGGCGCTGGAACGGCTCGAGCGTTGGCGCGCCGACTTGCATGCGATGTTTGCCGGACAACTGCCCGTCCATCCGGTGCTGCTCGCGTTGCGCGAGACGGTCGGGCGCGCGGCGATGACTCCGCAACCGTTCTTTGATTTGATTGAAGCAAATCGCCTAGACCAGCGCGTCAGCACGTACGAAACCTGGCCGCAGCTGGAGGCCTATTGCCGCCTCTCGGCGGCGCCAGTGGGGCGTATGGTGCTCGCGGTGTTTGGCGTCGGCGACGTCGATGGTCAGTTGCTCTCGGACGACGTCTGCATCGGGCTGCAACTCGCCAATCACGCGCAGGACGTCAGACGCGACGGATTGCTTGGACGACGCTATATCCTCGGCGAGGACATTGCACGTTCGGGTACGGCCGGTGCCGTTCGCGGCTTGGTTGAGCGCGCGCGGCGGCTGCTCGATTCCGGGCGTGCGTTGGAAGCGATGGCTCCGCTCGCGTTGCGGATGCAGCTCGCGCTCTACCGCCTGGGTGGCCTTGCAATCTGCGATGCCATCGAGCGCATTGGGTTTCGCACCGATGTGCAGCGGCCGGTGGTCACCGGGGCAGACAAGATTTCGATCCTGATCCATGCGATCGGCGGATCATTGCGCTCCGGTAAAAGCGGGAGATATGTCGGCAGTACTTAGTCTCGCAGACGCCGAGCGGTATTGTCACGATATGGCACGCCGCGAAGCGAAAAATTTCTACTGGGGATTCATCTCACTTCCGAGGGAGCAGCGCAACGCGATCTACGCGTTGTATGATTTCGCGCGCCAGGTCGACGATGAAGCCGACGCAGTTGCCCACGCGCCGGACTTGCCCGGGCGTTTGCAACGCCACCGCGAGCGCATCGCTGAGTGCGTACGCGGGGAGTACGCCGACGACGACGCGGTGATGCAGGTGCTCGCGGTCGCGGTGGCGCGGTTTGCGATACCCGAGCGCGAACTTCAGATGCTCATCGACGGTGTGGAGATGGATGGGACCAAAGTGCGCTACGGCAGTTGGGACGAGCTGCGGTCGTACTGCAATTTGGTGGCTTCCGTCGTCGGGCGGATGTGCGTGCGTATCTTCGGCTTCGAGGATGAAGCCGCACTCGAGCGTGCGGACGATCTGGGGATCGCGCTCCAACTGACCAACATCATGCGTGACGTGCGCGAAGATGTCGGCCTCGGGCGCATCTATCTGCCGCAAGACGATTTGCGGCGCTTCGGCATCTCCGAAGCGGATCTGCTTGATGGAACGCCTGCGCCACAATGGGACGCGCTGGTGGCCTTCGAAGCCGCACGCGCGCGCGAGTATTTTGCACAGGGCTATAAGGTGTTGGACTACATCGATCGTCGGCCGGCAGCATGCGTACGAACGATGGCCGGTATCTACGAGCGTATCCTCGAGAAGATCGAGCGCGATCCATCCTTGCCACTCCACGCTCGTGCCGGCCTCTCCCGTACCGAGAAGATCGGCGCGATGGTTCGGGCGTGGCTAGGGCTGTGAGCCCTGGGCATATAGCGGTCGTCGGTGCGGGGCTTGCGGGACTGAGTGCGGCACTCGAACTGCGCGAACGCGGGTACGACGTCGAAGTCTACGAACGCTCGCGCTTGCTCGGGGGGCGCGCGACCTCGTTTGAAGTCGGCGGCCGCGAGATCGACAACGGCCAGCACGTGTACTTACACTGTTGCGACCACTTCATCAGTTTCGTCGAGCGTGTCGGGATGGGGCACGCGCTGCGCGAGCAGCCGCGTTTCGATGCGCTGGTGCTGGCGCGCGACGGAACCTCGAGCCGCCTGCGTGCTGCGCCGCTACCGGCCCCGTTTCACTTGCTCGCGTCGTTTGCCGGCTATGCGCACCTCGACATCGGCGGCCGGCTGCGGGTGGCCCGCGCGCTGGCGAGCGCCGCGCTCATGCCGCGAACCGATCCGCAGCTCACCTTCGCACAATGGCTGGATCGCAACGGTCAAGACGAGGCCACCCGGCGTGCCTTTTGGGATCCGTTCTTCATTCCGGCGCTCAATGCGTCGTTCGATCGCGTGAGCGCGGCCGACGCACTCTTCGTGATTTCGACCGCATTTCTACGCGACGCCGCGGCGGCGCGTTTCGGTTTCTCGACCGTGCCGCTCGCGCACGTTGCCGCCGCGGCCGCCCGGCAAATCGGTGATGTGCATCTTTCGACCGCCGTGCTCGCGATGAACGTTGACACCCGCGGCGTCGAGTTGCAGTTGCCCGACGAGCGCCGCGTGCGCTTCGACGGCGTCGTCCTTGCGGTCTCACCGCGCACCACCGCGAAGCTGCTCGGTACGCCGGAGCAGTTCGACGTGCGCGCGCTCGATACGTACGACCCCTATCCCATCGTCGACGTGCATCTGTGGCACGATCGCGGCGCGCTCGGGTTCGATTTTGCCGCCGTGCTCGATTCACCGCTGCAGTGGATTTTCGAAAAGGACGAGGGGTACGTATGCTGCAGCATTAGCGCCGCCGGCGACGTGTTGACGGTGCCGACGGCGGAGTTAGAGCGCCTGGCATGGCAAGAATTGTGCGCCTTCGTTCCTGCGTTGCGCGATGGGAAGGTCGTGCACGCGGCGGCGACACGCAATCCGGAAGCGACGTACCTGCCACGCCCCGGCGCGCCGCGCACACAACAGCGCACGTCATCGCCGCGGGTCGCGATCGCCGGCTCGTGGACCCAGACCGGCTGGCCCGATACCATGGAGGCTGCGGTACGCAGCGGCGCTGCTGCGGCGAAGTGGATCGCGCATGGGTAGCGACGCGCTCGAGCGCGGCGTTGCGTGGTTGCTCGCGCGACAGGCGCCCGAGGGATGGTGGACCGGCGAGCTCGAGACCAACGTGACGATGACCGCCGAGCAGATTTTGCTCTATCGCTTTCTCGGCATCGACCTCGCGCCAATCCGCGACGGTGCAATCCGGCACATGTTGGGATGTCAACGCGAGGACGGTTCGTGGGCGCTGTACTACGACGGGCCTGCCGATCTAAGCACCACGATCGAGGCCTACGTGGCATTGAAGGTGCTTGGGCACGATACTGTCTGCGATGAAATGCAACGCGCGCGTCGGACGATCACGCGTATGGGTGGCCTCGCGCAAGCGCGCGTGTTCACCAAGATCTGGCTCGCGCTCTTCGGTGTCTATCCGTGGGACGGGATTCCGTCGTTGCCGCCGGAGATGATCTATTTTCCGCTGTGGATGCCGTTCAACGTCTACGATTTCGCGTGTTGGGCGCGCGGCACGGTTGCGCCGCTGACCATCGTTGTCTCGAAGCGTCCGGTGCGGCCGCTCGGCGTCGACGTCAGTGAGGTCATCGTTCCGGGGACGGAGACGGCCATGCACCACGTGCCGGGATCGGGCTGGATGTGGTGGCTCGACGGTGTGCTTAAATTCTACGATCGCTTCACGGGGAACTCGCTGCGAGCATCGGCGATGTGCAAGATGACTGCGTGGATCGTCGAGCGCCAAGAGGCGGACGGAAGTTGGGGCGGCATTCAACCACCGTGGGTGTATTCGCTCATCGCCCTCGATCTGATGGGCTACGCGCTCGATCATCCCGTCATGCGCAAGGGCTTGGCGGGATTCGACCGGTTCATCATCGACGACGCCGAAGCTTGGCGCGTGCAAGCGTGCATGTCGCCGGTCTGGGATACCGCCTGGGCGTTGCGTGCGCTGGCGCTGGCCGGATTGGAGCACGACCATCCGGCGATGCGGCGCGCGGTACAGTGGTTGCTGCGCGAGCAGATTCCAGCCGGCGCACCGGGTGATTGGCGCGAACGCTCGGATTTTCGCGGCGGCAACGGGTGGGCATTCGAATTCGACAACGATGCCTATCCCGACATCGATGATACGGCGGTCGTGATCCTGGCGTTGCTTGATGCGGGTGAGCCGGCGGCGGTAGCGCAAGCAGTTGCCAGCGGCACCGCCTGGACGCTCGCGATGCGTTCGCGCAACGGCGCGTGGGCAGCGTTCGATAAAGACAACACGCGCGAGTTGCTCTACAGAATGCCGTTTGCCGACTTCGGTGCGCTGATCGATCCGCCGACCGAAGACGTTACCGCGCACGTCGGCGAGCTGCTGGGCTTTCTCGGTCGCGATGCAAACGACGCCGACGTCGAAAATGTCGTGCGGTATCTGCGCTCGACGCAACGCGCCGACGGCTCTTGGTGGGGGCGTTGGGGTGTGAACTTCATCTATGGCACCTGGTGCGCGATCTCGGCGCTCGGCGTGTTGCGGGCCGGCCACGATATGGTCGAACGCGGAGCCGCCTGGTTGATTGCGCGGCAAAACAGGGATGGGGGCTGGGGCGAGAGCTGTCATTCCTACGTCGATGAATCGTTTGCGGGCGTAGGGGCCAGCACCGCCTCGCAAACGGCATGGGCGGTCAATGCGCTGCAAATCGCCGGCCTAGGCAACCATGCGGCGGCGCAGCGCGGTCTTGCCTTTCTCAAGGAGACTCAAACCCACGATGGAACCTGGGAAGAGCCGCATTTTACGGGGACGGGCTTCCCCCGCGATTTTTACCTGAATTATCATTTGTATCGCCACGTCTTCCCCTTGATGGCGCTGGCGACCGAGAAGCGAGATTCGATTGAGTTCGTTACAAGAGAAACTGACGGTCGGGAGCTACATCTTCGGTAAGAAGGTCCGGGGCGAGAAGAAATATCCGCTCGTCCTCGAGCTCGAGCCGTTGTTGCAGTGCAATCTCGCCTGTGCGGGTTGCGGCAAGATCCAGCATCCGACCGACATTCTGCGCAAGCGCCTGAGCATCGAAGACTGCATCGCGGCCGTCGAAGAGTGCGGCGCGCCCTGCGTCTCGATTGCCGGCGGCGAGCCGCTGATCCATGACCAGATGCCGCAGATCGTCGCGGAGCTGATCAAGCGCAAGAAGTTCGTCTTTCTCTGCACTAACGCGTTGCTGCTCGAGAAGAAGATCGATCAGTTCAAACCGTCGCCGTACTTTTCGTGGATGATCCACCTCGATGGGCTCAAGAAAGAGCACGACGACTCGGTGTGCCGCGAGGGCGTCTTCGAGAAGGCGATCTCAGCGATCAAAGTCGCGAAGGCCAAAGGCTTCAAGGTCATCACCAACACGACGTTCTTCGATCGTGATGACGCCAAATCGATTCGCGCCGTGCTCGACTATCTCAACAACGATCTCAAAGTCGACATGATGCAGATCTCGCCGGGCTATGCGTATGAGAAGGCGCCGGATCAGGAGGGCTTCCTGGGCGTGGAGCGCACGCGCGACATCTTTCGTGAAGCCTTCGCCGGCGACAAGCGCAAGGAATGGCGTCTCAACCACAGCCCACTCTACTTGGACTTCCTGGAAGGGAAGGTCGACTTCGAGTGCACGCCGTGGGGTATTCCGTGCTATACGGTCTTCGGCTGGCAGCGCCCGTGTTATCTGATGAGCGACGCGCCCTATGCGAAGACGTACAAAGAACTCATCGAAGAGACGGATTGGGAGAAATACGGCCGCGGCAAGCATCCCAGTTGCAACAACTGCATGGCGCACTGCGGCTACGAACCGACGGCGGTGATCCGCACCACCGGTTCGATCAAGGAATCGATTCGCGCGGCGCTTGGCACCAGCTAGTCGCGACCTCGTCTTTCTAACCGGAGGCTCGGGCTTCGTTGGAGCGCACGTTCTACGTGCGCTTCTTGCTGCCGGCTATCGGGTACGCGCGCTCGCACGCGGTCCGATGGCACCGGTCGACGGCTGCGAAATCGTCAGCGGCGATTTGCGGCGCGCCGGTGCGCTCTCCCACGCGCTCGACGGCTGTCGTTACCTCCTCCACTGCGCAGCTCAATACTCATTCGGGCCACGCGACCGCGAAGCGATTCGGCAAACCAACGTGCTGGGCACCGAAGGGCTCTTCGCCGCGGCCTATCTCGCCGGTGTCGAACGCGCGGTGTTGACCTCGAGTTCGGCGACGCTCGATGGCGAAGCGCACGTTTTTACCGCCGGTGACCTCGACTATCACGGCTCGAAGATCGTGCAAGAACGCGCCGCATTTGCCAGCCGCCTGCCAACGGTCGCTGTGTTGCCGACCGCGCCGATCGGCGCGGGCGATTGGAAGCCCACCCCGACCGGTGCGATGATCGTCGACTTCATGCGCGGCAAGATGATCGCGCGCCCGCCGCAAAGCGGCGGTCTCAATCTCGTCGACGTCGAGCAAGTCGCCCAGGCGCACGTTGCGGCGCTCGAACGCGGGGCGATCGGCGAGCGCTACGTGATCGGCGGCGAGAACTTCAGCTTCGATGCGCTCTGGGATCTGCTCGCGGGGCTCACCGGTCGCTCGGCGCCGCGCGCCCGGGCGCCGATCGCGTTGATGTATGCGGCGGCCTACCTCGACGAGGCGCGTTGCCGGTTGAGCGGTGCGACCCCGTTCGTTCCGCTCGAAGGCGTACGCATGTCACAACGCCGGATGTTCGCCGACTCGACGGTGGCCGAGCAGGTGTTGGGCGTTCCTCCACGTCCCGTCTTGGACGCACTGGTGAGTGCGATCGTCTGGTATCGAGATCATGGCTACGCAGCTTGAGGTGCCGGCAATTGTTGCCGCGACCAGTCTCGAAGCGCGCGCCGTACGGCGCCACGCGCCGCAAGCGCGCGTTGTCGAGTCGGGGATCGGGCTTGCGCGGCTGCGCGCGTCGGCGCTCGGGCAGCTTGCAATCAGTTGCGGACTAGCCGGTGGATTGCGTGCCGATCTGCCCACCGGAACCGTTGTGATACCCTCGACGGTGAGCACGGTCGATGGCGTATCGATAGTGTGCGATCCGGATTGGACGCTGCGTTTGCGCCGCGCGGCGCGAGAGCTCGGCACCTTCGCCCTCGACGCGCCGCTGCTCACGAGCGCGGCGCTGATCACCGGCGCGCAGCGCGCGCACTGGGCGTCGCGCGGCTTTGCGGCGGTCGATATGGAGAGCGCGCGAATTCTCGTCGATGGCCTGGCCGTCGTTCGCGTGATCCTCGATACGCCGAATAACGAGCTCTCCACCGATTGGCTGAACCCGGCACGCGCGATGTTCAATCCGCGCAATTGGAAAGAAGCTCTCTGGCTGTCGCGTGAAGCGCCGAAGTGCGCGGACCTTGCGGGGCGTATCGTCGCTGCCGCCTTACGTCGCGGCTAGCCCCTGCAGCGTTTCGGCGTGAAAGTTCGCTTGGTATGCTATCATATCGTCGGTACGCGAAAATTCCGGATGCTTGCGTCCGATGCGTCGCAGATTTCCGAGCACGCGTCGCACGGCGATTGCAGGCTGCTCGCGCAGTTCGGGCACAACGAACGCTGCCGTAGGAAGCGCTGCAAGCTGATCCTGCACGGCCTGCAAGACGTCGGCCTCGCTTGCGTCCGGGTGATCGGCGAGATACGTGCAGACGAGTGCGCTGGTTGTTACCGGACGCGTCGCCTTGAGCTGGAGATCGAGAGCGATGCTTTCGCGAGCTGGCGTGATGCGATAAAGCAACGTTAGCCGCTGTGCGTCGTACGGGTCGTAGCTGACTGCTGCGAGCATGACGGTGGCTAGCGGCGCGAGGCGCGCGAGAATGCCGCGGAGCGGGCGCATCTTGCCGTCGCCGCTATAAAACCCCTCGGGCGTGAGGAAGATCGTTGCCCCGTCGCGCTGCAAGTTTTCGAAGTGCGCGATGTCGGCATCGAGCTGCTCGCGCGTCGTCCGCATGATCGCCTCTTTATACGGATCGACGAGCTCGGCGATCCGCACGTGCGAACGCGCAAAGCTAAAATGGCGCGCGCTCAACAGATCGCTGAGCGTTTGGATGCTCGGCGGGAGCTGCTCGCGCGTGCGCTCGCGAAAAACGCCAGCGACCGGAAGATCGCCATATAGACCGATCAGAGTAAACGCGATGCTCGCATACGGCCGCGCCTGCAATTCGTTTTCGATTGGCTGCATCCCAAGCGACCCGAAGAGCCAGCCAAAATTTGCCTCGCGCGCGACGCGCAGCCAGGGAACGCGTTCGGCAAAGAAACCCGGCTCCCACATTCGCCGTGACGATACGGTGAAGATCGGCTCGCGCCACGCGAACGACCGCAGGCCGACCTCGCCGACCATGACGGGCGATTCGATCTCGTGCTGATGGTTGGCCACGAGCAATGTTGGCCCGCGCCGATACGGTAATCCGCCCCACGCGCGAATGCGGTACGCGATGCGGTGATAGCTCGCGACGCAGACGTACGCCAACCAGCGCAGCGGCTGGAGATAGAAGGGCGCAACCGTCCGGATCGAGTTACGCGGCACGCGGCGTTCCATTTCCGCGAACCGCGAGCACCGACGCCGATCCGACCGCAAACGAGAGTGCGGCCAGCGCGAAGAGCGCGCGGTAGCCGTCGACCGAGCCGTTGAAGTAGCGAATCATCAGGCCGCCGACCAGCGGCGCGACGATCGCGGGCACGTGCGTGGCCATGCCCCAAATACCGAGGTCGCGGGCGACGTCGCGCATCGCCGGCATCGCATCGAGCGCGAGCGCCCAGCCGTTGGAGAGTACGCCGCCGTAACCAATCCCGAAGAGCAGCGCGTACACGAAGATTGACGCGTCGCGCGGGGCGATCGCATAGCCCAAGGCAGCAATCGTCATTGGAATACCGCAGAGCGCGACGATGATCTTGCGATGCGGGCGGATGCGATCGGAGAGTACACCAAACGCGATGCTGGACGCGACCGCGCCGATGAGTCCGGCGATGCCGGTGAGTCCGGTGCCACGGGACGGGTCGGCAACGTGCAGCACGTCGCGGAAGAAGTAGAGTACGAACGTTCCTAACAACGTAAGTCCAAAGACAATGCATGCGCGGCCGACGAAGACGACGATGAAGTCGTGCCAATCGCGGATGTGCGCGCGGTCATCAGCGTCGTGTGCGCGCGGGGCGAGCCCGCGCAGCGAGATCGCGCTCATCGCAACGAGCGCCGCGCAGGTGATGAAGACGGTCTTGGGATCGACCAGCCCGCCGAGCGAGAGACCGAAGACCGTGCCGAGCAGCGTAAAAGCGCCGCGGATACCGGAGGCAACGCCCCATGACGCGCGTGCGACCGCGTCGGGCAGCAGCGCTTGATAGGCGGTCGTGCTTACGGCTTGGCCCACCGTCGCGACGAGAATCGACTCATCGAAACGTACGATCGAGGTCGCGCTTGCGGCAAAGATCAATCCGACGACGTTGAAAACCGCGCCGAGCAGCGCCAGCGCTTGGCGTGGCGTTCCCTGCCCGAGCAATTTATCCGAGAGCGCGCCGATCGGCCACGGAAGAAAGACGTTGACGACGTTGATCAAACTCGCGAGCAGCGCGTAGGTCGCGACGTGGCTATCGGGCGCAAGATGCACGAGTGCCGCGGGAATCGCAATCGCCAAAAGCGCCGCTTCCTGCAGCGAAAGCGGAAGCCAGTAGACGTTGACGAGGATGAGGGTGCCGAGATTGGCCTTCTTGTCGATGCGCGTCACGCTGCGAAAAGGACCGAGAGCATCGAGATCGAGCCGCCGTCGATCCCTTCGACCGGGAAACTGACGCGGTCGCCTTCGTCAGAGGCACCCATCGCATACAGGAGCGGAACGTAGTGATCGGGTGTTGGTACCGAGAGCCGTGCATCTTCACCCAGCGATTCATACTTGATGAGCGGATCGAATTCGCGTGTAAGCAAGAGTTCGCGCGCGCGTGCTTCAAAGCGTTCGGCCCAATCGAACGGCTCGGCCGCATGGCGGCCCCAGGCAAACGCCTCCAAGTTGTGCACGATGTTGCCGCTGCCCACGATCATGACGCCCTCGTCGCGGAGCGGACGCAGCAGGCTTCCGATCTCAAATTGCTGTCCGGGCGCGAGCGTTTCGTCGATGCTCAATTGCACGACGGGAACGTCGGCTTTCGGATAGGTGTGGACGAGCACCGACCACGTGCCGTGGTCGAGTCCCCAGCGTTCGTCACCCATCGCGCGGTAAGCGGTAAGCAGCTCGGTAACGCGTGCAGCAAGCCCGAGGTCGCCGGGCGCCGGATACTGCACGTCGTACAACTCCCGCGGAAAGCCACCAAAGTCGTGAATCGTCCGCGGATGCTGATTCGCGGTAACGAGCGTCGCCGGGACATACCAGTGGGCGGAGATTGCAAGGATGGCGCGCGGCCGCGGCAGCGCAGCGCCGAGCCGGCTCCAGGCCGATGCATATGGATTGTTGTCGAGGGCGTTCATGGGATTGCCGTGCCCGAAGAACACGACGGGTTGACGAGGCATCCGCCGCTCTTCTACGGGAGGTTAGCTGGAACCCCGGGTGGCAGAGCCGTTCAATGAAGACCGTACAGCGATCGTTGATATGCGCGTTGTCGTTGGCGATTCTCGGCGCTGGGACGGCCACTCCCTCGCCCGCACCAGCTTCGGGCGCTGCGCTCGACGCGGTTGCCGATCGCTATTGGCAACGCGAGGTGAGCAGCGACTACACGGTGCGCTCGGAGCTCGGCTTGCCGATCACGACGATTCGCGCGATCACCTACGCGAACGCGAGCGACGATGCCGCGTTCGGACAACATGTGCTCGACGACTTGGCAACGATCGATGCATCCAAACTCGATCAGAATCGCTGGATCACCTACGCGACGTTGCATTTTCTCGCGACCAACGACGTCGCCGGCGCAACGTACTTCTGGTTGCACCAACAGGCCACGCCCTACGCCGGCGGCTTCCAAATAAGCGAGCTCACTGGACTTTTGGCCGGCATGCCGATTGCCAACGCGAGCGACGCGCAGCGTTACATCTCGCTTCTGCATCAGTACGGTGCGTTCGTGACCTCGATCGGCGCGTTGCTGCAAGGGCAACACGAGCGCGGCATCATTCTGCCGAACGTCGAGACCGACGCCGCCCAAGCGGTGTTTGCCGGATACGACGTACCCGCATCGCAAAGCCCGTTTGTTTTGACCGATGCCCGGTTGGCCGCGATCGCGGCAGCCGACCGTCCTGCGCTCCAGGCCGA
>DATHMY010000198.1:0-8839 GCA_035486535.1 Candidatus Acidiferrum sp.
TTTACCACGACCGGTTCGGCGGCATACGAGGCGATGCGCAAGGAAGTCGTGCAAGCCATTTGGACCGAGTGGGAACAACTCGAGGACCGTCCCGACGTTTGGGTTATCGCCGGTGCAAATACGACCGAAGGGCTCGACGAAGGCGTGATCGCGCGCTTCGGCGCGGTGATCGACTTGATGCCGGTGAGCTTCGGCGCCGAGACCGTCGCGACGACGCTGCCCCAAGACGCTCTGGAAGAAGAAGCCGTCGCCGCGGTCCCCGAGGCTGCCGGCGATCTGCCCGAACCGGTGCTCAAGCGCTCGCGCATGCTGGCCGCGATGTTCGCGCACGTTGCGACGATGGAATCGCAGGGCATCACGGTGCCCCGCGCGGTGCTCATCGCGGGGCCGTCGGCCGACGCGCGTTTGACTACCATCAAGAATCTTGCCGACCAGACCGGCTTACCGGTCGTTCCCGCCAATATCGACGCGCTCGATGAGGCGATGGCCAAGGCGCGGGCCGCGGGGCATGCGCTGGTCGTGGTGGAGGTGCCGGCCTACGGCGACCCCGGCTCGATCGCGCACCTTGCGATCACGATCGATCGTTTGGCGCAGGCAAAAGAGCCGGTTTTCATCGTCGCCGAGACGACCAACGCAGCGGACCTCGATCCCGAACTGCGCAGCCGCTTTTCGGAATTCGTCGACCTCACCGAACTTGCGCCGCAGGCGCGCCGGGAGAAGCTCCAGGCACTGCTCGAGGCCAAGCCGCTCGGCTTCGACCTCGCCGGCGCGCTGGATGAGCTCGAAGCGCAAACCGACGGCATGACCGAAGACCAACTGCGCCACTTTGTCGACGAGGCCGGCCGCGCCGCCGCACTGCGAGCGATCGACGCCGGAACCCCCGACCACGTCATCGTCGAACTCGAAGATTTTCCGCGCCACACGCCGGCCGAAGCTGCGACCAAAGACGACGAGGCAGCGCTCTAGACGGAGGCGAAGAGCGCCTTTGTCCCATGAAGCATCGTACGTACGTCTCGCCGTTCTCCTGGAGATACGGCAGCGCGGAGTTACGCGCGCTCTTTTCCGAAGAGGAACGCCGCAAACTGTGGCGCGCCGTATGGGTGGCGCTCGCCCAGGCGCAACAACGCGCCGGACTGATCACGGCGGAAGAAGTCGCCGACTTGCAGGCCCACGCGCACGAGATCGACATCGATGCGGCCCTCGAAATCGAACGCGAGATTCATCACGATCTCATGGCCGAGATTCGCGTCTTCGCCTCGCAAGCGACGGTTGGCGGCGGCAAGCTCCACCTGGGCGCGACCTCGATGGATATCGAGGATACGGTCGAGACCTATCGTTTACGTCTGGCCCTCGCGCAGATCGGCGCGAACCTTGACGGGCTGCTGCATAGCTTCGCCGGGAAGATTCGGCAGTACGCAGATCTGGTCTGCATGGCGTTTACGCATTTGCAGCCGGCCGAGCCCACGACGCTGGGCTACCGGCTCGGCGTCTACGCGCAAGATCTGCTGATCGACGACACCAATCTGCGGTTTGTCTTCGAACAGCTCACCACCAAAGGATTACGCGGCGCGGTCGGCACCGCGGCTTCTTACGAGCACTTGCTCGATCATCAGGGCACGTCGGGCCAGTTCGAAGAACACGTGCTCGACCGTTTCGGCTTACGTGCACGTGACATCAGCACGCAAACCTACCCGCGCAAACTCGACTACCTGCTGCTCTCGGGCCTCGCCGGTCTTGGCGCGTCGCTTTCGAAATTTGCTGCCGACGTGCGCATTCTCAGCAGTCCCGAGTTCGGTGAGGTCGCCGAGCCATTCGGCAAATCGCAGGTCGGCAGTTCGGCGATGCCGTTCAAGCGCAATCCGATCTTGAGCGAACGCATCGACTCGCTCGCACGGTTGCTCATTGGTTATAGCGACGTTGCATGGCAGAATGCCGCCACCAACTATCTGGAGCGCACGCTCGACGACAGCGCCAACCGCCGCACGATTCTCCCCGAGGCGCTCCTGTGCGCCGACGAGATCGTGTCGCTGGCGCGCAAAGTGATCGATGGCTTGCGCGTTGAGGAGCGTCGCATGGCGCACAACCTGCGGGTGTACGGCCCGTTCGCCGGAACCGAAGCAGTGATGATGGAAGCGGCGCGCGCCGGCGGCGATCGCCAAGCGCTGCACGAGCGCATTCGCACCGCGGCGATGGAAGCGTGGGCGGCGCTTGCGCGCGGGGAAGATAATCCGCTCGCACAAACGCTGGCCGGAGACACCACGCTCACCGCGCTGCTCGATCCGGCTGAGATTCGCCGATTGCTCGATCCGGTCAAACACGTCGGCACCGCTCCGCAACGCGCGCGCGTGCTGGCCGACCGCATCGATGGATTGGCGGAGTTTCCTAAACAAAAAATCGTCGAGGTTTCGAAATGAAATTTGCTCACGGCGGAACGTGCGATGGGGCCGCCCTAGGGGGATCACGGCCAGTGAAGATGCCTATGCGGCCGCTGGTTTTGGGGGCCCCACGAAGTGGGGGGCGCGGAGCCTGGGGCGGAGCGCCGTTAAAATGAATAAGGGTAACGAGGTTGCGCATGGCAAGACCAAGGTTCTCTACGAGAATCCTGGTCACGCCGATCAGTTGGTTGTGGTGCAGACCGATTCGATTTCGGCCGGCGATGGTGCGCGGCGGAATGAGATAGCGGGCAAGGGTCGCTTAGCGGCACAGACGACGGCGCGCGTGTTTCGCTTGCTCAATTTGTGCGGATTGCCCACGCATTATTTGAGCGGCGGCGAAGATGACGACAATAATGAGATGCTCGTGCGGCGTGCCAACATGCTGCCGCTCGAAGTTGTGGTGCGCGGTGTGGCGGCCGGATCGTTCGTACGCCGCAATCCCGGCGTTGCCCGTGGCATGCTGCTCGTCCCACGCGTCATCGAGTTCTTCCTCAAGGACGACGCGAATCACGATCCGCAGATTGCACCCGACGAGATCGTGTCGCGCGGCATCGCGACGCCGGCTGAAGTCGGAGCGATGAGCGAACTCGCGCGGCTGACGTTCGACATCCTTTCGCACGCGTGGCGTAAGCGCGACGTGCTGCTGGTCGATCTCAAGGTCGAATTCGGTCGCATGACTGCGGGGAATGAGAAGGGTCAGCTGGTTATCGCCGACGTCATCGACAACGACTCATGGCGCATTTGGCCGCAAGGCCGTGAAGACCGAATGCTCGACAAGCAGCTGTATCGCAATTTGCAAACGGTCGACGACGCGGCGCTGGCAACGGTGAAGACGGCGTACGAAGAAGTCGCTGAGCTGGTCGGCACGTTTCCGGTGATGCGTCCGGGCATGGCCGCGATCATTGCCGACGGACCCGAACGCAACGAAGCGCTCAACGGCGTGGCTGCGGCGCTGCAAGGACTTGGCCTGCCGACGATTCGCCACATTGCAAGCCCGGCGCGTACGCCCGGATACGTGCTGCAGCTGGTGCAGCAGTTGGAAGCGACGTTTGCGCGGTTATTTTTCGTTGCGATCGGCGAAGACCCGTTGCGCGCGATGCTGGATGCGGCATCCTCGGCGCCGGTGCTCGGCTGGGGCGGCGACGCCAATGCGGTCGCGCAGCAGTGTGCGAAGCTCTTGGCGATGGATGACACCGTGCTCTACGGGCGCACGCTGCTCATGCAAGCTAACGCGCGCTCCGCGGTGTTGCACGCCGATGCCGCGCTGCAGCAACAAGCCGGAACGCCGGGAGCGCCGCTTGGCTGAAGTCGCCGTCGCGCTGCGCTCCGATGAGCTCGCGCGCATTCGCGAGCAGCTTGGGCGCGAGCCCTCGCTCGTCGAGTTGCACGCCTTCGATGCGCAGTGGAGTGAACATTGCAGCTATAAGTCGAGCCGCCATCTGCTCAAAAATCTGCCGACGACAGGAACGGCGGTGGTGCTTGGTCCCGCTGAGGATTCGGGCATCGTGCATTTGGGCGAATGGAACGGCGAGCGCTACGGCATCGTCATCGCGCACGAGTCGCACAATCATCCTTCGCAAGTCGTGCCGTTCGAGGGCGCCGCGACCGGCATCGGCGGCATCGTGCGCGACGTCCTCTGTATGGGCGCACACGTCATCGCGGTGGCCGACCCGCTGCGCTTCGGCATAATCGACGATCCGAATTCGCACCAGCGCTACGTCGCGCAAGGTGTCGTTGACGGCATCAGCGCCTACGGCAACGCGATCGGTGTTCCGAATATCGCCGGCGATCTCTACTTCGATCCGCGCTTCGACGACAACTGTTTGGTTAACGTCGTCGCGATGGGCATCGTCAAAGAATCGGAGATCATCCATTCCTACGCGCCGCCGGGCGCCGATGGTTGGGACATCGTGCTCGTCGGCAAAGCCACCGATCCGTCGGGCTTTGGCGGGGCATCGTTCTCGTCGTTGACGCTCGATGCAGCTGACGAAGATTCGAACAAGGGCGCGGTGCAAGTGCCCGATCCGTTCCTCAAGAGCGTGCTGATGCGCGCGAGCTATCGTGTCTTTGCCTTGCTGCACGCGCAAGGCGTGACCGTCGGATTCAAGGATTTGGGCGCAGGCGGGATCATGGGCTGCTCGGCTGAGATCACGTCGGCCGGTGGCTACGGCGCGCAAATCGACCTCGATGCGGTCAACGTCGCCATCGAAGGCATGCGTCCCGAAGTGATCGCGGTCGGCGAAACGCAGGAACGGCTGCTTTGGGTCGTACCGCCGGCACTCACGCCGGAACTTTTGCGCATCTACAATGAAGAGTTCACCCTTCCAGAAATCGCGTACAATGCGCGCGCTACCAAAATTGGGACGGTGACCGCGCAAAAGCGCTACGTGCTCCAGCATCGCGGGCAGACGGTGATGGACGTCGATATCGAATTTCTCACCGGATCGATTCGCGACGATCTGCCGTTCACCGAAACCGCGCCACCATCGGCGACCGCCGAACGGCCGCTGGTGACCGGCGTACAGATCGACGAGCTGATCGAACGCGTGCTGGGGCACGCCGACGTCTGCTCGCGCGAACCGCTCTATCGTCGCTACGATGGCGTGGTCCGAGGTTGCACCGTGATTCCGCGCGGCGCAGCGGGAGCCGGCGTGCTCGCGCCGGTGCCCGGCAGTCCGCTCGGTGTGGCGCTTGCCGTCGCGGGCAATCCGCGGATGAGCCACATCGACGTGCGCCTCGCCGCCGAGCACGCGGTCTACGAATCGGTGCGCAAGGTCGTTGCAACCGGCGCGCGTGCGCTTGCGCTCACCGATTGCCTCAACTTCGGCAATCCACGCAAGATCGAACACTACAACGAACTGATCGCTGCGATTCAAGGGCTAGCGCGTGCAGCCAACGCGTTCCAGACGCCGTTCGTGTCCGGCAACGTGAGCCTCTACAACGAGTCGGCGAGCGGACGCGCCATTCCGGCCTCGCCGATCGTCGCTTGCGTCGGCAGTTTCAGCGACATTGCGACCGTCGTCACGATGCCGTTCAAGCATGCCGGATCGGTGCTCTACCTGATCGGCGCGCCGCAGGCCGCGCTGGGCGGCTCGGTGTTGCTCGATGTCTTGGGGCGCAGCGACGAGCACCTGCCGCACATCGACTACGACCTCGTGCGCGCCCAGCACGGCCTGCTTTATGAAGCCTCGCAGGCGCGGCTGTTCCGTTCGGCACATGCGCTTAGCAACGGTGGGTTGCTCACCGGGATCGCCGAGATGGCGTTCGCAACGATGCGCAAAGGCCGCGCCGCGATCGGCGCGCAGATCGACGACGCCTGGCAATGGACGCACGGCAGCATTGGCGATCTCGAGGCCTACTTCGGCGAGGCCGGTGGCTTCGTGGTCGAAGTTGCTGCCGACGACGTTGAGGCATTCGAAGGCATCGCCGACGACGTCCCCGGCGTCTTCGAAATCGGTGTCACCATCGACCGGCCAGTGCTGGTGGTTGACGATCAGGCCTTCGATCTCCATCGGCTGCGCAATATTTGGTCGGCGCCGTTGCGCGAGGTGTATCCGTGAGCCGGCGCATCGCGGTGCTGGTTTTTCCCGGCACGAATTCAGAAGAAGAGACGCTGCGTTTGCTGCGCGACTGCGGCGGCACAGCCGAGCTGGTGCATTGGAGTCGTGCGGCGACGTTGCCGAGCTTCGATGCCTACGTCTTGCCGGGCGGATTCGCGTACGAAGATCGCATCCGTGCGGGCGCGATTGCCGCGCACGACGCGATGATGGATCACGTCATCCTCGGCGCGCAGGCGGGGAAGCTGGTTCTGGGTATCTGCAACGGTGCGCAGATTTTGCTCGAAGCGGGCCTGGTACCGGGAACGGCGCCCGTTCGCCGTCCGACCGCAGCGTTCACGCGCAATCGGCCGGAGCCGCACTTCGTGTGCACACACGTGTACGTCAAACTCGCGATCGAGCCGGCGCGCAGCGTGCTCACGGCGGCGCTCGATCACGCGGCGCTCGTTCCGGCATGGACCGCCAACGGTGAAGGGCGGTTGGCTGCCAGCGACGACCACTTGCGCGAGTTGCAGGACGGCGATCACATTGCGTTCGTGTACGCGAACGAAGATGGCAGCGTCGATGACACGGCAAACCCCAATCAGTCGGCACTCGGCGTAGCGGGTTTGTGCAATCGCGAGGGCAACGTGTTGGCGTTGATGCCGCATCCCGAGCGCGACGCGTGGACTTTCAATCACCCCGATCGCCGGCGCAGCGCAGCGATGCTTGCGCCGTCGGGCGGCGCCGTGCTATTTCGCAGCTTCGTCGAGGCGGTTGTGCGGTGAGACGTGCAGTCGCGATCAATCTGAAGATTCCCGACAACGCCGCATACACGGCACTTGTGACCTTGCGCCGGCTTGGCATCGAACTTGCGCGGCTCGAACGTGCGCAGATCGTGCGATTCGACGATGCGCCGGATCCCACCACACTCATGGCGGCGGTCGAGGCCGACGAGGCGCTCTTCAATCCGAATAAACACCGCGTCACGGTGCTCGATAGCGATGCGCCACGCCCGGGCGAAGTCTGGATCGTGCAAGATAACGACAACCGCCCCGTCGGTTGGCGTCTCTACAGTTCGCCGGATCTCCCGGCCGATCGCGCTGTCCTCGCGCAGGCCGCGGAACGTCTGCTCTGCAATCCCGCCATCGAAAGGACGATTTTTCCGAAGTGAACCGACCGTATACGATCGCAACGCTGGGCTCGCACTCGGCGCTGCAGATCCTCAAAGGCGCGCACGACGAGGGCTTTCATACGCTCGCGGTTGCAACCCGCGACACCGAACGCCTGTATCGTTCGTTTGCCTTCGTCGACGAAGTCATCGCGGTCGACAGCTATTCGGAGTTTCCGTCGCTTGTCGGCGAGCTCGAACGCCGCAAAGTCATCATCGTACCGCACGGCTCGTTTGTCGCGTATCTCTCGCTCGACGAGCACAAGCAGATGACGATTCCGTATTTCGGGAACAAGGCGGTGCTGGATTGGGAAGCCAGCCGCGAGCTGCAGCGCGAGTGGCTCACGCGCGCCGATATCACGATGCCGCGCCAGTTCAAGACGGGTGCTGAGATCGACCGTCCGGTCATCGTGAAGCTCTACGGCGCCGGGGGCGGCAAAGGCTACATGTTCATTCGTGATGCCGCGGATTTCGAGAAGCGTTCCAAGGAGCTCAAGAAGGCCTACACGATCCAAGAATACATCATCGGCGTGCCGCTCTACATTCACTACTTCTATTCACCGCTCGAGGATCGGCTCGAGATCATGTCGATGGATCGTCGCTACGAAACCAACGTTGACTCGCTTGGACGCATCCCCGCCGCCGCACAGGAAGGCATGGACGTCAGCCCGTCCTACGTGGTAGTGGGCAATCAGCCGGTGAGTTTGCGCGAGTCGATGCTGGCTGAGGCGTTACGCATGGGCGAAAACGTGGTACGAGTCAGTAAGGAGATCGCCGGACCCAAGGGCCTGTTCGGTGCGTTCTGCATCGAGACGATCATCACGCCCGACATCAAGTTCTACTGTATGGAAATCTCAGCGCGTATCGTGGCCGGAACGAATCTCTTCATCGACGGGTCGCCGTACTCGTATCTTAACTACTCGGAGCCGATGTCGACCGGGCGCCGTATTGCCCGCGAGATCAAGAACGCACTTCTGACCAATAATTTGCGTTTAGTTTTGGATGATGGTTCGGTGCTTTAGCAGACTCGCCGGCGCGCTCGTGACGGTTGCCCTGGCCCTGTGGCCGGTGCTGCCGGCGCGGGCCGCGCTCGAGGCCGATCCCGAAGTGCTGTACCAGCAAATGAAGGCGGCCTACGACAAGGCCGCGGCGGCACAGTGGGACTACCTCGATCAGCAAGTCTACCTTTCGACGATTTTCAACGCCGGGCGCGCGTACTCGCTGCAGCGTCCGGACGATCCGGCATTTCGCGAGCTGGAAACGCTAACGGTTCAGATCGGCACGGGCCTGCACTATAACCCGCTCACCAACCATGACGCCGCGGTATGGTACGTGCGTGAGGCTGCCGTCTGGGTCAGCCGCAACAGCAGCGACGTAACATTGATAAGCGACGCGAATGGACTGCTCGAGCGCGTCAATTCCGAAGAGGATCCGGAGAAACTCGCGCGGCTGGCGGATGAAGACGCGCAAGCCAACCTCGCGCAGTATCCGGCCAACGTCGATACGCAGCTTGACACGCTCGAAGCGAATTGGCGTGGCTGGCTGCTAACCGGCGATCGTTCGTGGCGATCGCTCGCCTTCCAAAAGGCCGCCGCACCGAACTTTCCGCTCGCGCATCTGCCAACAACGTACGGGCCCGAGTTCCTTCGAGCGGTTTCGCAAGCGCAGTCCGGCACGGGCGGCGACTACACGCAAGG
>DATHMY010000199.1:0-4620 GCA_035486535.1 Candidatus Acidiferrum sp.
CTTGCGAGCGGATCGATCTCGCGTGCGACGACGTTCTGTAATGCAAGCACGATCGCAGCCGAAGCTGGGATCGCATCAACGGCGGAATGCGGATAGGCGCCATGACCGCCGACTCCGCGTACCGTCACGTAAAGCTCGTCGGCCGAGGCATTTACCGGTCCCGGTACGATGCCGATGGTTCCCACATCAAGCCGCGAATCGACGTGCAGCATCGCGATCGCTTCAACGGCCGGATCCTCGAGTGCGCCGGCTTCGATCATCGGCAGCGCGCCGCCCGGTCCTTCTTCAGCCGGCTGAAAGATCAGCACGACGCTGCCGGCTAGCTCGTCTCGCTGCGACGCAAGCTCCGCCGCAGCTCCGAGCAGCATCGCGGTATGCGCGTCGTGGCCGCACGCGTGCATCTTTCCGTCGATCTCCGAAGCATACGGCAACGCGGTTTTCTCCAGGATCGGCAGTGCATCCATATCGGCGCGCAGCGCGACGGCCGGCCCGCTGCCGGCCCCGCGGATGATGCCGACCACTCCCGTGCCCGCAAGCCGCCGGTGCTCGATTCCCAAAGAGTCCAGCTCCCGCTCGACCAGCGCGGCCGTTTCGTGTTCCTCGAAGCCTAACTCCGGCCGGCGATGAATCGCGCGTCGCAGCTCGATGACGCGCGCGGCAAGCGCTTGGGTTACTTGGACCGCCATGCGAACCGAGGTTCCGTGTGGAGTGGTGCTCGCCTTCCGCGCGGCGAAGCTTGGCGCTCGCGATGATGACTGCCGACTTAGCTCTTGCGCTCCTGATCAACCGCACGAGCACCTTTTACGACGCAAACCGACCGGTCTACATGACCTACCTCGAGCATACGCGCGTGACTGCACCGACCCTCGGCCGGGCGCAAAGTATCGATCGCTCGATTGCGGTACGTGCCGCGGACAACTTTGCCGTCATGCAGGACTTGCCCAACGGCGAGCAGCGCACCGGTCAAGCCTTTCCGATCGTCGCGGAGTTCGACCCTTTCTCCAGCTTTAGCTTTGGCTACTTCGCGAATCTCAAGCGAGTCGATATCACCATACAGCGTGGGAAACTCTTGGTCTTTCCGATTCCGGAGCCGGACCCCAGCGTCAACGTCGTCGTGCCCTATTGCAGCTTCTGGGATGTAACGTTTGCGCCCGATTCCACCGATACGGCGCTGCATCTCTTGATCGCGCCGACCCCGCGCTTCCCAACCGGCCTCTATCCGTCAGAAGTCATCGAGGATCCGAACACCCAGCTACCCGCACATATCGAAATGCGTTCCGTCGAAGGCGACGAAACCTTCTCGCTCGATTACAAAGTAATCGAGGGACACTGGCTCATCGTACATGGTACGTTCAGCCAGACCGAAAAAGTTGCATTTATGACGTTCAAGGTCGTTGCCGACGTCACGTATAGCAATATTGCGTTTCCTTCAGAGCCACCGGAGCCGCGCCTCGCGGGAACACCGACGCCATCGCCCACGCCCACCTGACGTATCCATCGATAGCCCATCCAAAGAACAGACCCAGTAGCAGCGCCACCACGAAGAGCATCGGAATGACTTTGGACCCTCGCTCTTCGACGAACGTCCGCCCGATGGCCGCGGTCAGCGCCCCGCTAAGCGCAAGGCCGAATAGCCAATACCAAATGTGCTCGTTCACGACGGCGACGGCGCCGGCAGCGGCGGTTGCGGGTCGAGCTTGAGCTCCTCTTGTGCCGGGTGCCCAACGCCGTTTTTCGACGGATGATCCTTCGGCGCGACCCACATGTAGATGTTGGGAATGAGCAGCAGCGTGAGCACCAGCGAACTCAAGACGCCGCCGATCACGACGATGCCCAGGCTCGAACGCGACGACGCGCCGGGGTCGAGCGCCAGCGCCAGCGGCAGGTTTCCGGCCAACACCGAGAAGCTCGTCATGATGATCGGGCGGAACCGCGTGTGCGCGCTCTCTTTGATTGCCGAAAGTTTATCAAGCCCGCGATCGCGAAGCGTATTGGCGTAGTCGACCAGTAAGATCC
The DNA here is from genome assembly GCA_035486535.1 of Candidatus Acidiferrum sp. Classification (GTDB taxonomy): domain Bacteria; phylum Vulcanimicrobiota; class Vulcanimicrobiia; order Vulcanimicrobiales; family Vulcanimicrobiaceae; genus Aquilonibacter. The sequence goes on from DATHMY010000199.1 coordinate 2,017, forward strand.
CGTTTTTCGATGCAATTCCGATCAAAAGAATCGTGCCGATCAACGAAAAGAGATTGAGCGTGCGATGCGTCACGAAGAGCGCGCCGATCGCTCCGATAGCAGCCACCGGCACGGAAAAAATAATGATGAACGGCGACACGTAGCTATTGTAGAGCGCGACCATTAAGAGATAGACCAGGATGACCGAGACGATCATCGAGAGCCCCATGCCGACCAGCGTCTGATGCATAAAGTCCTGTTGCCCCAGCGGCGCCGGGCGGACCACGATATTCGGGGGCAAGTTGAGCGACGGCAGGCGCTTGAGCAATCCGTTTTCGACGGCCGAGAGCGATGAGTTCGGAGCGTAGTTACCTTCGACGTGGATCACGTTGTTGCGATCGGTGCGGGTAATCAGCGGCGACGTGGGGGTCGATTCAAATCGAGCGATGTCGCTCAGGTAGACGATGCCGCCGCTCGACGAGCGAATTGCAACCGACTTCAAGACGTCGAGGCTGGTTTGATACGACTGCGGGTAGATGACCTGGACCTGCTCCAAACCGGCAGTCGTCTCGAACTGGGTTGCGACATTCCCGCCGAACGCGGCTCCCGCAGCTTGCGCAGCCTGGCCGAGATCCACACCCAACGCCTGCGCTTTGTTGCGATCGAACTGAATCGAAATCTCCGGCGCGAGCTGCGTACCGGTGCTGTTGGCGCTCGTTGCGCCCGGCACTTTCTCCAGCAGTGCGAGAACTTGCTGTGCGAACGATGTTGGATCGCCTCCGGTTACGTCGGTGACGAGAAAGTCGATCGGCTGTGCGTTTCCGCCGGTCGTCGACGTTGACGGGACGACGACGGCCTGCACGTCGCGTGGGAGATTCTTCTTCACGATCGTTCGGAACTGTCCCAACCAGTAGTCGGTCGAGTGCTTTCGACCATCTTTGAGCCAGATGTGCACCTGGCCCACGTTGTTCTGTGAGACGAAGCCGCCAAAGGGCGCCGCGTACGCCCCGGCTACGGCGGTATTTGCAAACGTATCGGACGTACTGAGGATTTTTTGCTCCAGACCGAACGTGCCTTTCTCGACGGTTTGAATTGGCGTTCCGATCGGATACATCAGCTGAATGAATATCTCACCGCGATCGACCGGCGGAATGAACTCTTCACCGACCGCACCCAAGCCCACCATCGCGATCGCGAGAGCAAACGTGCCCGCGCAGAACAGTGCGACCAATCGGCCATGGTCCAAGCTCCAGGGCAACGCGCTCTGCGTATACCAGGCCCGAAGGTCGTCGAACTTCACCCCAAACCACTCGACGACACGCCACGGCTTCCAGTGGGAGCGTAGCGCCCAGAGGCCCGCGAGCGTCGGCGTGATCGTGAACGAGACGAAGAGCGAGGTCAGGGTTGAGATCACGACCACGATCGCAAACTCCGCGATCTGCCGCCCAACCTGTCCTTGAATGAACGCAATCGGCAGGAAGACCACGACGTCGACCAGCGTAATCACGACCGCGGCGGCGCCGATTTCCTCGCGGCCTTGGACGGCGGCCTCCTTCGGAGGTTGCTTGAGTTCGTTAAAATGACGCTCGATGTTCTCGAGTACGACGGTTGAGTCGTCGACGAGGATCCCGATCACCAGCGACATGCCCAGGAGTGAAATCGTATCGATCGTGAGATGCATCGCCTTCATGACCGTAATCGCAATCGCCAAAGAGGTTGGAATCGAGACGCAGACGACGATCGCGCTGCGCCACGACCGCAGAAAGAAAATCATGGCGATGCCGGTCAGAAGGATCGCCAGCATCAGCGTCCGCGTGACGATGGTGATCTGCTGCTCGGTGAACTTCGACTGAACGTTGATGACGCGGAACTTTATCTCCGGGAACTGGCGCTCGACGGCCGGGAGAGCGCGCAGCACATTGTTGGACGCGTCTACTTCGCTCCCAGTCGCTGACTTCTGCACCTGCAAAAAGAGCCCGGGCTTACCGCTGATGTGAGCGTATTGCAGACGTGGCTCGTAGCCTTCCGTCACGGTCGCGATGTCGCCGACGCGAACGACCGAGTTGGTGGCAGTCCACGGATCCACGACGCCAGGAAGGGCCGCGGTACCACCTCCGTAGCTTTGGACCTGGGCGCCGGTCGAGTTCGCCGCACTCGAGCTGCTCGTGCCGTTAGCCGGAATGATCGCCAAGTTGCGAACGCTGTCGAGGTTTTGAATGTCGCCGCGGATGTCGATGGTCGTCTGACGATTCGGCTCGTAGGCAAATCCGCCGGGGACCCGCTGGTTGTCCAATTGCAGCGTGTTTATAATATCGTTCAGCGTCAAGTTCGCCGCGGCGAGCCGCGCCGGATCCACGACGACTTCGTACGCCGGCGTCACCAGACCGCCGACATTGGCAAACGAGATCCCGGGAACTTGCTCGAGCTGCGGCGCGATCACGTTGACCGCATAGAGCGCCAACCGCGACAGCGAGAGTTTCTGCGAATAGATCGCGAGCGTGACGACGACCGACTGCGTGGGATCGTAGAGGTTGACCGTCGGCGGCGTGAGGTTTGTCGGAAGGTACTTCTCCGCGGCTTGAATGGCTTTGTTCGTCAACGCAAGATCGGTTGCGGAGTCGGAGC
>DATHMY010000200.1:0-8679 GCA_035486535.1 Candidatus Acidiferrum sp.
GGTGTCGCCCTGATAGACGATCATGTTCAAGAGCGCATCGCGCATGCGTTGGTCGGGAACCTCGCGCACTCGTTCCCAACGGCGCTCGCCTTTGAAATCGCCGAAGTAGATTTCCGGCGTCGTCAATTCGCCATATTTTGCTTCGAACGCATAGCCCGGCATGTAGCGTCCAATGAGCTCTTGGTCGAGTCCGATTTCCTCTTGCCACACTTTGAGGAGATCGACCCAATCGTCGAAAGTCGCGATTCGCATGATATCGATTCTCCGCGTTCCGGCAGCATTCGCCAAGAGCAAGGCAACCGACCCTTTTCCTGGGCGCCGGGGGCAAGGCGGCCGCCGCAGAGGCGTCGAAGCCACGCCGCCATGCCCAAACGGATCCTCTTAATTGCGTTCGCAGTAACGGCGATCGCCCTCGCCGCGTGCAACAGCGGCTACAACCCGGAAGACCTCTACGGTACGCCGGCGCCGACGGCGACAACGTCGACCGCAACGCCCAATCCGGTGGTCAGCGCCGCCGTGGTGACGGTCTACGTTTCAAGTTCGCCGCTACCCAATCAGTCGGTCACGATGTCGACCGACGTCAATGGTAGTGTCGGCTCGACGATTTTGACGCAGACGACGGATTCGACCGGCACAACCACATTCACGAATCTCGCACCGGGCGCGAACTACTGCTTCTACACGAAATACACGCCACCGGGTGGACTGATGCAGGAGCCCCAGCAGTGTGGTTTCCTTTGGTTCAACGGCGTCACGCTGTACATCAACAACTAGTCTTCGTCTTCGTGGAGATGAAGATGACAGCCGTCTTCGGCATCTGAGAGTACGTCGCGCGCTTCGCTGAGCACGTTGCCGGAGAGCGGCTCGTTCGGCGGAGCAATCGATCCTTCTTCAGCCAGAAAGTCCGCTTCACTCCAGTCTTCCCACGTTTCGAGCGGCTCGCCATCGATCTCGGCCGGGAAGCGCACGCAAAATCCTTGTTCAATGTGTACCCCGACCACCATCACGCGCGTCCCGCGCGGGAAATAGGTCCCGTCCTTCCATAGCGTGCCGTACGACGTGTCGTAGTGCTGGCCGACTCTGAGCTGCTCGATTGTGGTCTCCTTATCCACCCAAAAGATTCATGGGATCCGGCGCCGCCTCCTCGATGGGGTTTGGAGCCTCGTCGTCTGCTGTATCGAGCATGCGTAATGCGCGATGCGGCGCAAACTCCTTGCCTTCGTCCCGCGCGAGCCGTTCCAGAATCCGCTTGATGCGCGCGCCGCCGATCTCACGTCCCCACGCGATCGGCCCGCGCGGATAGTTCACGCCGAGTTCCATCGCGCGATCGATGTCATCGGGCAGCGCCACGTCTTCCGAAACAGCGCTAAGCGCTTCGTTGACGATCCCACCAACGACCCGCCCGAGAAAGAGCCCCGAACGATCCTCGACAATCGCAACGCCCTTGCCGATCGCCTCGAAGCATTCTTGCGCAAGCGCGAGCGCCTCGTCATCGCTCGCCTCGGTGGCAACCACTTCGACGACCTGCTGCGTGTCGAGTAGACCGAGCACACCGTACCCCACAATACGCTCCGGGTGCCGGAGACGCGGTGCCAAAGCCGTGATATCGGTCACGTACGCATCGGCAAAAATCACGGTTGCGGGTTCGAGCCGCTGATCGAGTTCGATCAGGATCTCCGCGCGATCGCTGAAGCCGTCGCCCGCATCGATGACGACCGTAACCTCCGCATCGAGATCGTCGAGCATCTCGTCATTGAGTATCCGCTGCAGCCGCGGGCACTTCGGCTCGAGGGCGAGCGCCAATTCGTCGGGGAGCACGCCAAAGCCGATGACGGCGACGTTCTCTTCGAAGTTCGCGGACGTCCCCGCTGCGAGATCGAGTCGCGCGTAATTGCCGTTCTCGTAACTGTAGAAACCGGATCCCGTCTTGCGCCCGAGCCGTCCCGCTGCAACCAGCTCGCGCTGCATTGGACGCGGCTCTAAGCGGTCGGCGTCGAGCCGTTCATATACCGATTCGCTCACGGCGAGATTGACATCGATACCGATGAGATCCATCAGCTCGAAGGGTCCCATACGAAAGCCCACGCCGCGCGCCAACGCATCGAGCTCCTCGATGGAGGCAACCTCGCGTTCGAGCGCGCGCATCGACTGCAGATAGAACGGTCGCGCTACGCGGTTGACGATGAACCCCGGCGTGTCAGCACAGGCCACGCCGATCTTACCGATCCGCTCGACGAACGCGTTTGCGCGATCGAATGCTTCATCCGAGCTCATCGCGGTCTCGACGATTTCGACCAGCTTCATCGCCGCCGGCGGATTGAAAAAATGCAACCCGAGTACGCGTTGCGGCACCGACGTCTGGCGCGCCAACTCCGTGACGCTCAGCGACGACGTATTGGTCGCGAGCACGGCATCGGGCGCAAGTGCACGATCGAGCGCCGCAAAGACGGTGCGTTTAAGGTCCGTGCGCTCGGGGACCGCCTCGATAGCGATTGCGGCGGTAGTAGAATCGGGCAGCGCTTGGCGGGTAGCCACACGCGCCAGGACCGCGTCGTCCCCCGCGCGCGCGGCATCTTTTGCGATGCGCGCGAGGGCCCGTTCGAGTGCCGCGGGATCAGGATCGATCAATTCAACGTTGTATCCGCCCCGAGCAGCGACGTAGGCAATCCCGGCGCCCATCGTACCGGCGCCCACGACTAAAATGAGATCTTGCACGAGTGGTGTAGTTCGCGAGACGATGGAAAAACCGCTTTGGCGCCGCCGCTCTTCGACCTATCTCATCGAATCGGATCATCTGCGCATTCGCACCGACGAGATCGAGCTGCCGAACGGTGTCGTGCTCCCGAACTACTACGTCCGCGAATCATTGGGGTTCGTGATGGTCTTTGCGCTCACGCCGGCGCGCGAGGTCGTCCTGGTCCGTCAATACCGCTACGGAATCGACGAGGTAATCGTCGAGCTTCCGGCCGGTAGCATCGACCGCGGCGAGGACCCGCTCCATTGCGCAAAACGCGAGCTTAGCGAAGAGACCGGCTACACCGCGGCGCGCTGGGAAGCACTCGCCGTCGTACCGGCTGAGCCCGTCCGCTCGAACAGTTACGTGCACGCCTTTCTCGCGTTCGATGCAACGCTGACGCAACCGCAGAAGCTTGACGTCACCGAGGCGATCGAACCATTTACGGTCCCGCTCGATGCGATTCGCCCGATGTTGCGCAAGGACGAATTCGGCGCGATATCATGCGTTGCGGTTGCGTACCGCGCATTAGACGCGATCGGCGCGTAACTTTGTCATAAGGGCTAACTCTTTGTCGCTACACTATCTGTCGAGAGAGTAGCCGTAATATCGATGACAACATTGCTGTATTGCCCGGCGCCGGTCTGCTTGCGGATGGTATCGTACTCTTTGAGTTGCGTCGTTACGGTCTTGGCCATGTCGTAGCTGTACGAGTCGTTACCGTGAAGCGTGCTGCCCCCGCTCCCGCCGCCGATCTTCTCGTTGTCATCGAGGGTAATGGGAACGAGGTTGCCGCTCGGCGTGCCCGCCGTGAAGTCCAGCGAAATGCCGGCTGCGGCGCTGCCTTGATGCCAGTGGTGATTCGAGTCGAGCGCGCCCGGATCGAAGAACTTCGGCGAGAGGGTTTTGAGGACGGCCATCTCCTCAGGATTGACATCGCCCGCACCGCAGACGATGTTGGTTGTCGGGTACACGACGCATTCGACCGGTTTGAGCGTACGATTGGTCCGCAGCGCATGCTCGTCGACCTTGACGATGAGCCCGCCATCGGGCTCGACCCCGAAGACATCGACGTCGATCGTGCCGTTGTCCGATACCAAAGAGGCCTGTGAAGTGTCGCCGGTCCCATAAGCGGTGCCCCCGCCGTTGAGCAGTTTCATGGAAGCATCGGTGGAATGGGCATCGTTCTGGACCCCGACGCTAAAATCGTAAACGAGGTGGCGCTGCACCTGTTGCTGAGCCCCTGCGGGTAGGGCGGCGCCGGAAAGCGCGGCAGCGGCGATAATCGCGATAATAATGAGGACGCCAGGGCGCATGATGAAACCTCCCATGTGGTAGTGGGTACGTTCTGGTGAGTACCCTCCGCTTTCCCTCACGAGGCCCACCATGCGTCCCATGCTCTCCACCTTCATCCGGCTGACCGTGATCATCGCCATCGCCCTGGTCGCAATCGTCTTACTCGGCTGGGCCTTCCACCTGATCGTCATCGCGGCCATCATCGCCGCTGTGGTCGTCGGCGCGCTCTTCCTCTATAACATGGTGCGTCGCCGGACCGGCGTCCCGGTCATCCGCCGTTAGTCGGCTCGCTTAACCAGCTTAGTAAGCAAGCGCTCAATTCGTCGGGCACTTCCAGCATCGGAACGTGCCCGGAGCCCTCGAGTGTAACCAGGCGGGCGCCCGTAAAGGCAGCCGCCGTTTGCTCGGGCTCGCCTGCCGCCATGCCCGGGTCTTCGGCCCCGGCGACAACCAAAACGGGCAGGTGCAAATCCCCGGCGATATCCTCGGCGCCATCGCGTAACGCCATTCCGCGCAACATTGCCGCAAGTCCGCGTGGATCGTTGTTTTCCGCAATTTTCGCGAATTTTTCGGCGATTTCTTGGCGTTTACGCCGCGTCGATGCGCCAAGTGTTGCATCGCGCATCTCGCTGATGATGCGAGCACTCGACGCATTGCGTTCGGCATCGTCGGCGAGTTCGAAGCGATGCGCGGCGCGCTCCGCCGTGTCGGCGGTGATGCGCGACGTAATGAGTGCAAGGCGCTCGAGACGCTCGACATACATCCGCGCAAACGCGAGGGCAACGTACCCGCCGAGTGAGTGACCCGCGACCGTCGCGCGCTCGATGCCGAGCGCATCGAGTACCGCCGCAACGTCGCCCGCGAGCGTCTCCATCAGGTACGGACCATCCGGAACACTCGATGCGCCCATGCCGCGCAGGTCCATCGCAACGACGCGATAGTGTTGCGACAGCGCGCGTACCTGCGCATCCCAAATCCGACGCGTGAGCGGGAATCCGTGGAGCAGCACAACGGCGTCACCATCACCCGCGACCTCAACGTCGATGCGCGCGTCACTATTCAAAACTTGCATTGCTGCCGAGAATACTGTATAAGGTAGGCAACTACCCTTGGCTACATCGCGTAGCCAAAGAAAGGATGACTCCACGCACATGGCAGTCAAACGTAAGAGAAAAGCAACGGCGAAGAAGGCTGCGCCGAAGCGTAAAGCGACCCGCAAGAAGACCTCACGGAAGAAGGCCGCAGGCCGCAAGAAGACCACTCGCAAGAAGGCGACGCGCAAGAAGGCTACCCGCAAGAAAGCCACGCGTAAGAAAGCCACTCGCAAGAAAGCCACCCGCAAGAAGGCTAGCCGCAAGAAGGCCGTTCGTAAGGCAGCCCCTCGCAAGAAGACCCGTCGCAAAGCACGCCGGAAGAAAGCCGCTCCCGCAGCAGCGTAACTTCTCGGCTCTTTTTATGGGCATTTGCGAGTCGCAACAGCGGCTCGCTTTTTTTTTACACCGTCCGAATCACCGGATTTAACGCGAACGCGGTGACCGCGCAGATCAGGCAAATCGCACCCCCGAGCGCGAACGCGAGATGTAATCCGATGACCGAGGCAATGGCGCCGAGCACCAGCGATCCGGCCGGAACGACGCCGATTGCGACCATCGTGTACACCGCGATCGCGCGGCCGCGAACGGCGTCGGGTGCGAGCGTCTGAATGAGCGTATTGGTCGCACCGAGGAACGCCAACGTGCCCACGCCGATCGCGAAGAACACCGGCAGCGACGCGAGTACGGTGTGAATGAAGGCCAGCGCAATGAGACCGAGCGAGGTGAGGACGCCGGCGCAAACCCACAAGGTCGAACGCGGCTCACGTCCGGCGAGCGCCGCGGTCAACAGCGCACCGCCAAAACCGCCCACGCCCGCCGCTGCCACCGCCCAACCCAGCGCGCGCGCATCGCCGCCCAACGTGTTGACGACGTAGGCCGGAATCAGCTGTGCGTACGGCCGCGCGAAGATCGCCACCACCGCAAAGACCGCGACGATCCAACGCAAGATCGCGTGCGAGGCGAGGAACGCGATGCCGCCGCGCATCGCCGCAAAGATCGGTTCGCGACGGGCGGTCGAGGGTGGCGAGGGGCTCATCATCGCGACCGCCACGACCACCGCCATCGTGGCCACGGCATTGACGTAAAACGAGCCGGCGACGCCGACCCACACGATCAACACGCCGGCGATCGCCGGGCCGATGACGGCCGGCGCGTTAAACGCGACCGAGTTGAGCCCGATGGCGTTGCCGAGGAAGGCGCGATCGACGAGCAGCGGCATCCAACTTTGGCGCACCGGGGAGTCGAAGGCATTTGCAGCCGCATTCACGGCGCTGATCGCGAGCAGCCACGCGAGATCCAAACGGCTGAACGTCGCGAGCAACGCCAGCGCGAGCGCGGCTAGCGCCATCGTGGTATTGGTTACCAGCAGCACGCGGCGGCGTGGAAGCGTATCGGCGACAACGCCGGCGACGGGCGAGAGCAGCAGCACCGGGATCGCGCGGGACGCACCGAGGAAACCGAGATCGAGTGCGGCGCGGTGGGGAGATCCCGCGATCTGCGCGACCAGATAGCCTTGCGCGGTGAACTGCATCCAGCTGCCGAGATTCGAAACGAGCAGTCCGACCCAGAGCAGCCGATAATCGCGAAAGCGAAGCGCTGCGAGAATGCCCGCGTTAGCGAGCATGCACCGCGGCGACGATCAGCGCTGCCGAACCTTCGACACCGAAGCTCGACGTATCGATCGCGAGATCCACCACCTCGGGCGAACCGAGCTCGACGTTGTACCAGTCGCGCAGATGTGCTTTACGCGCGCGATCGATGCGATCGATTTCCGCTGCGGCCGCTTTCGGCTCGAGGTTGCGTTCGATGACGAGACGCTCGATCCGCCATTCGCGTGGGCCATACATGAAGACGCGCACCACATCGGGACGGCGGCCAAGAATCGCGCCAGCGGCGCGCCCCACGATGACGACGTTGCCGTGCGCAGCGAACTCGCGGACCGCCTCTTGGACTTCGCGCACGTATTCCTCGTCGAACGTCTGCCCAAAGCCGCTGACCGCAACTTCCGGCGTGGCGAGTTCCAAACTCGAAAGCAGCCGCGCGCCGAGCGACCGGCCCGTCTCGTCGACGGCCTGTGCTTGCACGGCGGTGATCTGCATGCGCTTGGCGACGACGACCGGCAGCTGGTCGTCGATCAGCTCGTACTGGAGCTCTGCCGCCACGCGCGTGGCCGCAGCAACCGCTCCGCATCCGTACAGGTTGGAGATCGTAACGATCACGACGAAGGGTTACGCGATGCCCATCATTGAGACCCGCGACCTTCGCAAGGTCTTTCGCAGCGTCAAGCGCGTCCCGGGGGCACTGGGTGCCCTGCGTACGCTCTTCTCGCACACCTACGAGGATCGCGTCGCGGTCGGCGGCGTAACGATGTCGCTTGAGCCGGGCGAGCTGGTGGGCTACATCGGCCCCAACGGCGCCGGCAAGTCGACGACGATCAAGATGCTCACCGGCATTCTCGTCCCGACATCGGGAGAGGTCCGGGTCGCAGGCATCGTCCCCTATGAGTCGCGCAGCGTAAACGCGCGAAACATCGGCGTAGTTTTCGGGCAGCGCAGTCAGCTCTATTGGGATCTGCCGTTGGTGGAATCGTTCGAGCTGCTACGCGCGATCTACAGCATTCCACCCGCGACCTACCGTCGCAATCTCGACGAATTCATCGCCCTGTTGCAAATGGACGAATTCTTGCGCACGCCGGTGCGCCAGCTATCGCTGGGTCAGCGGATGCGCGGCGACTTCGCCGCGGCCATGCTGCACGATCCGAAGATCGTCTATCTCGACGAGCCGACGATCGGCCTCGACGTGGTGGCGAAGGAGGCGATCCGCGAGTTCATCGCGCGCATCAATGCCGAGCGCGGAACGACGATTATCCTCACCACCCATGACCTCGCCGACGTCGAACGGCTCTGCCGCCGCATCGTCCTCATCGATCACGGCTCGATCATCTACGATGGCGACGTCGAGCGGATCAAGGGCGAGTACGGGCGCTACCGCACCCTGGTCGTGCGCTTCGATCACCCGACACCGTCACCGCATCTCGACGGTGCCGAATTGGAGAGCAGCGATGGCCGCAGCGCGCGCTTCCGCTTCGATCGGAACCTCGAGCGGGCGGATCTCTTGATCCGTCAGGCAAGCGAACGCTATAGCCTTGAAGACGTCACCCTCGAGGAGCCCGACCTCGAATCGATCATCCGGCGCATCTACGTCGAAGGATACGATGCGCGGGCGCAGGAGACCGTACCATGATACTTTCGAGCGGAACGAAGAAACCGAAGATCCACCCGAGCGCCTACATCGCGCCGACCGCGACGATTAGCGGCGACGTGACGGTGGAATCGGGCTGCGCGGTGCTACACGGCGCGGTGATAACGTCCGAGGGCGCGCCGGTCGCGGTTGGTGCCGACACCGTGATCATGGAGCATGCCGTGGTCAAGGCCAGCGGCGGGAGCGCTACACAATTTCCGGTCAAGATCGGCGAGCGCTGCATCATCGGCCCGCATGCCTACGTGGTTGGCGCGACGATCGAGACCGGTTGCATGCTTGGCAACGGCGCGTCAG
>DATHMY010000201.1:0-5383 GCA_035486535.1 Candidatus Acidiferrum sp.
CCGCTCGTGATGCTCGTCGAGAACAATGAGTGGGCAATTTCAACGCCGCTCGACAAACAGATGGCGGAACCGGAAATCTGGAAGCGCGCCGCGGGCTACGGTATGCCGGGCAAGCGTTTCAACGGCTTCGACCCGATCGAGACGTATAGCGCGGTGAACGAAGCGCTCGAGCGCGCGCGCTCGGGCGGCGGCCCGACACTGCTCGAAGGGATGTGCTATCGCTTCCTTGCGCACTCCACTGACGACAACGATATGACCTACCGCACGCGCGACGAGGTCAGTGCGCAGCGCAAAAACGATCCAGTGCCGCGATACGAAAGCGTTCTGCTCGATGCCGGCGTCGTAAGCGAAGCCGACATCGAAGGACTCAAGAAAGATGTGTTGCGCGAAACCAACGAAGCAACCGACAAAGCCGAGGCTATGCCGTTCCCTGCGCCGTCGGAACTCTACACGAACCTCTACGAAGGAGCATGGCAGCCGTGGCAGTGACCGCCGGTTCAAAAGTCCTCAATAACGTTGAAACCGTTCGCGAGACGCTCTACGAGGCACTCAAAAGCGACGATCGCGTCATCATCTTGGGCGAAGACGTCGGCGCGCGCGGCAACGTCTTCTTGATCACCAAAGACTTCATCAACGAGTTTGGCCCGCAGCGCATCATCGATACGCCGATCGCCGAAGCGTCAATTGTCGGGATTGCCATCGGGATGGCGATGGAAGGCCTGCGGCCCATTGCCGAGATTCAGTTCGCCGACTTCATCTACCCGGCGTTCAATCAGATCGTCGGTGAAGCCGCGAAGACGCGCTATCGCAGCAACGGCGAGTACACCTGTCCGCTGGTGATCCGCACGCCCTACGGTGGCGGCGTGCGCGGCGCGCTTTCACATTCGGTCTCGATCGAAGCGCTCTTTTACCACGTGCCGGGGCTCAAGATCGTCGCGCCGGCGTTTCCCGCCGACGTCAAGGGCTTGCTCAATGCCGCAATCGACGATCCCGATCCCGTGCTCTTCCTCGAACACAAGAAGACCTATCGCCTGATCAAAGGCGAGGTACCTGAAGGCCATTACACGATCCCCATCGGGAAGGCCAACATTGTCAAGGAAGGCACGCAACTCAGCGTGGTTTCCTACGGTCTGTACGTGCACTGGGCGCTCGAAGCGGCGCGCACGCTCGAGAACGAGGGCATCTCGGTCGAGGTGATCGATTTGCGTTCGATTCGTCCGATGGACAAGGGGACGATTCTGAACAGCGTCGAGAAAACGCGGAAATTGCTGATCATACACGAGGACAATAAGTTCGGGGGCATCGGCGCCGAGATTTCGGCGATGGTTGCTGAAAATGCGCTCTTCGCGCTCGACGCGCCGATCCGGCGCTTGTGCGGGCCTGACGTTCCGGCGATGGGCTACGCCGAGCCGCTCGAGCACGAATTCATGTCGTCGCCGGGGCAAATGGCCGACGCAATGCGAGAGCTGGTGAAGTTCTAATCATGGCAACCACGATAACGATGCCGCAGCTCGGCGAGACCGTGACCGAAGGTACGGTCGCGCAGTGGCTCAAGAAGGTCGGCGATCCGGTTGAAAAGTACGAGGCCTTCCTCGAGGTCTCGACCGACAAAGTGAACGCCGAAGTCCCCTCACCGGTTACCGGCGTCATCAAAGAAGTGCTGGTCAAGGAAGGCGACACCGTTCCGGTCGGCACCGCGATCGCCGTGATCGACGAGGTTGGCGCAGCAACTTCTCGCGCGCCGGAGTCCGCCGCCTCGCCGCCCGCGACGACGGCCGCGATGGCCAATAGCGTGCAAGAAGATCCCGTGCCCGGTTTCAACATTCCGCAGCTCGAGCCCAAAGGTCAGGGCAATGGTCACGCGCGTAGCGAGAACGTGATCCCGAGTTCATACGGCGCTCCGGGCGGACTGGAACCCGAAGCGGACGCGCTGGCGCAAGATGCACTGCGTAAGGCGTCACCCGCGGTGCGCAAGCTCGCGCGCGAACATCATATCGATATTCGCACGCTGCGCGGTAGCGGGGCCAACGGTCGCGTCACCGCCGACGACGTGCTAACTGCGGCCCGCATGGGTCCGGCCGCCGCGGTCGGTCAAGCGATCGCAGTCGGGACGAATTTTGCCGCCGCACCGCCGCCGTCAACCGCTCCGGCCGCGCCGCCGGCGTCCGGTACGTCGACCTACGGGGATCCGATTCCCGGCACGCTGGTGCCGCTCACGCAAGCGCGACGCATCATCGCCGAGCGGATGGTCGAGTCGATTCATACCGCGCCGCATGCGTGGACGATGACGTCGATCGACGTGACCAACGTGTGGAAATGGCGCGCACGCGAAAAGGATCGCTTCGAACGCGAAACCGGCTACAAACTCACGCTCCTGCCCTTCTTCATCCGTGCGGTCGTCGAATCGCTCTCGGCGTTTCCGCTAATGAACGCGAAGTTCACGGCTGAAGGTATCTACGTCAACAAGGACGTCAACGTCGGCATTGCCATCGGGCTGCCGACGACCCTCATCGTGCCGGTCATTCGCGGCGCCGACAAGCTCTCGATCAAGGGCCTGGCAATTGCGGCGGGCGAGCTGATCGACAAAGCGCGCCGCGGCAAACTCGGCGCCGATGATTTGGCCGGCGGGACGTTCACAGTGAACAACAACGGTGCGAACGGCTCGTGGGCCTCGGCCCCGATTATCAACGGCGGCCAAGCCGGCATCGTCACCATGGAGACGGTGGAGAAGCGGCTGCTTGTGCGCGACGACGACTCATTCGCGCCGCGCTACGTGATGAACTCGTGCCTCTCGCTCGATCACCGCGTGGTCGACGGGTACGTCGCCAGCGGCTGGCTCGCCGATCTCAAGAAACGCCTCGAACGCATGACTTCCGACGGAGCACTTTAAACAATGACGACGACTCACGCGATCAAAGAACTGCTGCGCCTTCCTTCGCCCGCACCGTTACCGCTGGGCTTGGCCTGCGACGGCGATACGCTCTGGATGGCCAGTCGCGAAACGCACCGCGTGTACGCGATCGACACGAAGAAGTGGACCGTTGGCGAGGAAGCAGAGGCGCCCGGCGGCCCGTTTGGGATGACGATGGTCGGCGATGAGATCCGCGTCGTTATTGGCCTGGGCGAAAAGGATCACGATCGCTACATCTATCGTTTCATTCCCGGTCACGGATTTAAGAGCGATCGGATCACCTGTCCCGATCTCACCGGTGCTCACGTCGCATTCGACGGCGATACGCTCTTCCTCTCACAAGCCTCCTATCGCAAGATTCTTGCACTTGATGGACAGGGCAACATCGTGCGCGAGATTCCACTCGAGCGCACGCCCGTCGGTATGGCGATCGCCGACGGCGTCTTCTATCTGATTACCGGCGACGAGGAGTTCGAAAATCTCGAACTTTGGAAAGTCGACGCTCACGACGAAACGCCCACGATCGCCGTCCTCGCCTCGATTCCGTTCGACGCGCGCGGTCTTGCGTATGACGGCTCGAAGTTCTGGACCAGCCATCGCGACAACAACGAGATCGTCGCCTTCGAAAAGCCCTAGGCGAACGGCCCGTCGCTCTTGCCGTATTGGTCGTGCCAGTTCCACCACTCGTACGGTGGGCTCTGGGGATAGCCCTCGGGTGAGTCTTCCCACGCTTCCTGGCGTCCGAGCGCGGTGATATCGAGGTAGCTCCACGTACTTCCCATCGCTTCGTCGCCGCGTTCGTTGACGAAGTAGGTGCGGAACACGCGATCGCCGTCGCGGATGAAGGCGTTGGTGCCGTGCCATTCATCGACGCCGAAGTCCGCGTCGAAGCTATCTCCGATCGTGTACCAGGGAAAGGTCCAGCCCATCCGTGCTTTTAGCCGCACGATGTCAGCCTGCGGCGCGCGTGAAGCATAGGCAAAACTCGTATCGCGTGCGTTGAGGTGCATGACGTCCGCGATTTGATCTGCCATCAGCGAGCAGCCGACGCAGGCGTGATCGGGCCAACCTTTCACCCCGGGCTCGAAGAAGGCTCGATACACGACGAGCTGACGACGCCCCTCGAACAAATCGAGCAAATGCGCTTTGCCGTTCGGGCCGTCGAATTCATACTTCTTCTCTACCGCGAACCAGGGCATGCGCCGGCGTTGGGCGGCGAGCGCGTCGCGCGCGCGGGTTAGCTCCTTTTCCTTTACGAGCATCTGCGCGAGCGCGGACTGCCACTCTTGTGCCGATACAATCGGCGGGTTCTTCATCGTAAGTTCCGTCATGACAACACGCGTTCCAGCTCGGTGAGCATCGGTCCCCAGCCCTTCGCGTGATTGTCGCGCTGCTGCTCGTCGCGGAAGTTTTCGTGGGTGAGGGTAAGTTCGGTCTGTGCGCCGCGCGGCGCGAATTCGAGCGTAAGGATCGTCTCGCGCGCCAGCGCGGGATCGTCCTCGTCCCATGCCCAGGTGCACACGATGCGCGCATTCGGCACCAGCTCGCGATAGGTACCGCGAGCAATGTACTCCTCACCATCGTCGAGCACCATGACGATACGAAATCTTCCGCCAAGGCGCACATCCGTCTCGACGTCCACTCGCGTGTTACCACCCGCGCACATGAACTCGCGCATGATTCTCGGATCGGTCCACGCTTGGTAGACGCGTTCCGGCGACGCGTTGAACGTGTGCTTCATAATCAACGTGGTCGGCGCAGTGGTGTTATTCACGGCTTATCGTTCCTTTCAGGATTGCGGGCGAAGTAGTCGTCCAAGCGGGAGAAGGCGGCTTCCCAGAACCGGCGCTGCTCCTCGATCCACGTCGAGGCTTCTTGCATCGCTTTGGGATCGAGCCGGCAGTTATGCACGCGGCCGTCGATTTGCCGCTCGAGCAGGCCGGCGCGTTCTAGTACCTTGAGATGCTTGGAGATCGCCGGCTGCGACACCGAAAACTCCGAGGCGATCTCGCCGACGGTCAGCCGCCCGCGAGCCAGCCGCTCGACGATGCGCCGGCGCGTTGGATCCGCGAGGGCCGAGAACACCGCATCCAGGCCCGGACAATTGTTAACCATACGGTTATATATTAGGCGAAACCCGACCGCGTGTCAAACGTAGTTCGAGCATGAGATATCTACGCGTTTGGCCCGTCTATGCGATGCTTACAACGCTCGCTGTCCTTCCAGCTGCCGGCTGCTCGTTCGACCAGGACCGCGTCAGCGAACCCTATCACACTGCGATCGATAAGGCGCCTGCGACCGTGGAAGTGCACAACGCCACCGGCGAGATCGAGATCGCTGCCTGGGACAAGCCGAGCGTCGAAATCGACGCCGAAAAGCGCGGCATGAGTCTCGATGACGTGCATCGCATCACGGTCTCCGTGGATCAACGAGGTCCTACGCTGGTTGTTACTTCGCACTTCCCATCCGGGG
>DATHMY010000202.1:0-28815 GCA_035486535.1 Candidatus Acidiferrum sp.
CGCACAGCAGTACTTCGTCGCCCGGGTTCCAATCGATTCCCTGCGCGACGGTGTTGGCGCCGTCGCTCGTGTTCGGAACGATCGCGATCTCTTCGCCCGAAGCGCCGACGAACGCGCCGATTGCCGCGCGCGATTGCGGCATGGCAACTTCGTAGGGAAACGTGCCGAGCACGCCCCCGCGCGCGTGCGCGCGAAGAAATTCTTCGAGGGCCCGCAACGTGGAACGCGGGATCACGCCGACGGCGGCGTGGTTGAGATAGACGTACCGTTCGGTGACGGCGAACTCGTCGCGTGGGAGCGGGGTGCTCACTCCGCGCCGATCATGTCCTTCGTATGCCAGGCGATGTTGCCGGCACGGTCGCCGACACGCTCGAGCGACGCGAGGACGAACAGATAGCGCGTCCCTGAACGAACGAGTTCGGGATCTTGTTGCATCTCTTCTTGTAACAATTTGATGCTGCGCTTGTAGAGCTTATCGACTTCGTCGTCGCGATCGATCACTTCGCTGGCTAGACGCGCGTCGCGCTCGGTATAGGCGCGCATCGCATCGAGCAGCATGCCGTGCGCGACGCTCGCGATGCGGTCGATCTCGACCCGCTGCGGACGCAAGGATTGATCCGACAATTTGATCGCGTTCTTGGCGATGTCGACCGCGTAGTCGCCGACCCGCTCGAGGTCGGTCGCGATTTCGAGCATCGCGGCGATTTCGCGCAACTCGCCGGCCACCGGCTGCTGGCGCCAAATCAGCTCGATGCAATGCGACTCAATGCGGCGGCGCAGCTCATCGATCGAATCGTCACCGGCGACGACGCGCGCACCTGCGGACGCATCGCGCCGATCGAGCGATTCGACGGCGACACGAATCGCATCGCCGCAAAGCGCACCTAAGCGCACGACGTCCAGCCGTGTCGCTTCGAGCGCTTCGTGATAGGCGGTTCGCACCTGCTCGCATCCTCCTCGGGGCACCAAAGTCTAGCGGAAGTAAGTCTACCGCGGGGCAGAGAAACCCCCTGCGCTCTTTATCAAACGATAATCTACGGGAGATGACAAGTGGATGAAGTTCGGACGGTGGGCGTCTGCGGAGCCGGATTGATGGGCAACGGCATCGCGCAGACCTGCGCGGCCGCGGGATTCGACGTGATCTTGATGGAGGTGGCCGAGGAGCCACTGCAACGCGGGGTCGCGAGCATCGCGAAATCACTCGATAAATTCGTCGAAAAAGGCAAGCTCACGCAAGCCGAGCGCGACGCGACCGTTGCGCGCATCAAACCGACGACCAAAGTCGCCGACTTGGCCAAATGTGACCTCATCATCGAAGCCATCGTGGAAAACGTCGACGTCAAGGCCAAGCTGTTCGCGCAACTCGATGACCTGCTTGCGCCCCATGCAATAATCTGCACCAACACCTCGAGCCTGTGCGTGATCGAGCTGGCGGCCAAAACCAAGCGCCCGAACCGCGTCGCGGGGCTCCACTTCTTCAACCCCGTCCCGATCATGAAGCTGGTCGAAGTCGTCAAGACGATTGCGACCACCCAGGACGTGATCCACGCCCTCTTCGCCTTCGCGAAAAAACTCGGCAAAGAGCCGATTCTCGCGCAAGACACGCCTGGATTCGTCGTCAACCGGCTACTGATTCCGTATTTGCTCTACGCGATTCGATGCTACGAGGGCGGGCTCGCGAGCAAAGAAGACATCGACAAGGGCATGAAACTCGGCTGCGGCTATCCGATGGGACCACTCGAACTGCTCGACTTCGTTGGCCTGGACACGACCTACTACATCGCGCAGATCATGTACGATGAGTTCAAGGATCCCGCCATGGCCGCGCCGCCGTTGCTCAAACGCATGGTGCTGGCTGGACGTTACGGACGCAAGAACGGAAAGGGGTTCTATGACTACCAGTGACTCGATCTTCGAGAACATCCTGGTCGACAAGGACGGCGCCATCGGCATCGTCACCCTCAACCGTCCAAGCGTCCTCAACGCGCTCAACACGAAACTGCTCGGTGAACTCTCCTTCGCGCTGCTGGAGCTGGAGCGCAACGCCGACATCCGCGCAATCGTGATCACGGGTGCCGGCGAGAAAGCGTTTGCAGCCGGCGCTGACATCAGCGAACTCAACGCACTTGGCAGCGCCGGCGCCGGCGCCGATCAGGCCCGCATGGGGCAATCGATCACGCGCCAAATCGAGCGCCTGCGCACGCCCGTGATCGCGGCGATCAACGGCTTCGCGCTGGGCGGCGGTTGCGAGATCGCAATGTCGGCCGACATCCGGATCGCAAGCGAGAACGCGAAATTTGGGCAGCCCGAAGTCAACCTGGGTCTTATTCCCGGCTACGGCGGATCACAACGGACGACGCGGCTCGTTGGGAAGGGCATGGCGATGCTGATGTGCCTGACCGGCGAGATGATCGACGCGCACGAGGCGCTGCGCACGGGCTTAGTGGAAAAGGTCGTGCCCCTCGCGGACCTGTTGACCGAAGCCAAGCGCATCGGCAATGCGATCGCGGCAAAAGCGCCGCTCGCGATCGCGGGCTGCAAGCGCGCGATCAACAACGGCGCACACTTGGCCATCGACGACGCGCTGGAACTCGAAGCGCTCGAATTCGGCACGCTCGTCGACACCGAAGATTTCAAGGAAGGCACCAGCGCATTTCTCGCAAAACGCAAGCCCGCCTGGAAGGGCATCTAATTGCGAGCCACGCTGTGCGCGCTGATCGTTGCGCTCGCAGCGTGGCCGCTTGCTGCACGTGCAGATGACTACGGGCCGCGCCGCGATATAGCGGCAATCCGACACGATCTGCCGATCCTGGTGCAAATGTCGGACCCGGTTCTCCTGGACAACATCGCCGTTACGGGCAACGAAGCGACGGTTCATTGGCATTCCTCCGGCGACTCGTATATCAGTCACCTTCAAAAGCGCTACGATCGCTGGTGGCTCGCGTCAGGCTTCTCCGATCCCTGCGTATCGCCATGGGATGGAACGATTTCATTTACGCAAAACTATCCGCTACGGGCGGCCAACGATGGTTATGTGGTCGGCGTGCAGTTCGGACCGAACGATGCATCGCCGAATGCAATGATCGTGTCGTTTAAGACTCGAGCGCCGACGGAAGCGGAGAGTTGGGCAAATCAGCCCACCGGCAACAGCTACTTCTTCTTCTCCGGGACGGTGCAATCGCCGCAACCGGTGCACGTGCAAGCTGGAACAACGATTGACGTATGGTTTCCTTTCGTACTGGATACTTCGTTGAAATACAGCTTGACGCTTGCGGGGCATGGCTTTACGGCGTTGGGACCAATTGATGGAACGCTCGCCGATAACACGCTGCATTTTGTGTTGCCGGCTTTCACCGCGTCGCCGGGTGTCGACTTGATGGGCGAAATCGAAAGCGACTAGTTCGAGAGTTTCTTCTCCGCGTGAGCCATCGCGAGTTCGATGGCGGGATTGAAGCCCGACCACGTCGCGCGAATGCGCCCTTGCGGATCGATCACCACGATCGTCGGAAAACCCTCGACTTGAAAGAAGCCCTGCGAGCTGCTGGTTGGGTCGAGCACCACGTCTTGCAAATGTAAGCGCCGCGCGTAATACGCGGCGACCTTCGCCGGCTCGCCGACATCGATCGGCACCACCACGACGTTTGGATGCGCTTTGGCGTACTGCGACACTAGGGGCGCTTCCAAGCGGCACGGCTCGCACCACGACGCGTAGAAGTCCAGGAAGATCACGCGCCCGCGAAGGTCGCTGATGTGAAACGTTCCGCCGTCGAGTTTGGGGTAGGCGATGCGTGGCGCCGGATATGCTTGCCCAAGGTCCAGCGCGCGCGGCGCAAAAAAGATCTTCCACGCCACAAACGCGACGACGCCTAGTGCGAGCACGTCCGCGACCCGCCCCCATCTATTCGACCAGAAAAACCGCCGCGATGCCCTGTCCTCCGCCGATGCACGCCGAGGCTACACCATAGCCGCCGCCGCGCGCACGTAAATCGTTGAGCGTCGTAAGCGCAAGGCGCGCGCCCGATGCGCCGAGCGGATGCCCAAGTGAGATCGCGCCGCCGTGCGGATTCAAACGTACACCATTGCTGCCCATCGCTTTCATGCACGCAAGCACTTGCGGCGCGAACGCTTCGTTGATCTCCATCACCGCGAGATCTTTCTCCGCGACGCCCGCACGCTGCAGGGCTTTTGGAATCGCGTGCGCCGGACCGATACCCATGATCGATGGGTCGACGCCAACCACGCTCGAGCTCACTAACCGACCGATCCATGAAACGCCGTCGGCCTTCGCCTGTCGCACGGTCGTCAGTACCACGGCAGCCGCGCCATCGGTCAACCCGCTGGCGTTTCCGGGCGTCACCACACCGTCTTTCACGAAACGTGCGGGGAGCTTGGCGAGCTTCTCCATCGAGAGACCGCTGCGCGGGCCTTCATCCGTATCGACGGTAGTCTGCGCGCCTTTGGGACCGCTCACCGTTACGGCTGCGATCTCTGCAGCGAAATAGCCGCTCGATTGCGCTTCGAGCGCGTGCGACTGACTGGCGAGCGCGAATTCGTCACAAGCTTCACGCGCGATACCGTACTTCTTTGCTAAGTTTTCGGCGGTGATCGCCATCGGTGTGTTGCCGTAGGAATCCGTCAACGCGCTCCAGAGCGAATCTTCGAACTGCACGTTTGCACCGAACGGGAAGCCGCGGCGCGCGCCGCGCACCACGTGTGGCGCTTGCGTCATGTTCTCCGTGCCGCCCGCGAGCGCGTACGTCGCTTCGCCTAAGCGCAGCGAACGCGCGGCGGCGAGAATCGCCTCGAGCCCCGAACCGCACAGCCGGTTCAAGGTGACCGCCGGGACGTCGACGGGAACGCCTGCCCGCAGGCCAATGTGGCGAGCGAGATAGATCGCGTCCGGGCTGCTTTGGATCACGTTGCCGAAGGCGATCTCATCGATCTTCGATGCGGGGACACCGCTGCGTTCGATGGCGGCCTGGGCCGCGACGACGCCTAAATCAGTTGCGGTCAGGTCGGCCAAGGCGCCCCCGAGGTTGCCGAACGGCGTGCGGGCGCCCGCCACTAGGACGACGTCGTCGTCGTGTGCTGGTCTGCTGGTCATGGGCCCGGGATATTCCAGGAAGTTCCTGGGGGCACCCCTAACCTTCGCGGGTCATGCCAATCACACGAACGGCGGCCATCACGCTCGATGCCCGGTCGCTACCGCCTGCGACGAAAACCGAGCAAATTCTCGACGCCTTCGACAAGTTGCAAGTCGGTGGTGCACTCGAGATCAACGAGGAGACCGACCCGCGAGCGCTGCGCAACGAGATGACGCAGCTGCGCCCCGGACGCTTCTCGTGGGACGCGCGCAACCTGGGCAGCAATCGCTGGACGATCCGCCTCGAGCGCATCGACGAGCACGCCGATGGCGAGACGTTTCTCGGGCACGTGCCACAGTTTACGCAAGCCAAAGCGACCACGGTCAAAGAGCTCGCCGGTCAGATGAGCGAGCGCTCATTCAAATCGGGCGATACGATCTTTGACGAGGGCGAGATGTGGCCGTACCTCGGCATCGTCAAAGCCGGTAAAGTCATCTACACGCTGCTTTCGCCCGACGGCAAAACCCACACGATCGGCGAGCGGCTCACTCACGACACGCTCAACGAAAGCGGCACGTTCGACGGCGGCGGCGCAACCACGCGCGCCGAAGCCTTGACCGATGCAACCGTCGTAACGCTGCCGAGCGAAGCGGTCATGCATGCGATCCGCAACGACGCAGAACTTGCACTAGGATTTCTGATCGCAAGCTCACAAGCGCGGCGCCGTTCGATCGACACGATCGCCGACCTGGCATTTGCGCACGTATTGCAGCGAGTAGCGAAGTTTTTGCTTGGCTACGCGCGTGCCTCGGTCGGTATGACGCGCGGACTTCCCGGCGTCGAGAGTCTTTCGCAAGCCCAGATCGCGGCGGCGGCCGGTACGGTCCGAGACATGGCCGCGCGCGCGCTTTTGCGCCTGAAGAACGCCCACGCTGTTGAGCTCGATCGCGGCCGCGTCAAGGCGATCGATCGCGCGCGGCTCGAAGCCTTCGCGCACAACGTGCAAGCACCGCCCGTGTGATTGCGCTCATTCGCGCGAGCGAGTATTGCGAACAACCTTGGAAAAACGGCGGCGGTCTCACTCGAGAGATCGCCGCTGCCTTTTCCGGTGAGCGCGCACTTTGGCGGCTTTCGCTCGCGACGATCGAACGCGACGGACCCTTCTCGGAATTCCGCGGCTACGACCGCACCATCATCGCGATCGACGGCGGTGCAGTGGAACTCGAGGTGGAGGGTCAACCCGTCAGGCTCGACCATGCGGAGCCCTACGACTTCCCCGGCGAAGCGCGCGTGACGTGCCGCGTGATCGGCGGCGCCGCGCGCGATCTCAACGTGTTGACGCTGCGCGACGACTTCGTGCACGATTGCGCGATCATCACCGCACCAACACGATTCGTTTTGGACGACGACGAGGACGTCTTCGTGTACGCGATCGAAGGAAGCGCAATGGCGCTGGGCGCGACGTGCGGCGCGGGTGACACGCTGCGGCTGCAAGTCGATGACACCGTGGAGATCGTGACCACTGGGTTAGCCGCGGTCGTACGGATTACGCCGCTCTAGTAAACCGGCACCCTCGGCATCGGGATATCCACGTTCCCGCAAGCGAGCGCAGGCGAAGGCGGCGCCACCGCGATTCCGTAGAGCGCGAGCATACCGCCCTGGTTTTGGCTCACGATGCACTGTGACGGCGGCATCGCGTGGCGGGGTTCGAGCCGTGCAACGCCCGGCTTGCGCTCCTCCGGCTTCATGATTCGCTCGGGCGGCGGCCGCAGCGCCGGTTGCGCTACCGGCGCCGGATTCACCGGTCGCGATACTGGCGGCGCGGAGATAGTGGGCGGGCTCGAAATGTGCATCGGGACCATGGGCGCTGGGGCGCTTCCCATCCCAGCGGCTGCGATGACGGCGATAAGGAACATGGCAGCCTCCTAACATGCTCAGGATACGCTCAGGCGCTGACAGACCCTTGAAATTCGGTTGAGAGGGGCCGAATGAGAGCGCATGATTTGGGCTGCGCTGACGGGTTCCGGGGCGCTACGCTCAAATCATGAACACCACAACCGCACTCGGCCACCGGCTCCACGTCGAGCGGAACCAAGCGCCGTGCCGCCCCTGTCTACGCATTTCGAAAGCCCCCGAGGTGTTGATTCACTTCAAGATCGTACGCGCATGATCGACGCACCGTTCTACGGCGTCACTACGACCGGCATCTTTTGCCGGCGTGGTTGCGCGAGCCGGGCGCCGTTGCCAAAGAACGTGCGCCGTTTCAACGACGTGCAGGCTGCACGTAGCGCCGGGTTCCGGGCCTGCAAGCGCTGCCGGCCCGATGACGCCGCCGCGATCGACGAACGGATCGTGCAAGCGTGCCGCGTGCTCGATGACGCGGACGAGCGGCTCACGCTCGAGCAGCTTGCGCGGCGCGTCGCCTTGAGCCCGGCATACCTGCAACGGCTTTTCACGCGCACAATGGGCATCTCGCCGCGTGCCTATGGAAAGTTCGCGCGCGACGAGCGCTTCGCACGGCCGCGCGGCGGCGGCAAGGGCACGCGCGTTTCTTATGCCATCGTGCCGTCGCCGTTGGGCCGCGTGCTGGTGGCTGCAACGTCACGCGGCATCTGCCGCGTCGACATCGACGCAAATGACGCCGTGCTCGAACGCCGTCTTCGCCAAGCGCTCCCGTCGGCGCGATTCGAACGTAGCGATGACTGGCTCGAGAGCGCGACCTCGCGCATCGTCGCGTACCTAGCGAACGCCGGGCCGTGGCCGCTACTTCCGCTCGACGTGCGCGCAACCGCCTTTCAACTCCGGGTATGGGAGGCGCTACGCAGCATCAAGCCCGGCAGAACGATGCGCTACGCCGAGCTCGCGCACGCGATCGGATCACCGTCCGCGGCGCGAGCGGTCGCACAAGCGTGCGCGAACAACCCGGTTGCGCTGCTGATTCCGTGTCACCGGGTTGTTCCGGCAGCCGGAGGCGTCGGCGGTTACCGCTGGGGCTCGCGACGCAAACAGCGCCTGCTCGAGATCGAACGCGTCTCGTAGGGTCAGTGCATTAAGTAGAAGCTCGAGCCGATCGCTGAGTTGACCATCGCGGTGTGCAGACGCGCGCCTTTACAGGCCGCCATTTCTTCGAGGCTCATCTTTACCGGCGTCATCGTGTCGTTGAACACGTCCTGAACCTCACACGCGGCAAGATTTCCGCCGACAGCCACGGTTACCATATAGCGACCGGGCTCGAGCGGCAACTTCGCAAAGAAGCCGTTCTTATTCGTTTGCACGGTGGCCACCGCACGATCGACGCGGTGCAACGGCAGACGAAAGATCGAAACGGGCGCACCCTGCACCGGATGACCGTACGCATCGAGGATCGTTCCGCTGATGCCGCCTGACGTAAACGCCGAGGCCGGAAGCACCATCGGTGCAAACACCAGCGCGAGGGCCAAGGCCGAGATGCCAATGAACGTTTTCATGGCATCAACGTACCCGTGCCTCGGAACGAGCTAACGCGAGCTAGCGCAGGCTAGGCTTTAACGGTCTCGACCGATTCGAGTTCGCTGGTTTCTTCGGCAGTATGTAAGTCGAAAGCCGCACGCTTGCTCTTAGCCGCTGCTTCAGCCAAGGGCTGCGCTTGGGGAGCAGCCGCCGGCTTGGGGGTATTTGCGAGCGCGGCTCGACCCTTCTGCACCGAGCCGAGCGCGGCGGCAAGACGCGCTTCCATCTCGGCGAGTATTCCCGCGGCGTAGTGATCCGCGCCCTCGCGGATCTTTCGCGCACGTTCTTCGGCTTCACGCAGGACGACCTCGGCGGTTGTACGCGCGCGCGTAACGATCTCGTGATCGTCGATGAGCTCTTCAGCTTTCTCTTGCGCTGCACGCATGACACGCTCTTGGTCCTTGGCAATGATCTGCGCGCGTCCGACTTCCTTGGGGAGCGTAGAGCGAATCTTCTCTACGAATTCCACCAGCCGTTCCTCAGAAAGAATGCGATAGCCCGCGGGAAGCCAGGTTCCCTCGTGCACGTAACTTTCGAGCTTGTCCAACACGCGATAGACCGACATTTGGAACCTCCGTTACGCTTGTTTGAGTGCGGTACGCTTCGTCGACATGACGCTCAGTACCGGTTCCGGCACGAACGGTGCGACGTCACCACCGAGAAAGAAGACCTCTTTGACGAGACTCGAGCTGACGAACGAATACCGCGCATCCGACATCAGAAAGAGCGTATCGACGTTAGAGAGCGACCGGTTCATGAGGGCAGTCGACATCTCCGTTTCGAAGTCGGAGACGACGCGAAGGCCTTTGACGATCACGTCGGCGTCCTGTGCTCTGACGTAGTCCGCCAGCAAGCCGCGAAAATGAGCGACGCGCACGTGCGGCAGATGCGCGACACATGCGCGAAGCATGCGTTCGCGCTCGTCGAGCGTGAACATCGGATTGCGTTTTTGCGGATTGACGACGACGGCGACGATGACTTCGCCGAACGCACCGGCGGCGCGTTCGATGACGTCGAGGTGACCGTTCGTTGGCGGATCGAACGATCCCGGATAGATGGCCCTCGTGACTCGGGAAGTCAACCTAGGGTGAAGAACGCCAGAGCGACATCGCCGTACACTTCTTCGCGCGTTGAACGATACCCCGGTATATCCGGAAGAATCCGTTTTGCCGCGTGTTCGTAGATCACGAGCGCGTCGGGTGCCAAGAGCGACCGCTCCAAGAGCAGCCGGAAAATCTGCTGCGGGAGGTCGTTGGCGTAGGGCGGATCGAGATAAACGATGTCAAACGGCCCTTCGATGCGATAGAGCGCGCGCTCGACCGGAGCCGCGACAACGGTGACGCGATCGTCGATATCCAGCGACCGTGCGGATTCCTCGATCGCGGCGGCTGTCTCCCGATGCGATTCGACGCTCACCACGCGAGCAGCACCGCGCGACGCGGCTTCAAAGCCGATCGCACCGGTGCCGGCAAAGAGGTCGAGCACGTTCGCGCCCTCGATCCGCGGTAGCAAAATCGAAAACAGGGACTCTTTCACGCGCCCCGGTGTAGGCCGGACGTGCATCCCCTTCGGCGACTTCAGCTTCCGGCTGCCGAGCTCTCCGCCGGTGATCTTTGGACTCAAACGCCTGCCTCCGCAGCAACCAATGCCATAACCTCAACCAGCGAGTGGACCACGTGGGTCGGCGGCGGAAGGTCGGGCGGATAGCTCTTCCCCTCGTGGTCGAGCCAGACCGCTTGGAATCCCGCGCCGAGCGCGCCGCCGACGTCGCTGCGCGGATCGTCGCCGACGTAGAAACAACGCGCCGGATCGGTGCGGAGCTCGTGCGCAAGCGCCTCAAAGGCGCGCGGGTTGGGTTTTTGCACCCCGAGGTCGGCGCTGGCGAGCACGGTTCCATTGAAGCCGGCGCGGCGTGCCTTGGTGACCTGGAGCGGATTCCAGCCGTTGCTGAGTACCGCGACCGCGACGCCACGTTGCTCGAGCGCCGCAATTGTCGGCCGCGCGTCCGGATCGGGCACGACGAAACTCTCGGCGAGCGAGAGCGCCATCCGCTTGAAACCCGTGACGTACTGGTCGGCCGGCGCGCCACCGCGCTCACTGACGAAACGTCGCACCGCCGCCTCAATGGTGCACCCGCCGCCGCGCGTAAACGCCAAGAGGTCGTCGATTCGATTGCTCTCCTCAGCGAGGCTCCCGAGCGCAACGCCGCCGTCATCGATCACCTGGACCAACAGATGAAGAAACGCGACGCGTTCGAGCTTGTTATCGATGCACAACGTGTGATCGATGTCGAAGCCGACGGCGCACGGGGCGCCCACTATTTTGGCCCGGGGCCGGTGACGATGCGCACGAAGCCGGTCGGCCGGATCCACTTCGTGAATGCCGCCTGCACCTGCGCGGCATTGGCGCTCAGATAATTCTGCGCATCGATCTGATACTGATCGAGTGGCAGATCTTGCCCAGCATATTGCAAGAAGAGCGCGCTCACGCCGTCGTAACTCGCCTGGCGTATCGGTACCTCGCCAAGCAGCAGGGCCTTTGCGCGCACCAAGTCGTTCGGCGAGAGCGGCGTCGTTTGCACGCGCTGCAGGTCGGCAATCACGGCCTGTTCGGCCGGCGTGATGTTCTGCGGATCGCAGGCGTATACGACGCTGAAGCTCGAGCGTGTCTTTCCAGCGTGCAGCGAGCTTTGGATCGAATACGCATAGCCGTGCACTTCACGGAGATCGTGATACAGAATCGACGAATAGAATCCGCCGGTCAACGCAGTATTCGCAAGTTGCAGCGCTGCCCAATCGGGATCGGTCCGTCGCACATCGTTCAATTCGACGAGCTGGACCGAAGACTGCACGCGGCCTTGCGCCGGGACGACAACTTGTGACGGCGCATTTGCGGCGACGGCCACGGGCTGAGTTTGCGGTTTTGGCCCGCTCGCCGTCCATCCGCCGAAGTATTTCTCGATCACCGCCCGCGCTGCGTCCGGCGTGGTGTCGCCAATGACCACGATGGTCGTGAGATCGGGACGGTAGGCGGCGGCGTACCATGCTTTGACGTCGTCGAGCGTTATCGCTTGTGCGGTTGTGAGCGTCGCGAAGTTCCGGTACGGATCGCCTTGGGGATAGAGTGCGTTGTTGAGCGCGACTTGGGCTAAGTAGTCGGGCGAGGTCACCTGCCCTTGCATCGACCCCACGTATTGGCCCTTGACGACGGCGAAGCTCTTCGCGTCGAACGCCGGATGCAGTTCGTCGTCGGCGAGCAACTGCACACCGCGATCGAAGTCGTTCGATAGCACGTCGACGCCAAAGTCGGTGCCGGCAGTGACCGTTGCCGAGATCTTGTCGAGCTCCGCTTGATACGAGACGCGATCGTAGCTCGTCGTTCCAAATGGAAAGAGTGCAGCCGCAACGTCGTTGACACCGCGTTTATCGGCCGGCTCTTGAACGAACGGATTGTTCTCGATACGCCCAGTCACCACGACCGTTTTGGTAATCGTCTCAGGTTGCACGATCAGGCGGATGCCGTTGGCGAGCGTCATCGACGTCGGAGCGAGCGTTTTCGGCGGCACGGCGAGATGCTTGAGAATGTCTTGGGCCCACGACGGCAGCGGCTGATGCGTCTTAGGCGGCACCATGTTGTCCTCTTTACCAGGGCCACTGCCGCCGGCGTTCATCGCGCCGCTATTCTTGGGAACCGCGTATGCCGCCACCGCGTGATTGTTGTCGACATAGCTGCGCAGCACGCGATTCACGTCGGCCGTTGTCACGCGGGCAAATGCGCTCTCGATGGCCTCGGGCGATGAGAGGTCTTGGACCGCGACCGCCTGACTCCATTGAAAGGCCTGATCCTCGATGGAATTGCCGTTGAACTCGAGTTGCGAGATCTCACGTCGCTTCGATGCCTCGACCAAATTGTCGGGCACACCGTTCTTGCGGTACGCGTCGATCACCGCGCGCATCTCTTGGTCGATCGTCTCGGGCTTCACGCTGACCGGCACGACGCCGACCAGTAGGCCCACCGCTGCGCCGCGGAATGTTTGCGCCTGAAAACCGGTGTAGAGTGCCTTGCCTGACGCGGTGAGATCGTAGAGATCGCTGCGTTGACTGCTCAACACGTCCTGTAGAATCTGCGATGCCGCGTAGTCGGGGCTGTCGTATCCCGGCAAACGGTACCCCACCAGAACAATGGTGTACGGTTGATCCGAGAAATCGCGATAGACTTTCGAGGTAACCGGGCTGAGTTTGACCGCCGGTTTCGCCGGAAGCTTCGCCGCGGGCAAATCGCTCCACAGCGCCTTGATTTTGGCGATAGTCGCCGGACCATCGACATCACCCACAATCACGTAGACCGCATTATTGGGGTGATACCAGGTGCGATAGAACTGCTGAAGCACGCCGGTATTTATTTGGTGTGCAAAGCCGTAGACGGTCCCAAGGCCGTTCTTCGCGTACGGCGTGCCGCCCAAGATGCGCGCAATCATCTTCTCGAAAATCCGGTAGACCGCGTTGCTGTTATCCTGGGTGACTTCTTGCGTGATCGCACCGCGCTCTTGCGCCCACTGATCGGGGGCCAGGGTGAGGGCCGACGCGCGCGATCGTTCGAGGCGAAGGGCAATATCGAGATACTGCGAGGGCACGGTGAAGAAGTATTGCGTTACCGCGTCCTCGGTATCGGCGTCGAAGTCACCGCCGGTGAGGCTGACGGTATCCATGAGCTGCGATGACGAAAGTGACGCGCTGCCGCGGAACATCATATGCTCGAGTGCGTGCGCCTCACCATCGATGGTTTGTTCGTCGGAACCTGCCTCGTAGTTGAGCACGCTGCTGACGACCGGCGCCAACGGATTGTGCACGACGACCACTTTGAGCCCATTGGGCAGCGTCGCCCGCGTGACGATAATCGAAGACGCGCGCGCAGGCGCGAGAGCGAACGACGCGGCTACCAGAGCCGCACAGAGTGCAAAACGCAGCGAGCGCACGGGTGCCTCCTTCTTTAGGGGCCGGGGTTTGGCCGCGCATCGCGCGAGCCCTCTTGCGTTCCTTAAGAGGAGAGGACGAGCGCTCGGGTCGAGGGCGCACGCTCGAGCGCCACACGCAGCGCCGCATGTTCCGGCCGGCGCAACGCCGGATCGTCTGCAATGATCGCCTGTGCTTGCGCCTTAGCCGCACGATAGATATCGATGTCGCGCACCAGATCGGCGATCCATAAATCCGCCGCGCCGGATTGCACGGTCCCAGCGAACTCACCCGCACCGCGCAAACGTAGATCAGCTTCAGCGATCGCAAAGCCGTCGGTAGAATCGGTGAGAATGCCCAGACGTTCCGTTTCGCCGGCATCGTCGGGGTAGACGAGCAGACAGAACGACTTCGCTGCGCCGCGGCCTACACGTCCGCGTAACTGGTGCAACTGCGCGAGCCCGTAGCGCTGCGCATCGAGCACGACCATCACGCTGGCGTTGGCAACGTCGACGCCGACTTCGACCACCGTCGTGGCGAGCAAGATGTCGATCTCGCCGCGGACGAAGCGGCCCATGACCTCGTCCTTCTCGCGACTCGACAGTCGCCCGTGCAGCAATCCGATTCGACGCTGCGGGAATACGTCGTTCTTCAATCGCTCGGCTTCGGCGACGACACTGGTCAGCTCACTCTCCTCGTCGATAGCCGGCGCAACGATGTAGGCTTGATGCCCGCGCGCGACGTTGGCTTCGACGAACTCGTACGCACGCTCGAGCCGGCTGTTGCGAATGGCGTAGGTTTCAATCGGCGTGCGTCCGGGTGGAAGCTCGTCGATAATCGACAGATCGAGATCAGCATAGACTGACTGCGCGAGCGTGCGAGGAATCGGTGTCGCGGTCATGTGCAGCGTGTGCGGCGCCACGCCCTTTGCGCGCAGTCGCGCGCGCTGCTCGACGCCGAAACGATGCTGTTCATCGATGATCACCAGGCCCAAGCGCGCGAAATCGACGCTGCCGGTAATCAGCGCGTGCGTGCCGACCGCCAGGAGCGCCTCGCCGCTTGCGAGGCGGCCTTCAGCAGCGCTGCGAGCCTTGGCTGCCTGACTACCGAACACGGCTTCGACCGTCACCCCGAACGGCAATAACAGCGGAGCGAGCTTGCTCGCGTGTTGCGCGGCGAGAATTTCGGTCGGCGCCATCAGCGCCGACTGCATGCCGTTGCGCGCGGCCAATACAATCGCCGCAGCGGCGACCAGCGTCTTACCGCTGCCGACGTCGCCTTGCAGGAGACGATTCATCGGCACATCGCGCGCCATGTCGTCCCAAATCTCGCGGATCGCCCGTCGTTGCGCGCCGGTCAGGGCGAATCCGACCGACCCCGCAAACTGCTCGAGCAGGTCATGCGGGATCGTCAACGCGCTCGCATCGTGCGAGCGTTCACGCTGCGCGCGTCGCATCTGCGCGCCGGCGGCAAGCACGAGGAATTCGGTGTAGATGAAGCGCTCGCGCGCCGCTTGCGCTTCCTCCGGGGTTTTGGGCGCATGGACCGCACGATACGCATCACGCAGGGCGGGATACGCAGTCTGCGCGCGCACGTCGTCGGGCAGCGGGTCATCGCCCGCTTCATCGAGCAGCCGCGCCAGGTTCTTGCGAACGACCGCAGCGATCTTGCGCGTCGTGAGGTCCTTGCTCGCACGATAGACCGGCACCATGTCGCCCTGATACACCTCGCCGTCGCGCAACTGCGCGTAGTGCGCGACGTTGATTGCCGCGCCCGCAAGTGTCCGCTCGACTCGTCCGCGTACGAAGAGACGCATGCCTTCCTTAAAACGACCATAGACGTAGCGATTGCGGCCGATCCATTTAGCGGTGAATTCACCGGCGTCGTCGCGTAGACGCACTTCGACGATCTCGAGGCCGCGGACGCGACGTTCCTTCACGTGCTCGACGACGCCCACCGCGTTCTCCTCGCCGCCGGTCGATCCCAATGCCGTCGATAGCGTTGGATAGCGCAAGTCTTCATAGCGAAACGGGAGGTAGTCCAGCAAATCGCGCGACGTTTCGATGCCAAGCTCACGAAAGAGCGGCACGCTCTTCGGCCCGACGCCATCGAGCTCGCCGATCTTCACGAGGTAGCGGCCGTTCGCGCACGCAGCTCGTCGTAAACGGCCCGTAGATGCGGAACGGCGACGCCGAGATCTTCGCCCAGCTCGACGACCGCGCCGACGATCGGATCGAGTTCCAGCGGTCGATGCGCAAGCGCATCCTGGAGCATCGACGTCTGAACGTCGGTGAGGCGCTGCGCGTAGGCCATCCGCGCGTCCAAGTCGACGTCTTCGATGACGCCCAGGGCGCGCCCGACGGCCAGCGTTTCCAGCATCAGGTCGCGCACTTCTTCGCGGGTGACTGGATCGCTGAGCATTTGATGGATGGTAAGCTGGTGGAGCGTACTCACCGGATTGAGGCTAGCGTTATTGATTAGCTTGAGCCAGGTAAAGTGACGAATGTTCGCTTCTAGTTCGGGGTTCAACCCCGCCGCGCGCATGGCGTCGGCCAACTGAGCGAGTCGCTCGTCCATCGCAGGATGGAGCGCGCTGAGGATGTAGCGCCCACCACCGCTTTGATGGATCTTTCCGGGTTCGACGATGTGGCCCGAGACGTGCACGACGCCGCCGATGACGCGCTCATCGGGAAAGAGCGCCCCAATCGCGCCGCCGGGATCGACGGTGCCCAGCGGCGGCTCGCGTCGAAACCAAAACGGCACACCGTTCTGCAGGGTCGCGATCGCCATGCCGCTCGCGACCGCGCCGGCAAATTGCGGCATGAATGCCGGCCATTGATGCGCCTTGAAGGTGAGGAGCGCCAGATCGAATGGCGCAAGCGTCCGTAGATCGTCGCCGGCATCGACGCGCGCGGAAAACGTTCCGAGGTCGCTTTGAACGAGGGTGATGCCGTCGCGCCGTATCGCGTCGAGATGCGCGCCGCGAGCGACGACGCCGACGTCCATGCCGGCCCGCGCGAGTGCGGCGGCGATGAACCCACCGATGGCACCGGCACCTACGACAACTATGCGCATGGGGGAGATATTCAGGCGACGGGCAGATTCGAACTGCCGAATGGGGCTTTTGCAGAGCCCTGCCTTACCACTTGGCTACGTCGCCGCACTGGTCCCAACAATCAATCCGTCGCCGTGGTTGCTGGAGCGGGTAGTGGGAATCGAACCCACGCATCAACCTTGGGAAGGTCGCAGGCTACCATTACATCATACCCGCGAACCACGGCAGGCCGCCGATTCGGTGCAGGCCGCGACGCGTCCTGGCGGAAGTGCTGCCCGTGATGACGTGGGTGTACGAGATCCCTGCCTGGCTGGTGTGCATCCTCTTTATCGGTGGCACGAGCGCGTTCGCGGCGGCCGGTCTAATGCTCGCGCGCAGCCCGCGCACCGGCAAACTCCGCGCGGCCGCAAACGACTTTGCGGGACCGATCATGGCGACGCTAGGAACGATCTTGGCGGTCATGCTTTCCTTTATGGTCATCACCGTCTGGCAAGAGTACGACCAATCGGCGCAGATCGTGCAGAGCGAATCCGACGAGATCGCCAATCTGTATCACGAGGTCTCGGTCTTTCCGCAGCCACTGCGCGATCGTACGCACGCCGCCATCGAGCACTATGTCGACGTCGTCGTAGACCAGGAGTGGCCGTTGATGCGCCTTGGCTTAGACAGCCACGCCTCCCACCGCTCCGCGCTGGAAGTCGTGACGCTGATTGAATCGTATAATCCCAAGACGCTGGGGCAGCAAACGGCACAAGCCGACGCGCTGCAACACGCGCATGCGTTCATGGATGCACGCGGGAACCGGCTTTTTCAAAATCAGCAAACGGTGCCACCGCTTCTGTGGGTAATGATGATCTTCGTCGCCGCCGTCACACTCGGTTCGTCGTATTTCTTCTACGTTGAGGATGTGCGCGCGCACTTTATCATGACTGCGGCGATGGGTGCCGTCATTGGCGCGATCTTCGTCGTGATCGCCGAACTCGATCTCCCATTTCGAGGCGATTTGCAAATCCCGCCAAGCGCATTCCAGCACGACTATGCCACCTTCCTCGACGACCCGGTGCCAACGCCGACGCCCAGGCCGTCTCCGCCTAACTGAGGATATTCACCGAGCGCGCCAAGATCAGCGCCACGGTAACGAATGAGATCAGCGACTCGGCCAGCATCACCATCTTCGCGGTGCGCGTGAGCGGCATGACGTCGGTCGGACTTATCGCGAGCGCGTTGGTGAACGAGAGATACACGTAGTCAAGGAACATCGGCTTCCAGGTGCGCGGGTTGACGCCGGTGACGCGATTGGGGTCGATCGACATCTGCGGAAAGAGAAAGTCGATCGATGGCGTTTCGCAGGCCGAGGGGAACCGCTCGCGATCGAATGGTCCGTCGCCGTCGAGTTCCCAGAACCACAGTGAATAAACGATGACGTTGGTCAGCCAAATCAACCCGCCCGACGAGAGCAGCTCTTGCGCGGTCAAATTGAGATGCCCGCGCGCATGGACGTTGATGAGATCGTTGATCAGCAGCACGACCGAGGCGACGTTGAAAAAATTCAGGCCCGCGATCAGGCCGATGGTGAGGGCGCGCATCACGTGCAGGTCGCGCGTGCTTGTCGGCGTCATCGCAACGAGCGGGACCAAGAAAAGGGCCACGAGGACCGGCACGGCCCAGACCGGACCGAACGTCAGCCTGGACGGCAGCGCGATATAGAGCAACACCGCCAAGAGCACCGCGATACGGGCCTGATAACGATCCTTCACGCGGCGTTCGGTTCGCGCGTACCCGGCAACCGCCTTCGGCCCGCGTGCGTTCTAACGGGTATGGCTACTGATTTTCGAGACGGCAAGACCTTCCCACGGCGCGGTCGCGATGCTATTGACGGCGTGCTGTGGCTCAAACGGGTCTCCGATAAAGCGCGTGCCGCCGCCGCCGGCACGATCTTCGACTACATTTATCCGTGCCCAATGGACAAGGGGGTCATGGAGCGCTGGGGCGTCACACCGAGCGAATTCGAAGGCGCGATTGGAAAGTATAGGACGGACGAAGAACTTCTAACGTGGCTGCGCGGACGCGTGCCGAAGGACCACATCACGCGGGCAAACGACTGGCTGTTAATCGAAAAGATCGAGAACCTTGATCGCCAGGATGCTGAGGAAGGAGTCGCAGTTGGGTGACATGATCGAGTTTCCGCGTCCGGACGGAAAGACGGCACCGGGATACTACACGGCGCCTTCCGGCGCAGCGAACGTGCCCGGCGTCGTCATGCTCGAAGAGTGGTGGGGCGTCACCGATCACATCAAGCACACCGCCGACGAACTTGCCGCCGCGGGCTTTCGCGTGCTAGTTCCCGATCTCTATCGCGGACGCGTGGCAGCCGTCGGCGACGAAGCCAACCACCTGATGCAGGGGCTCGACTTCGGCGACGCTGCGACGCAAGATGCACGCGGCGCTGCGCAATATCTCAAGGCGACCGGTTCAAAGAAAGTCGGCGTCATCGGTTTCTGCATGGGCGGAGCACTCACGATCTTAGCCGCGATGTACGACCCTGAATTCGACGCAGCGGTGTCGTTTTATGGGTACCCGCCGTCCGAAGCCGGCGACGTCGGCACGATCAAGATCCCGTTCCAAGGGCACTGGGCGCTTCACGACGAGCACTTCACCATCGCGGGGGTGGACGTGATCGAAAAACGGCTCAAGGAAGCAGGCGTACCGCACGAGTTCTACCGCTACGATGCAAAGCACGCGTTCCACAATCCCAACCAGCCCGGCCACGCCGGCCTCGGGCACTACAACGCGGAACTGGGCAAGCTCGCCTGGGGTCGCTCGGTCGAGTTTCTCAAAAAGAACCTGGCGTAACTACTTACTGAACAACGTCCCGGCATTGATGGGCGCGCTGCGAAGCGCGCCCTGCTCGAGTCCCCACTTCTTCAAGAGCGCATCGTAGGTACCATCAGCGATCACGGCGTGCAGTGCGGCGACGATGCGCGCGCGCAGCTCAGCGTTGCCTTTGGGTACCGCGATGCCATACGGGACTAGATCGAATTGACGTCCGGCGACTTCGTAACTGTGGCCATTGGTCTTAGCAAGATATGCGACCACCGGAAAATCGGTGACGTGCACGTCGGACTTCCCTTCTTTGAATGCATCGAAGGCTTGGTCGTCGGTCGCGAATTCGACCAACTTGATCGGTGCTAGGCCGATGCTGGCGCAGTGCGTCGACGTTTCGTTGAGCTCGGTCTCTTGCGACGTGCCGCGTTGCACGTCGACGCGTAGCCCGCACAGCCCGCTCACGTCGAAGATGTGTTTCGGATTTCCCGCGGGCACGAGCATGCCGCTTCCGGCAAGCAGGTAGTCGACGAAATCGACCTGGGTCTCTCGCGCGCGCGTGTCGGAGATCGCCGAGATCCCGACATCAAACGTGCCGGCTCGCACGGCATGCAGCACCTCGTCAAAGGTGTGGTTGCTGATCGCAACCGGCTCGCCCAATTGCCCGGCTAGCGCGTGCGCGAGATCGACGTCGAAGCCTTCCATTTGGTGGCTGGGACCGTAGAACTCCAGGGGAGCGTACGAGACGTCCGAGGCTACCTTAAGTTCAGACGACGCCGAGGCCGCGACGCACACCGAGAACAGCGCCGCCAACATGACGACGATCGCACGAGAGAAACAGTTCATTTCGGAGCCTTTCGGCAAGACGAAGGCCCGGCCTACGGCCGGGCCTTCCACGCATGGTGCCAAGGGCCGGGATCGAACCGGCGACACCGCACTTTTCAGGCGCGCGCTCTACCAACTGAGCTACCTTGGCGCAGGAGAGGCGCTCTCGCTTGCGCGGAGCGCCCCTCTTTTAGAAAGTGGCGACGCTGATGGGGCTCGAACCCACGACCTCCGCCGTGACAGGGCGGCGCTCTAACCAACTGAGCTACAGCGCCATACCGGCGCTCTTGAAGTTTAAGACATGGGCACGGTTGGGATTGAACCAACGACCCCCCGCGTGTGAAGCGGATGCTCTCCCACTGAGCTACGCGCCCCCGTCCCCCGGTCCGCGACCGGCCCGCAAGCATTGGACAAGCCGAGAGTTTATCCTACCCAAGGGCATGTTGTCCAGCGACCTCGGTCGAATCGGCCAGCCCATGCTCGAAGACTTCAAGCTCGTGACGCGTTTCACGATCCCGTTTTCCGACATTGACATGCTGCAGCACGTCAACAATGTCGCGTATATTCGTTGGTGCGAAATGGTGCGCACCGAATATTTCGCGACCGTGATGCGCTCGGATATCACCAGCGAACGCGGCATGATCCAGGCCAACATCAATTTCACGTACGAGCGCCAGCTCAAATACCGTGAAGCCATCGCCGTCGGCGTTCGCGTGTCGCGGATCGGGACAAAGTCGCTCGATTACAGCTACGAGATCTGGAGCGTCACGCACAATGCACGCGCCGCCCACGGAACCACCACCGTCGTCGCGTATGACTTCTTGAATCACCGGACGATCGAGATTCCGCAAGAATGGCGCAACCGGATCGACGAATACGAGAAGGGCCCGCAGCGTTCGTTTATCTAGATCGTAAAGGCGACGATCGAGGTGGTCTTCGGGTCGTTGCACCAAAAGCGGTGGCCATCGTGCGCGAGCGAGACGGCGGTAAACGGGAGCGATGCGATCACGTCGACGCGATCGCCGTCAACCCGGCCGAGTTTGGGGCCGCCATCCTTCCCGAACCACAGCGACGCATAGAGCGTGCCATCGACGAAAGTAATG
This sequence comes from Candidatus Acidiferrum sp., assembly GCA_035486535.1. GTDB lineage: Bacteria > Vulcanimicrobiota > Vulcanimicrobiia > Vulcanimicrobiales > Vulcanimicrobiaceae > Aquilonibacter. Next base: position 21,332 of record DATHMY010000202.1, read on the forward strand.
CCGAGAATCTGGCCGTCGGACTGAATCTCACGCCGAATGCGCGCATTCGAGTCGAGTTGGTAAATCCGGCCATTGTAGCGCTGACTGAGCCATAGCGCCTCGCCGTCGTAGGCAAGGAACGACCCGGTGTCGTCGGGGCACGCGAGCTTATCGTGCTCTTTGAAGCCATGCCCGGGAATGTAGCGGCGAATAAAGCGATGGTCGTCCTCGCCGCCCTCGCTCACGACACCGCGCAGCTCTTCGCCGACCGCAACCAGACTAACCGGCTTGCCCGGTGCCGAGCGCTCTTCAAAGACCGTGAAATGTGCGCGATCGATGCCGTAGATGCGATCCGTCTCCCACGAACCCATCCAGAGCCGCTCGCCCGAACAGGCCAACGCCTGCGGGCGCGGCGCGGGCGACGGCATACGTAAGACTTCTTCTACGAACGTCCCTTGCTCCATGAGGCGGCGCTTCGACTCCACGCGGCGCTCCCCCGCAGGTGCGCCACGCCCCCGAGAATAATCGTTTGACGCCGCCGTAGCCCTCTGCTATATTCGGTCGAGCCCGCAAGGGCGTTATGTGCGTGTAGCTCAGTGGGAGAGCACCACCTTGACACGGTGGGGGTCGTAGGTTCAATCCCTACCACGCACACCATTTCATCGCGGCGGCTCTCAGAACGTCTGGCCGCGAAGCTCGAAGGTGAGGCGCATGCCTTCCTTCCCATCGGCAACGTCGATGCGCAGCAGATGGAACATCACGCCGACACCGGTGTCCGGGTGCCACGAAAAATATGGCGTTGCGTAACTGTTCTCGCTCTGACGCACGCGGCTCGCTGCGGTTTCAGTGAAGACCACGAACTCCATCTTGGGATCCTTCTGATCGTTGATGCGATACTCGGCGGTAATGCCTTCCGCATCGGTGCCGCAAAACGACTTGGGATAGCCGCGCACGGTCGCGCACACCAAGAAACTGTCGGGAACGACACCTCCCGTGCGCACCGCGCTCGCGTGCACTGCCAGCGTCGAACTGCCGACCGCTACGTAGCGCGCCATATCACCGGAATATACTTGATACGTCGAGGTCGCGCCCAAGCCGCCGATCGCGTCCGTGACCGAGAAGCGGTACTGCATGTCGCAGTTCGGCGGATACCAGCGCGTCGCCGGCACGGTACAGCCGTGCGTCAAGCCGGCGAGCAGCTGCGTCGTGCGTGCCCACGACACGTTCGTCGGATACAGTGAGGGTGCGACGAGATTCGACGAAAGCTCGTTGCTCGTGTGTGCGACGCGGATGCCTGTTTCGAATTGCGAACCGTTATCACGCTGCGTCAGAAAGAGCGCTTCTTCGCCCGCCGTCCAGCTATACACGTTGACAGCCTCGGGCTCGCTGGCGCGAAAGACGCCTCTCCCGCCGAAGGTGTCGACGACAACCGATGATGCAACGCCGCTGTTGGGATTCACGGTCAGCGGTTCGGTATAGAGCAGGCGGGCCAGGTTCGCGCGCTTACTGAGCTGCGTGTAAGCGGAAAAATTCCCGCCGTGCGAATCCATCGGCGGCGCGGTTAAAATGAAGCCGACCCCTTGAATCGAGGCCGTCAGCGGAGCGTCGCGATAGAACGGATGGTCGGTGGGCTTCACCCACTTCGATTGAACAATCCACAACAGCCGGACGGTCCCGGTCGCCGCCCCACCGAGTACGCTGAGCCGCGTCTGGTACGCACCCAGACGCGCGAGATTCGCAAAGTCGTGATCGACCGCTTGTTGATACAAGCGCATGCCGGGTTTGACGGAAAGGTAACGCCGAACCGTCGCGGGCCGCAGCACGCCGTAGGTTTCGACGGACACATCCTCGACGGTAGAGCCAACTTGCGCAGCGGTTAGCTGCGGTGGGCCTGCGAGATTCTGAGCACCGGCGATCCACGGCGCGAGTAGCAGCGCGGCCATGAATACGACTGCACCGGTGCGGGCGACCATGCGGTTCATATGGTAAGAGCATCGATGTTTTATGGTGCGACGCCGCGGCAATCCTCCCCGCGGAAAGGCATTAGACCGAAGAGTCGAAAGGGCGAGTCCATGCAAATCGGAACCCCTGAACACAAAGAGCTATTTTGCCGCTCCTTCATCGACACGCACGAGGTCTACGAGCCGCGCGAGCTTCCCTGGCCTGAACTCGATGAGGCGTCGCTCGCGATCTTGCGCTCGATCCCGGTGTGGAGTATGGCGCTGCAGGTCGAGGTCAACGCCGGCGCCACGCTGGAGTCGTTTGCGCAATCGCAAACCGACCCGCTGATCGTGCAAACGCTACGCTTGCAGGGCTACGAAGAGGATCGTCACGGGCGCATGCTTGCCACACTGGTCGAGCGTTATGGCCTCGAAGGCGAGGCTGGGCCACCCGAGGCCTACGGTGGAAGGCAAGCATTTATCGATTTCGGCTACAACGAATGCCTGGACTCATTCGCGGGATTCGGGATCTTCCGCATCGCGCGCCAAGTCCGCTTTCTTCCCGATTCGCTGATCTCGCTCTTCGCGCGCGTGATGTACGAAGAAGCGCGCCACATCGTCTTCTTCGTGAACTGGATTACGTACGAACGCTGCATACGCGGCTACGGCGCGCCTCCGCTGCAAGTACTGCCGACCGCCATCGGCTACTTGCGTGCGCTCAAGAAGACCGTCGGACGCGCCGGCGCGACCAACACGTCCGACAAAGGCATGGCGGCCGCCGGCGAAATCTTCACCGGCCTGACGCTGCAGACGTTCATCCAAGCGTGCTTGGAAGAAAACTCTGTCTACATGGCGTCGTTCGATCCGCGCCTGCTTCGGCCGCGCGTCGTACCGACGCTCGCGCGCTTCGTGCTCGGTGCAGCGAACGCCGTCGATCAGATACGCGCGACGGTGCGTTCTTTCGCGCGCGCATAACCGGCCGTGCGATTGAACGGCGCCGCGGTCATCATCGTCGGCGCCTCCGGTGGGATCGGCTCGGCAACGGCGCGCGCGTTTGCGCGCAAGGGTGCGAACCTGATCCTCGCTGCTCTGAATGACGAACGCCCACAGCTCGATGCGTTGGTGACCGAAGCGCATCGCAATGGCGTACAGGCCGTTGCGGTCGCGGTCGATCTGCGCGTCCGTGCCGACATCGATCGTTTGATCGCTACCGCGCTTGCGACCTTTGGCCGCATTGACGTGCTGGCGAACGTTGCCGGCATTGGGTCCAGACCATCGCTGTGCGACAGCACCGATGATGAGCTCGAGCGCGTGCTCGGCGTGAACTTGCTCGGCGCGGCGCGGCTGATGCACGCGGTGCTCCCGGTCATGAAGGCGCAGCACCGCGGTTCGATCGTCAACGTCGGTTCGATCGCTGGTGAAGCCGGCGTCATGGGCATGTACTCCGCCTCCAAGTTCGGCATGCGGGGCCTGAGCGATACCGTTCGCCGTGAAGTGCGCGCCGACGGTGTGCGCGTGACGCTGATCGAGCCGGGCTTCGTGCGCACGCCGATGAACGCCGCGATGGGCGATGGATTACCCGGCCCGGAAGTCGTAGCCGACGCGATCGTCGATGCAGTTCGTCGTCCGCGTCGCGTTCGCATCGTCCCCAAACGCTACATCTTGCCGGTGATGCTCGTTCGCGCGTTTCCGTGGTTCTGGGACCTCGTGTTCGGACACCCGAAAATCCAGCAACGCCTCAACCGCGATGCTCGAGCTGAACGTGCGCGCGATCCTCGTTAGCGGCGCCTCGACCGGTATTGGCGAGGCGACCGTGCTCGCAGCGACGCGCGCGGGCATGCGTGTCTACGCCGGCGTGCGCACGACGGCCGACGCCGAACGCATCGCAGGACTCCATGGCAACGTTCGCGCGGTGCAACTCGACGTGACCGACGCGGCATCGATCGAGGCCGCGGTTAACCTGGTGCGCGCCGACCGCGTTGCGCTGTCCGGTCTGGTGAACAACGCCGGCGTCGCACTCGGTGGCCCCGTCGAATCGTTGTCCCTCGACGCCCTGCGCGCGGAGTTCGAAGTCAATTGCTTCGGCGCGATTGCGCTAACGCAAACGGCGCTTCCGCTGCTACGCCTGCAGCCCTCGCGCATCGTCTTCGTCGGATCCGTCTCGGGCCGACTGGCCGTGCCGTATCTCGCGGCGTACAGCGCCTCGAAGTTCGCACTTCGCGCATTTGCCGATGCGCTCCGCATCGAACTCAAACCGTCGGCGATCGATGTCTGTTTGATCGAACCGGGATCGGTTGCGACGCCGATTTGGCGCAAGGGACGCGCGATGCGCGACGCGATGTTGGCGCGGTTGCCCGCAAACGCGCCGGACTACTATCGCACGGCGATCGAGAATCTCGTGCGCGCGACGGAGGGCGAAGAACGCAGCGGCTTACCGCCCGCGGTGATTGCCGATGCGATCGTACATGCGCTGACCGATCGTAAGCCCAAAGCGCACCGCATCATCGGTTTGCCGGCGCGGCTCGGTGCCGCAATCGCGCTGCTGCCGCCATCGCTCCACGACCGTTTTCTGCGCGCAACGATGCACCTTCCCTAGCAGTGGCTCCAGACCGGGTCGCCAAGCGGTGCCAAATCGGACGGTGTGTCGCTGGCCTTGGTCCAATCATGTTGCACGAACCCGCGCTGCGCTAAGCGATGCGCGAGCGCGGCGAACTGCGCGAGCGGCAGATTGCAGTCACTCCCATCACAACCCGGCATCGTCACCGGGCTAATCGCGATCCCGCCCGCTATCGCCGCATTGCTACGAAATTGCGGCAGCGTTTCGTAAACGAAGTGCACGTGCACTCGATACGAATCGTCGCGCAGGCGATACAGTTCGAAAACAAGCGCACCACCGGGCGGCATGTCGTCGGCAACTAATCCGTTGCCGAGCCCCCAGTGCGCGTCGAGAATGCCGCCGAGGGCACCAAGCTGAGTATCGTGGCCTGAGAGCACCACGACATTCATGCGTGCGACATCGGGGACGCTTACGTCGGGATGCGGCCGACCAGCCTTGGCCTCCAGCAAACCAACAATATGCGCGAATATGTTTCCGCCCTTCACCAACGGATTATAGGCGTTGCGCGCGTTGACGTCATAGGCAAGGACGTGCAACCTCATCGCCATCGCGAGCTTGGTAGAATCGATCGCCGGTGCACACTCGGCCTGTTCGAGAAAGAGCGACTCTGCATAGCCCGAGCCGGCGTCGAGTGGACCGCGCAGCTCAGCGAGGGCACCCGGCTTCGCTGTGATGTCGCTGGGGCCGCCGTTCGCGGGCGCGCAGCTACCCGAACATCGCGCATCGAGCAGCGCTTGCAGCGCGGCGAATTCCGCCGCGTGCTGCGTTACGATTGCGCCAGGCGGATTCGGCGCCACCGCCGCAACGGCCGCGCGTGAGGCGGCGGTATCGACTTTTCCCGCGGGAATCAGCCAATCGGCACCGTCGAAGAGAGAATCGCTCGTGCCGGCTCCGGTCGTCGCCGCGTGATACAGCGGCAGCGCTTGTGGCGAACCGCATGCGCCGTCGATGAGCGCACGGCCGGTTTCCAGCGTGCGCTGATCGAGATCCGCGTACACGTACGTGCCGCCGGTCGTGCACCCCATCGGCAGCCCGATCGACGAAAAGTACTGCCGATAATAGCGACCGAGATAGCTCATCAGCGTGTAGCCGTGCGCGCTGAGATAGCCCGGCGCGACCGGCGACCAATCGGGCCAGCGATATTCCGCCGGCGTCTTGGTGAAACTGCGCACGCCGTGCCGCGTCATCACGACCGCAAACACCGGCGTACCACGGTCGCCGGCAGCCGGCACGGCACTCGCCCCGGCAATCAAAAACAGCAGCGCACTTACGATCAGCGTTCGCATGATCTCATTGAATCAGCTCAGGATGACAATGGAATTAACGCGCGCGACGCTTCTTCAGCCACCTGCGTCTAACTCCGCCCGCGATTACCGCCGAGTTTGTATTCAACGAAGCTGCGCGCGAGCAAGTTCGTCAGGAAGACGAAGATCATGAGCAGCGCCGCGGCAGCGTACGCGAGCTGATGCGACTCTTCGAAAGGCTGGCTGATGTAGGTCCAAACGACGTACGTCAGGTAGCCGACCGGCGAGTGCGTCGGCGAAAGTGTCGGGAGATAATTCGACCAGCCCGCGGTGTAAATCAGCGGCGCCGTTTCACCCAGCCCGATGCCGGTCGCGACCAAGACGCCGGTGAGAATGCCGGGCAGCGCAAAGGGAAAGTTGATCGACGTGATCACCATTGCCGGCCGCGCGCCCAGTGCAACCGCGCCTTCTTTGAGTGCGGTGGGCACATTGGTGAGCGACACGTCCGCAGCGCGCACGACATACGGAAGCATGAAGATCGCGAGCGCCAGCGATCCGGCGATCAGCGAGAATCCCCACCCGGCCTGTTCCACCAGCGCGACGTAGAGAAAATAGCCGACGACGATCGACGGCACGCCCGCCAACACGTCGACCATGAAGCGAATGACGCGCTTGCCCCATGGTGGCGCGAACTCGACCGTCCAAATCGCGGTTCCCAGACCAATGATGATGACGAGCGCCAGGCCGATGAAGACCAGCATGAATGTGCCGACGATCGCGTTGGAGAGACCGCCCGCGATACCGTGCGTCGGCGTAAAGAAGATTTGCGGTTTGAGCGCCGGGATACCGCGCGCAAGCACGAAGGCGAAGATTGCAAAGAGCACGCCGATCACCGCGACCAGGCACGCGACCGAAACCGACCACCACGCGCGGCTGGCATAGGTCTGCGGCGCCAGACCGCCGGAAAGCTTCGCCACTATCCGTGTCCCTCGCGGCGATCGGCGCCGCGCATGATACTGCGAGCGATGATATTCACTAGCAGCGTAATGACGAACAGTATGCACGCCAATTCGGCGAGTGAACGCTGCGCCATCCCGGTCGCGTCGGTGAGCGCCGACTCGAGTTGCGACACGATCACCGCCGCGATCGTATTGACCGGCGAAAACACGTTCTGCGGAAATGTATTGATCGCAGCGCCGCAGACCATCAGTACGGCCATCGTTTCGCCCAGCGCGCGACCAAACGCCAGCAATACCGAAGCCACGATGCCGTTGCGAACGCTCGGTACCACCGCCCACGTCATCGCCTGCCAACTGGTGCTTCCCAACGCCATGCTTGCCTCAAAGATCGCCGACGACTGCGCGAGAATCACGTCGCGTGTCGTCGCCACCATGATCGGAATCACCATCAGCGCAAGAATGAACACCGATGCGGCAAGCCCGTTACCGCTGCCGCCCGATCCACCCAGGAACGGAACGAACCCGAGATGCCCAGTCACCCATGGCGCAACCGAACTCGCGATCCATGGCACGAGTACGACCAAACCCCACAGTCCGTACACGACCGAGGGCACACCGGCCATCAATTCCACCAACGCATTGGCCAGCGGTCGAATCTGCCGCGGAATGCGGTAGACCAGCGACAGCGCCACCATCATCGAGAGCGGCACCGCAACGACCATCGTGAGAAACGCGGTCAGTGCCG